>JBQCJR010000039.1:0-19071 GCA_051952595.1 Kofleriaceae bacterium
GGGTGCGGGCGGCGTGGAGTCCGGTCCGACCGGCGCCGCGTCGGGCGTCGGGCCCGGTGGCGCATCCGGCGGCGGGCCGGGCGGCGCGGCATCCGGCACGGTCGGCTCGCCACCGCGCCCCTCGTCGGACGAGGGATCGAGGCTCGGATCGGGCGGCGCGATCGCGGCGAGTCGCTGCTCGCTGGATCGCACCGCGGTGCGGACGACCGGGTTGCGCGCGAGCCGCGGCTGCTCGCGGGCCAGCTCGAGCACGTGCTCGAACGCGAGCCGGGCCCGGTCGCGCCACGGGACGAGCAGCAGCTCGAGGACCGCTTTGCGGCTGTGGTGCATCGCGATCGAGGACGCGTCGCGGCCGGGCGGCGGCACGGTGCTCTGCATGCGCACCGAGAGCCCGACGAGCAGCTCGCCGCGGGCGTGCTCCGCGATGATCTTCATCAGCGGATCGCCGAGCGTGGTGACCTCGTCGAGCAGCGCGAAGCTCTGGGCCGCCGCCTCCTCGACCTCGAGCACGGACGCCTCGCAATCGACGAGCGAGGCGCTGGCGAGCCGCGCGGTGGGCAGGCAGCTCGCGAGCGAGATCCGGGCCGCGAGCGCGAGCGTGAGATTGGCGGCGGTGGCCTGGCGCGCGAGTGTCGCGCACGGCTCGGGGATCGACGCCAGGTCGATCGGCGCGAGCTCGCTCGCCGGTATCGGGCTCGGGCGCACGACGGGGGGCCGCGCGGCCGGTGGTGCGGTGGAGGGACGCGTGCCATCTGCGACCGCCGGCGCGGCGAGCGCGACCAGCCAGAGCGGCGAGATCAGCGAGAACAGCGTGCGCATGGCGGGCCTCCAGCGGACCGAGCTGCGAAAGTGCAGCGGGTGTGCCGCGGTGCGAGCGCGCGCGTTGGCCCGGCGATATGCGCGCGTTGCCTCCACCGCGCGCGGGGGGCCAGATGGTACGCATGAGGCCATGGCGAGCGAACCCGACCAGGCGATCACGCGCGAGTGGATCGCGGAGATCGAGCAGACGATCCGGCCGTACATCCGGCGGACTCCGACCGTGCGGATCGATCTCGCGGACCTCGGGCGCCCGGCGCTGCCGGTCGCGCTCAAGCTGGAGATGCTGCAGCACTCCGGGTCGTTCAAGGCGCGCGGCGCGTTCGCGCACCTGCTGACGCGCGCCGTCCCCGCGGCGGGTGTGGTCGCGGCGTCCGGCGGCAACCACGGCGCGGCGGTCGCGTACGCGGCGATGCGGCGCGGCGTGCCGGCGACGATCTTCGTGCCGAGCGTCACCTCGACCGCGAAGCGCGAGCGGATCCAGAGCTACGGCGCGGAGCTGGTGATCGCCGGCGAGCGCTACGCGGACGCGCTGGCGGCGAGCGAGCTGTTCGTGGCCGAGCGCGGGGCGCTCGCGATCCACGCGTACGATCAGCCGGAGACCCTGGCGGGGCAGGGCACGGTGGGCCTCGAGATCGAGCAGGACGGCGAGCTCGACACGCTGCTGGTGGCGGTCGGCGGGGGCGGGCTGATCGGCGGGATCGCGGCGTGGTTCGCGGGGCGCATCCGGATCATCGCCGTCGAGCCCGCGACCGCGCCCACGCTGGCGCGTGCGTTCGAGGCGGGCCGGCCGGTCGACGCCGAGGCGGGCGGCATCGCGGCGGACTCGCTCGCGCCACGGCGGGTCGGCGAGCTGATGTTCCCGATCGCGCGCGCGTTCGTCGAGCGCGTCGCGCTGGTCTCCGACGAAGCGATCGCCGCGGCGCAGCGCGCGCTGTGGGGCGCGGTGCGGATCGCGACCGAGCCCGGCGGGGCGGCGGCGTTCGCGGCGCTGGCGGCCGGCGCGTACGTCCCGGCGCCGGGCGAGCGCGTCGGCGTCGTGGTGTGCGGCGCGAACACGACGGCCGTCCGGTTCGACTGACGCCCGGCTACGCCTCGTCGAGCGAGCGCCGCATCGACCGCGCATCGGCGAACCCGAGCCGGTGCGCGATCTCGGTCTCGGAGAGGCCGCCCTGGGTCAGCTCGGCGCGGCGGCGCAGGCGGACGTGGGCGAGCACGTCGCGGTACGACGTGCCGGCCTCGGCGAGGTGGCGCTGCAGGCTGCGCACCGTGGTGGCCATCGCGTCGGCGACCGCGCCCGCGCCGACGTCGCCGCCGGGGAGCCGCAGCTCGAGCACGCGCACGAGCTGGGTCACCACGTCATGGGGGCCGACCCGCACCAGCTGGGCGCGCGCCTGGCCGCGGAGGAACTCGAACAGCGCGGGATCGGCGGTGCGCGGCGCGCGCGCGAGCACCTCGCGCGACACCGCGAAGCCACAGTCCGCGGCCCGGAACGCGACGGCGCAGCCGAGCCGCGCGGCCAGCTCGTCGGCGTGGTGGCGGCGTGCGTGCGAGAACCACGCGCGGACCAGCGGCAGCGGCTCGCCGAGCACCGCGCCGAACTGCCGGGCGATGAACGCGATCGTGTACTCGTTGAGGTGGCGGCCGAGCGCGTCGCGCTGGGCGTGGACCGCGTAGTGGAGCCGCCCCTCGCCGGCGCCGCGCTCGAACCGGAACTCGCCGATCGGGTTGATCAGCGCCGCGAACTCGCCGAGCACCTCGATGCCGCGCTCGATCGTCGGCGCGCTGCGGACCAGGAACTCGACCACGCCGTACGCGCCGCTCGGCACCCACCCGGCGAGCGCGAGCCCGAACTGATCGTCGCCGAGCGCCTGGGCGGCGAGCTCGATGAAGCGCTGGATCCGGCGGAGCGGCGCGGTGACCTCGCCGCGCAGCGCGTCGGCCGGCACGCCCGCCTGCGCGAGCAGCTCGCGGGCGTCGATCCCGCGGTGCACGAGCGCGCCGGAGATCAGCGGGACCATGCGGAACGTGAACAGCGGGCCGCCCTGCGGGCTCGACGTTCGGGGCACTCGAGCGCGATCGTACGCGATCTCGGCCCGCCGCGGTGCGCTAGCGATTCTGCGGGAACCCGAGGTCGACGCCGCGGTGCCGCGGATCCGGCCACCGCGAGGTCACCGCCTTGGTGCGGGTGTAGAAGTGCACGCCATCGCGGCCGTAGATGTGGTGATCGCCGAACAGCGACGCCTTCCAGCCGCCGAACGAGTAGTACGCCATCGGCACCGGGATCGGGACGTTGATGCCGACCATGCCCACCTCGACCTCGTGCTGGAACTTGCGCGCGGCGCCGCCATCGTTGGTGAACAGCGCGACGCCGTTCGCGTACGGGTTGGTGTTGACCAGCCGGATCGCCTCGTCGTAGGTCGCCACCCGCGCCATCGACAGCACCGGGCCGAAGATCTCGTCCTTGTAGATCGCCATCTCGGGGCGCACGTGATCGAACAGGCTCGGGCCGAGGAAGAAGCCCGCGGGGCGGTCGGGGACCGCGAGGGTGCGGCCATCGGCGAGCAGGGTCGCGCCCTCGGCGATGCCGCGATCGACGTAGCCGGCGACCTTGTCGCGGTGGGCGCGGTTGATCAGCGGGCCCATCTCCGACGACGCGTCGAGGCCGTCGCCGACCTTGAGCTTGGCGATCCGCTCCTTCAGCAACGGCACCAGCTTGTCCGCCGCCGAGCCAACCGCGACGAGCACCGAGATCGCCATGCAGCGCTCGCCGGCCGAGCCATAGCCCGCCGAGATCGCCGCGTCCGCCGCGAGCTCCATGTCGGCGTCCGGCAGCACGATCATGTGGTTCTTCGCGCCGCCGAGCGCCTGGACGCGCTTGCCGTGGCGCGTGCCGGTCTCGTAGATGTACTGCGCGATCGGCGTCGAGCCGACGAACGAGATCGCCGCGACCTTCGGGTGCTCGAGCAGGCGATCGACCGCGACCTTGTCGCCGTGCACCACGTTGAACACGCCCGGCGGCAGGCCCGCGTCGGCGAGCAGCTGGGCGCAGAAATTCGAGCACGACGGATCGCGCTCGCTGGGCTTGAGCACGAACGTGTTGCCACACGCGATCGCGAGTGGATACATCCACATCGGGACCATCGCGGGGAAGTTGAACGGCGTGATCCCGGCGACCACGCCGAGCGGCTGGCGGATCGAGTACGAGTCGACCTCGGTCGAGACGTTCTCGGAGAACTCGCCCTTCGCGAGATCCGCGATCCCACACGCGAACTCGATCACCTCGAGGCCGCGGTTGACCTCGCCCATCGCGTCCGCGGTCACCTTGCCGTGCTCGAGGGTGAGCAGGCGCGCGATCTCCGCCTTGTGGCGATCCACCAGCTCGCGGAACGCGAACAGGATCTTGGTGCGCTTGGCGATCGACGCCGAGCGCCAGGTCGCGGCGGCGCGCGCGGCGGCCTCGACGGCCTCGTCGACCACTCCCGGCGTCGCGAACGCCACGGTCGCCTGGACCTCGCCGGTCGCCGGGTTGAACACCTCGCCGTGCCGCTCCGCCGCGCGCTCGTACGGCCTGCCATCGATCCAGTGCCCGATCATCTTCGTCGCCATGTGGCCGTAAGGCCTAACACGCGCGGCGGAACTGGAGCGAGGCTTTTTCAGACCGGTAGTTTCTCGGCGCGGATCTTGGCCAATCCGATCCGCGGCATGCTGCCGATCAGCGAGCGGCCGTGCTTCAGCAACTCCCGCGGCACCCGCCCCAGGAGGTGGGCGAGCCGCGCGCCCTGGCTGGGGAATACATCGAAGATGCCGTACTCGCCGGTATCGAGCCGCACCGCGAACCACGCGGTCGTGCCCGGCTCGCGCTGCACGAGTGGTTTGGCACTCAGCAGGAACTCCTCGAGCCGCGAGTCGCTGCCCTCGCGCGGGCGGAAGCTGAGCCAGAACCCGCGGGTGTTCGGCAGCGCCAGCGGCTCCTCGGGGAGCTTGTCGGCGATCACGTCCACCTCGTGGATCTCGGGCGGCTCCTCGAGCAGCTCCTCGGTGATCTCCGCGAGCGCCTTGGGCACCGGCCCGGCGAGGTGTGCGCGGCGGCTCGCCTCGTCGGGGAACACGTCGAAGATCCCGTAGCTGCGCCGCCCGAACCGGATCGCGAACCACGCGGTCGTCCCGGATTCTCCGCGCACCAGTGGCAGGGCGGAGGTGAGCCGCTCCTCGACCTGGGCCTCGCGGCCGCGCCGCGCCTTCAAGCGAACCAATAGTCCTAATCTCGCCATGGTCCCTCCCGTACTCCGAGTCGCGCAGAGTCGATCCAAGATCGAGGCCGGTGCGGTGCGCCGGTCGCACGCATATCAAGATGTCATATCGACTGTTGGGCTCCGTCCGAACTTGTTGGTTGAAGGGCACTCTGGGGCTGTGTTAGCCACGCCGTTCCCCACTCACAGCGTTCTGGAGGCGACGTGACCGTTGATCTTTCCATCACCGTCCATGGCATGAGCTTCGATAACCCGTTCGTGCTCGGCTCCGGCCCGCCCGGCACCAACGGCAAGGTGATCGCGCGATCGTTCGACCTCGGGTGGGGTGGGATGGTGTGCAAGACATTCAGTCTCGACGCCTCGAAGGTGATCAACACCGCGCCTCGCTATGCCAAGCACCGCGGCCGGTCGAGCGAGGAGGTGATCGGATTCGAGAACATCGAGTTGATCAGCGATCGCCCGTACGCCGACTGGATCGACGACCTGCGGCAGCTCAAGAAGAACTATCCGAACAAGATCCTGATCGCGTCGATCATGGAGGAGTACCGCAAGGACGCGTGGCAGCAGATCGTGCGCGAGGTCCAGGAGACCGGCGTCGACGCGTTCGAGCTCAACCTCAGCTGTCCACACGGCCTGCCCGAGCGCCGGATGGGCATGGCGATGGGCGAGAACCCCGACATCGTCGAGGAGGTCGTCGGCTGGGTGAAGCAGGTGTCGCGGATCCCGGTGTGGGCGAAGATGACGCCGAACGTCGGCAATCCGACCGTGCCGGCGGCCGCGGCGCTGCGCGGCGGCGCCGATGGCATCGCGATGATCAACACGATCCTGTCGGTGTGCGGGATCGATCTCAAGACGCTGCGCCCGCTGCCGACCGTCGAGGGCCACAGCGTGCCGGGCGGCTACTCCGGCCAGGCGGTGCGCCCGATCGCGCTGCGCCAGGTGATGGAGGTCGCGCGCGCGAACCCGGGCCTCGAGATCAGCGGGATCGGCGGGATCGAGACCGGGTTCGACGCGGCGCAGTTCTTCCTGCTCGGCGCGTCGACGGTGCAGGTGTGTACCGGCGCGATGCTGCGCGGCTACGAGATCATCGAGGAGCTCAAGGCCGAGCTCTCGAAGTTCATGACCGATCAGAAGTTCGGCAACCTGCGCGAATTCATCGGCAAGAGCCTGCCGTTCTTCACCACCCACCACGACCTCGTCGATCGCCAGAAGTCGGCGCGCGACGCCAAGGAGGCGGCGCGCAGCCGCACCAATCGCGACACCGAGACCTGGAAGGGCGAGATCGCCAAGGAGACCAGCACGCTGGTCACGAACTGAGGACAGGGGAGCACACAGCCATGGCACGCAAAGTCATCAGTGGCCTGATCCAGGCCAGCAATCCGATCAACGACGAGTCGCGGCCGGTCGCCGAGATCCAGGCGGCGATGCTCGAGAAGCACCTGCCGATGATCCACGAGGCGGGCAAGCAGGGCGTTCAGATCCTGTGCCTCCAGGAGATCTTCAACGGGCCGTACTTCTGCCCCGGACAGGACCGGCGCTGGTATGACGCCGCCGAGCCGGTGCCCGGCCCGACGGTGGAGAAGCTGGCGCCGATCGCGGCGAAGTACCAGATGGCGATGGTGGTGCCGCTGTACGAGCGCGAGCAGGCCGGCGTCTACTACAACACCGCCGCGATCCTCGACGCCGATGGCAGCTACCTCGGCAAGTACCGCAAGACCCATATCCCACAGACCAGCGGGTTCTGGGAGAAGTACTTCTTCAAGCCGGGCAACCTCGGCTATCCGGTGTTCAAGACCCGCTACGCGACGATCGGCGCGTACATCTGCTACGACCGCCACTTCCCCGAGGGCGCGCGCGCGCTCGGCCTGGCCGGCGCCGAGATCGTCTACAACCCGTCGGCGACGGTCGCCGGGCTGTCGCAGTACCTGTGGAAGCTCGAGCAGCCCGCGCACGCGGTGGCGAACGGCTACTTCGTCGGTGCGATCAACCGCGTCGGCACCGAGGCGCCGTGGAACATCGGCAAGTTCTACGGCAACTCGTACTTCGTCGATCCACGCGGCCAGATCCTGGCGTGTGCCAGCGAGGATCAGGACGAGCTGGTGGTCGCCGAGCTCGATCTCTCGATGATCGAGGAGGTCCGCCGGACCTGGCAGTTCTTCCGCGATCGCCGCCCGGACGCGTACGGTCCGCTGGTGGAGGACTGAGATGGCGCGCACGCTGATCAAGGACGGCACCGTCGTCACCGCCTCGGACACCTTCGCGGCCGACGTGTGGATCGAGAACGGCAAGATCGCGGCGCTCGCCGCGCCGGGCACGGTGCCCGGCACCGCCGACACGACGATCGACGCCAAGGGCAAGTACGTGATCCCGGGTGGCATCGATTGCCACACGCACATGGACTTTCCGTTCGGCGGCACGATGGCCTCGGACGACTTCGAGACCGGGACGATCGCCGCGGCGCACGGCGGGACGACGCCGATCGTCGACTTCGCGGTGCAGCAGAAGGGCGGCTCGCTGCGCGCCGGGCTCGACACCTGGTTCGCCAAGGCCGAGGGCAAGGCGGCGATCGACTACGGCTTCCACATGATCATGACGGAGGCCAATCCGTCGACGCTCGAGGATATGGCGGCGATGGTCCGCGAGGGCGTGACGTCGTTCAAGATGTTCATGGCCTACCCGGGCGTGCTGCTGGTCGACGATCAGCAGATCTTCCGCGCGATGCAGCGGGCCGGCGAGCTGGGCGCGCTGATCACGATGCACGCCGAGATCGGGCTGCCGATCGACGTGCTCGTCCAGCAGGCGCTCGCCCGCGGCCACACCGCGCCGGTCTATCACGCGTTGACCCGGCCCGAGGCCGCCGAGGCGACCGGCACCGAGCGTGCGATCGCGCTCGCCGAGATGGCGGGCGTGCCGGTGTACATGGTGCACCTGTCGGCGCAGCGCGCGCTCGAGCGCGTGATGGAGGCGCGCGATCGCGGGCTGCCCGCGTACGCCGAGACCTGCCCACAGTACCTGTTCTGCACCGAGGACGACCTGCGCGGCGAGCCGGGCAACGAGTGGAAGGGCGCCGGGTACGTGTGCACGCCGCCGCTCCGCCCCCGGCACCACCACGATCACCTGTGGCGCGGGCTGCGCAACTACGACCTCCAGGTCGTCGCGACCGACCACTGCCCGTTCTGCATGAAGGATCAGAAGGAGCTCGGCCGCGGCGACTTCTCGAAGATCCCGAACGGCATGCCGGGCGTCGAGACCCGGCTGCACCTGCTGTGGGAGGGCGTGCGCGAGGGCAAGATCTCGATCAACCGGTTCGTCGAGATCACCTCGACGGCGCCGGCGAAGATCTTCGGCCTGTACGGCAGGAAGGGCACGGTCGCGGTCGGCGCCGATGCCGATGTCGTGGTGTGGGATCCGCAGCGCGAGAAGCTGCTCTCGAAGGACACCCTGCACATGCGGGTCGACTACTCGCCGTTCGAGGGCAAGCGCGTGCTCGGCGCACCTTCGGCGGTGCTGTCGCGCGGCGAGCTGATCGTCGAGGACGATCGCTGGGTCGGCAAGCACAAGCAGGGCCGCGGCCAGTTCCTGCGCCGCGGGACGTTCTCGCTGTAGCCGGCGGGCGCTCAGCGGGCGCGCCGTCGCAGCTCGCCGGCCTGGTTCGCCCAGTACAGCGCGTCGTCGGTCACCGCGAGGTCCACCGCGCGCTCGCCGGTCACGATCGCGGTCGACTCTCCGGTGGCGAGATCGATCTCGTGGATCGCCATGCCGGCCACGACCCACGCGCGGTCGCCTCGGATCGCGCCGCGCCCCGGTGCGCCGGGCAGCTTCGCGACCGGCACGGGATCCGGCAGCAGGTGCACGATCGCCTTGCCGAGCTCCGGCGGGTCGAGCACCGCGAGCACGTTCGTGCCGTCCGAGGCGAGGCTGGGCGGGAACGGCATCGAGATCCGGTCGAGCGCGGTGGGCTCGCTGCCGGGCGCCGCGAGATCGTAGCGATAGATCAGCGGTGGGAGCGCGCAGTACGCGTCGGTGCCGACCACCGCGACCTCGCCGACCAGGCTGGTCACCGAGGCGTGCTGCGCGTGTCCGCCGCCGGTCTTCGCGAACGTGTCCAGGGTGTGGTTGGTGGTCACCGCGACGCGGTCGCCGGCCAGCGCGAGCCCCTTGCCGCCGTTCGTCGGATCGAAGCGGCCCGGCGAGCCGATCGGGGTGATCTGGCCGTCGAGCGACACGCGATCGACGTACAGCGTGGCGTCGCTGCGCACCGAGTACCGGGTGACGATCGCGTCGGTGCCGTCGGCGATCACGCTGACGATCGGCGTCTCGTCGAACATCGCGATCCGCCGGGTCGGCGCGCCGGTCATCGAGACGCAGCTCAGGATCCGGCTGCTCGCGACGACCAGGCAGTCGCCGGCGATCGCGAACCGGTCGACGTACGGCAGCTGGTCGAGCGTGGTCACCTGGCCGGGCTCGTCCACCGCTGCGGCGTCCGGCGTGGTTTCGGAGCCGCCGCACGCGGCGACGAGCGCGAGGAGGAGCGAGCGAGCTTTCATACGCGAGCGCCCGTTGCACGTCGAGGACCAGCCGGCCACTTGCCTCGCCCGCGGCCCAGCGCGCGGGCCGTCGCCGCGCGTTCTCACCCGGCCGATCTGGATCGTGACCGCGCGTTCGTGGCGGCGGTCACGCGCGGCTCAGCGGGTGCGCTTGCGGATCGCGCCGTCCGACGTCGCCCAGTACACGGCGTCGGCGGTCACCTCGAGATCCACCGCGCGCTCGCCGGTGACGATCGCAGTGGACTTGCCGGTGGCGAGCTCGATCTCGAAGATCGCCTTGCCGGACACGACCCACGCGCGATCGCCGAGCACCACCGCGCGGCCGAGCACGCCGGGCAGCGTGGCGAGCGGCGGCGCGTCCGGCAGGAGGTACACCTGCGACGACTCGAGCCCGCGGGTATCGGTGGCGGCGATCGCCCGCGCGCCATCGCTGGCGAGCACCGCCGAGCCCCACACCTCGACGCCGTCGACCAGCTCGCTCGTCGCGCCGGGGCGCGCGAGGTCGTAGCGATAGATCTGGTCCGGCTGGACGTAGAACGCCTGGCCGCCCACCGCGACGACCTCGCCGAGCCAGCCGCCCCCGGTGGTCAGCCGCGCCGGCTCGCCGCCGGCCTTGGGCACCGACCACAGCTCCTCGTTCATCGTGAACACCAGCCGCGAGCCGTCGATCGCGATGCCCAGGCCGGCGCCGATCGTGGGATCGACCCGCCCCGGCGTGGCGAGGATCTCGACGTTGCCGTCGACCGAGATCCGATCGATCACGAGGTCGCCGAGCGTCGTGAGCGAGGTCGCATAGACGTGGGGGCCCTCGGAGGCCATCTGGACCAGCGTGCGCTGCGGTCCGCTCGGCCCCGGTCGATCGAGCCGCGCGATCGGGCGGCTCGGCGCGCCGGTCAGCGACACGCACTGGACGATGTATCCGTTGGTGGCGACGAGGCAGTCGCCCGCGAGCGCGAGCCGCTGCACGAACGGCAGCTCGTCGAGCGTGGTGACCTCCCCCGGCGCGGGGGCGTCCGAGGCGGTCGCGGCATCGGGGGTGTCGGTGGCCGGATCGGTGCCACCACACGCGGCCGCGGCGACGAGGAACAGCGGGAGAGCTTTCATACGGCGGCCGCGCCTCATGCACGGCGAGGGCCAGCGCGCAGGCACGCAGCCGCGGGCCGCTCGGCGACGCGCGCGAGGCCGGTGTCAACGCGCGCGAGGCCGGTGTCAACGCGCGTTCGCAACCCACGCGCGCGGGGCGTTCACCGCGTGTCGCGCGTCACGCGGTTTGCGCGAGCGCGTCGCCGAGCACGCTGATCAACCGATCGATCTCCGGCTTCTCGACGATGAACGGCGGCGCGAGCTGGATCGTGTCGCCGCCGTAGCGCACGTACACGCCGTTCTCGTGGCACTTCTTCGCGTTCTCCAACGGCCGGCGCGCCGGCTCGCCGGGCAGCGCCTCGATCGTGAGCCCGGCCGCGAGCCCGAAGTTGCGGATGTCGGCGACGTGCTTGACGCCGCGCAGCCCGTGGACCGCGTTCTCGAAGTACGGCGCGAGCTCGGCCACGCGCTGGACCGCACGCTCCTGGACCAGCAGATCGAGCGCCGCGACCCCGGCGGCACACGCGACCGGGTGCGCCGAGTAGGTGTAGCCGTGCGCGAACTCGAGCATGTACTCGGGGCCACCGGCGGCCATGAACGCGTCGTAGATCTCCTTGTTCGCGACCACCGCGCCGAGCGGCTGCGTGCCGTTGGTCACCTGCTTGGCGACGTTGAGGATGTCCGGCGTGACGCCGAACGCCTCCGCGCCGGTGTACGCGCCGGCGCGCCCGAACCCGGTGATCACCTCGTCGAAGATGAGCAGGATGTCGTGTGCGGTGCAGATCTCGCGCAGCCGCTGTAGGTAGCCGACCGGCGGGATGATCACGCCGGCCGAGCCCGCGAACGGCTCGACGCTCACCGCGGCGATGTTCGAGGCGTCGTGCAGCGCGATCAGATCGAGCAGGCGATCCGCGAGCTCGGCGCCCTTGGCCGGCATGCCGCGCGCGAACGCGTTGCCGGCGAGCTGGGTGTGCGGCAGGTGATCCGCCTCGACCCCCTGGCCGAAGGTCTTGCGGTTCGCGCCGATGCCACCGACCGAGATGCCGCCGAAGTTGACGCCGTGGTAGCCCTTCTCGCGCCCGATCAGCCGGGTCTTGGTGGCCTTGCCCTTCGCGCGCCAGTACGCGCGCGCCATCTTGAGCGAGGTATCGGCCGCCTCGGAGCCCGAGCCGGTGAAGAACACGTAGTCGAGCCCGGCCGGGGTCAGCTCCTTGATCTTGTTCGCGAGCGCGAACGACTGCGGGTGGCCGTACTGGAACGCCGGCGCGTAGTCGAGCGTCGCGATCTGGCGGCTCACCGCCTCGACGATCTCGCGGCGGCCGTGGCCGAGCCCGCTGCACCACAGCCCCGACAGCCCATCGAGGATCTTGCGACCGTTCGCGTCGGTGTAGTACGCGCCCTCCGCGGCGACGATCATCCGGGGGTGCGCCTTGAACTGGCGGTTGCCCGTGAACGGCATCCAGTGGGCGTCGAGCCAGGCTGCGTCGGTGCGAGGGGGCTTCGGTTCGGTCGTCATGGCGAAGCGTGGACCGTAGCCGGACGCGCCCGACCTCTGCAACCGGTCACTTCGACCGTGGCGAAGTCGCGCAGCGCCACGCGCCGGGTGCGCAGCCAGTAGTCGAACGTGAAGCCCGGCCACAGCAGCACCTCTCCGTCGGGAGCCATGTACCAGCTGCTGCATCCGGCGGTCCACACGGTGCTCGAGAGCTTGCGGCTCATCTCGCTGCGGAACGCCTGCTCGACCTCGGGGCGAACCTCGATCGACGCGAGGCCGCGGCGGTGCATCGCGCGGATCGCATCGACGGCATAGCGAGCCTGCGCCTCGATCATGAACACCATCGAGTTGTGGCCGAGCCCGGTGTTCGGGCCCATCAGCAGGAACAGGTTCGGGAACCCCGAGACCGTGATCCCGAGGTAGTTGCGCACCGACTCGTGCCACACGGTGTTGAGATCGACGCCGCCGCGCCCGACGATCGACATCGCCGACACGTAGTCGACCACGCGGAACCCGGTGCCGAAGATGATCGTGTCGACCTCGCGGAGCCGGCCGTCCGCGGTCCGGATCCCGGTCGGCTCGATCGCCTGGATGCCGTCGGTCACCAGCTCGACGTTGGGCCGGGCGAGGGCGGGGTAGTAGTCGTTCGAGATCAGGACCCGCTTGCAGCCCATCCGGTAGCTGGGGGTGAGCCGGGCGCGCAGCGCCGGATCCGGGATCGAGCGGCGCAGGTGCGCGAGCACGAGGCGCTCGGCGAGCTGGTTGATCTTCGGCGCGAACGCGAAGCCGAGCACCCGGCTCTCGAACAGCCAGTACAGCCCGGTGCGGCGCAGCCAGTGCGCGCCGGGCAGGTGCTCGAGCAGCCACTGCTCGCGATCGCCGATCGGGCGATCGCGCTTGGGCACGATCCACGGCGGGGTGCGCTGGAACACGTGCAGCTGGTCCACCCGCGGCGCGATCTGCGGCACGAACTGGATCGCGCTCGCGCCGGTGCCGATCACCGCGACGCGCTCGCCGGTCAGATCGTGGCCGTGGTCCCAGCGCGCCGAGTGGAACGTCTTGCCGCGGAACGACGCGAGCCCCGGCAGCTCCGGGATCGCCGGCAGGTGCAGCGCGCCGTTGCCGAGCAGCAGCGCGCGGCTGGTCCGCACCACGCCATCGTGGGTCTCGACCGTCCACGTGCCGGTGGCGTCGTCGAACGTGGCGCGCACCACCCGCGCGTCGAAGTGCAGGTGCGGCCGCAGCCCGTACTTGTCGGCGCAGCGCTCGAGGTAGGCGAGGATCTCCGGCTGGCCACCATACGCGCGCGACCACTGCGGGTTCGGCTCGAACGAGTACGAGTAGAGGTGCGAGGGGATGTCACACGCCGCGCCCGGATAGGTGTTGTCCCGCCAGGTGCCGCCGACGCGGTCCGCCTTCTCGAGGATCACGAAGTCGTGGATCCCGGCGCGCTTCAACTGGATGCCGGCGCACAGCCCCGAGAACCCGGCACCGACGACGATCGCGGCGAGCTCAGCCATGGGCGCGACCGTAGCGCTCTATTGAAAACGGGTCAATAAGAAACCGGATAGCCCAAAACCCCGCGTGCGGTCCGGAGCTTCCGGTGCAGGCGGGGCGATGCAGCGCGCGGGAGTGGGCTAGGCGGAGAGCTGGTTGAGGGCGGCCTCGACCTCGTCGAGCTCCCACAGCCGGCGCTCGATCTCGCGATCGAGCTCGGGGTCGAGCGCGGGGCAGGCGACCCGCTGGGCGACCAGCCGCACCAGCTCGTCGACCGCGTCGATCTCGTCGGCGAGGCGCTCGACGCGCTGCAGGCACTCCTCGCGGTGGCGCAGCCGGCGCGCCATGATCTCGCGGCGCCGCTTCGACCGCGTCGAGTCGGTGATCGGGATCGCCTGCGGCAGGTCGTGGCTGCCGGCGAGCCGCAGCGCCTCGAGGCAGCGCTGGTGCGACAGCGAGAGCCGCACGAAGTGATCGAGCAGGTCCTGGAGCTCGAACCGCCCCGCCTCGCCCGGATCGGTCCGCTCCACCTGCTCGACCAGGTCGCGCAGCTCGATGTACTGCTGCTGGCGCACCGGGCCGGTCGGGCGCAGCTGCTTGAGCCGCTGCGCCTCGCGGCGGCACCGCTCGCGGAGCTGGGCCTGCTGATCGAGGTGGCGGCGCACCAGCTCGTAGCGCGAGGTGTGAGCGCCGATCCCGATCACGGAGACCATCGCGATCATCGCGCCCAGGACTCCCGCCAGCCCGAGTCCGACGCAGGCCGCGAACACCGCCGCGGCCACGCATACCGGACTGCCGACGGCGCCGCGCACGTAGCTGAGGTTGGAATTCCGCACCGTGAGGGCCGGTGGCGGAGGAGCGAGAACGAGGCCGTTCTGCTGGGCGAGGCGAGGCTGCATGTGACTCACGGGTACAACCCGCGTGCCACCGATCTCGGCATTCACCGACGGTGCGTTCGCGTCACTGCCGGTGGTCGCCGCTGCCACACCGTGGCGCAGCGGCCGGGCCGTTTGCCGCGGCGCAGATGTAGGTGGCAGCGGCCGGTCGCGGCGTTGTTCGTGCGAGATTGGTGGGTGCGGCCGGTCGGGCAGCCGGTCGTACGTTGGACGCCGGCCGAGGCCTGGCTGTTCGCCGAGCTCGCCGGCGCGGCCTCGTGGCGCGGCTCGAGGGCGGACCCGCCGTGCGCGCCGCGGACGGGAGCGCGTTCGCAGTGGAGATCCACGCGAGCGATCACGAGATCGCGCTCGAGATCGCGCTCGACGCCGATCGCGCGACGCTCGCGGTCGATCTCGCTGGGGAGATCGTGGAGGGGCATCGCTCGCGCTCCGGCTGGCAGCTCGAGCTGGTCCGCGAGAGCGACCGATGGGAGCCGACCGACGGCGGGCCGCCGATCGCGGTCGCCGACGCCCGTCGAGCGCCGGTGCGCGTGCTGCTCCGGGGCTGCGCCGCGCGATCCTCGCAACGCTCGACGGCGAGCAGGAGGTCGTCCCGATCTCGGATCTCGCGTTCCATCGCTCCACGCGGCAGTCGAGCGCCGGCTCGCCGTCCTCCGGCGCGCTCGCTCCGTGGATGGCGCCGACCCCGCCCGAGCTACGGCGCCGATCGGCGATCGGGTGTTCGTGCACGCCGCGCACGGCGCCACCGCGTTCGCGGCGCTGGTCGTGCCGCACGCCGGCGAGCTCGCGCGGCTGCTCGGGACCGCGCGACGCGACCCACCCTGATCGCGGCGTCGCGCTCGCGGCTCGAAAATCTGACGTCCGGCTGACCAGTCCGTCCCGGAGTTTCTGCGCGGTACCGGCTAACCCCAGGACTCTGCACGCGCGGCGATCGGGAATGTCCGTTGCACAGGGGCGTTCCTCGATGCGCTTCGGGGAGCTGCGCCGGATCCTCCAGCACGTGGTGGTCGCAGGGCTGCCGCTCACCCTCGCGGGGTGCGATGTCGCCGATGTGGTCGACGTCGACTGCACGGTGACCGACGACCGCACGTTCTCGCTCGCCCCACCGTTCGAGCCGTCGCTGCGGCTGCGGATCGAGAGCTGCCGGGTCGACCGCGATGCCTGCGATCAGCTGTGCAGGGACGTCCTGGCCCAGCACGTCCCGGGGGGCAACGTGATCGACTGCAAGGTCTCGTTCGCCGGCGACGACGTCTCGGTGGCCATCGCGTACGAGATGGCGCGCCTCGGTCCGAACTGCCCCGTCGATGGCCGCCGGCCGGCCGGGCTGGTCTCGCCGAGCGCGCTCCACGCGCACAGCGCCGCCGGTGCCTGGCTGGCCCAGGCCGCGTGGCTCGAGGCCGCCTCGGTACACGCGTTCGTCCAGCTCGCCCGCGAGCTCGGCCAGCTCGGCGCGCCGCGTGGGTTGATCGGCGGCGCGCTGGCGGCGGCCCGCGACGAGGTCCGCCACGCGGCGATCGTCGCTCGGCTCGCCCACCGCTACGGCGCGATCGTCCCGGCGGTCCAGCTCGCGCCGGTCGCCGATCGCGCGCTCGAGGCGATCGCGATCGAGAACGCCGCCGAGGGGTGCGTGCGCGAGACCTGGGGCGCGGTGGTCGCGCTATGGCAGGCGCGGGTCGCGCGCGATCCCGAGCTGCGCGCGGCGTTCGCCGAGATCGCGCGCGACGAGATCCGCCACGCGGCGCTCGCGTGGGCGATCGATCGCTGGGCCGCGCCCCAGCTCGCCCCCGAGGCCCGATCGCGGGTCGCGGCGGCGCGCGAGCGCGCGGCGCGAGAGCTGATGGAGGGCGAGCACGCCGCGCTGCCGGGCGCGCTTGGCCTCCCCGGACCGGAACACGCGCGCGGACTGCTCGCGCGCACGTACGATTCACTCTGGAGCGTTCAGGGAGGTGCCTCGTGTCGCGGATGAAGAGCCTGTGTTTCCTGGTGGTCGCCGTTGGTTGCACCGAGCCTGGCGAATCGCCGCCGCCGAACCCGCCGCCCCCGTGGGGCGTGCCGATCAGCGGCGGAAACCTGATCGTCACGCGCGATGGCGCCCACGCGGTGATCGCCGATCCGGATCGCGATCGGATCCTCGGCGTCGAGCTCGCGAGCGGTCGCGTGGTCGCCGAGATCCCGCTGCGCCCGCTCGACGAGCCGGGCCGGCTGATCGAGGACGGCGCCGGGCGGATCCACGTCGCGCTGCGGCGCGGCGGCGCGCTGGTCACCCTCGCGAGCGCGACCAGCACGGAGCCGGCGCAGCGGCGCAGCGTGTGCGCCGAGCCGCGTGGCCTGGCGTGGGATGCGGCGCATGATGCCATCCACGTCGCGTGTGCGACCGGCGAGCTGGTCAGCCTGTCGGCGGCCGGCGGCGAGCCGATCCGCTCGCTCCGCCTCGAGCGCGATCTGCGCGACGTGGTCGTCGCGGGCGATCGGCTGATCGCGACGCGGTTCCGCACCGCCGAGGTGCTGACGCTCGACGCCCAGGGCGCGATCGTGGACCGCAAGGCGCCGCCGCCGGTCACGCGCTTCGCCTCGTTGCCCGACCTCGCGCAGCAGCCCGCGCAGGCGATCCCGGCGGTCGCGTGGCGCACGATCGCGCTGCCCGATGGCCGGCTCGTCATCTCCCACCAGCGCCAGCGGCCCGGCAAGCTCGAGACCTCGGACGGCGGCTATGGCGGCGGCTGCGATGGCGGCCCGGTCGAAGCCGCGCTCTCGGTGGTCGGGCAGGACGGAACGATCACCGACAGCGCGCCCACGGTGACCGGCGCGCTGCCCGTCGACATCGCCGTCGATCGCACGGGCACGCGGCTCGCGATCGTGGTCGCCGGTGACGAGTCGGTGCAGGTCGTTTCGACCCAGGCGCTCGAGCGCCCGGATCGCGACGAGTGCGGGTTCCCGCATCCCGGCGAGCGCCAGCTGCGCGCCGATCTCGGCGCGCCGACCTCGGTGGCCTGGACGCCGGCCGACGAGCTGGTGGTGTTCTATCCCGAGCTGCCGGCGATCGTCGTCGAGAAGCAGGGCATCCAGCGCACGATCGAGCTGCCCGGCCCGGTCGGCTACGACGCCGGCCGCGCGCTGTTCCATCGCCAGACCCCGCTCCGCCTGGCGTGTGCCTCGTGCCACCCCGAGGGCCGCGAGGACGGCCTGCGGTGGGACTTCTCGCTGCTCGGCGTCCGCCGCACCCAGAGCCTCGGCGGCCACATCCTGCAGCGCGCGCCCTATCACTGGGGCGGCGACATGCGCGACCTGTCCACGCTGATGGACGACGTGTTCGGGCGCCGCATGGCCGGCGGCCAGCTCTCCGCCAGCGAGCGCCGCTCGCTCGGCCCGTGGCTCGACCGGATCCCCGCGCCCGCATCCGCGCCCGCCGCCGACGCCGACGCGGCGGCGCGTGGCCAGGCGCTGTTCGACTCGGTGCAGACCGGCTGCACCACCTGCCACGCCGGCCCGCTGCTCACCAACAACCAGCTGGCCAACGTCGGCACCGGTGGCCCGATCAAGGTGCCGAGCCTGGTCGGCGTCGGCGCGCGCGCGCCGTTCATGCACACCGGCTGCGCCGCCACGCTCGCCGATCGGTTCTCCGACTGCGGCGGTAACGGCCACGGCACCCTCGACGGGTTGACCCCGGCGCAGCTGTCGGATCTCGCGGTGTACCTCGACTCGCTGTAGGCCACGCGGCGACCGTGCGGCAGCGCCACAGCGCGCGTTGCCGCTACACCGACGAGAAATCGCGATCGCAGGGCTCCCGCGATGCTTGCGCCGCGCGCGCGTTCCGTGACATCTGGGAAGCCAGCGCCGTGATCGAATCGCGTGACGAGCCCGGGGACGAGCTGCTCGACATCGGGTCTGGCGACGACATCCTGGTCGCCGACGACAGCCACGCGAACCTGCTCGCGATCGAGGCCGCGCTCGCGCCGCTCGGCCGCGCGCTCGTGCTCGTCGACTCCGGCCTCGACGCGCTCGCGCGGCTGCTCGAGCAGGACTTCGCGCTGATCCTGCTCGACGTCGCGATGCCCGGGATGTCCGGGATCGAGACCGCGCGGCTGGTTCGCTCGCGGCCGCGCAGCCGCGGCACCCCGATCCTGTTCGTCACCGGGCTTGCGTGGGACGACGACGCGATCGACGAGGCGTACGCCGCCGGCGGCGTCGACTTCCTGGTCAAGCCGTTCCGCCCCGAGCTGCTGCGCGCCAAGGCGCGGGTGTTCCTCCAGCTCCAGGAGCGCACCCGCGCGCTCCAGCGCAACGCGCGCGCGCTGCGCGAATCGCAGGCGCGCCTGCACGCCCACGAGCTCGCCGAGCAGCGCGCGCAGTTCGAGTCCCAGCAGCTCGCGCGCGAGCTCGAGCGCCTCGCCGCCGCCGAACACCAGCGCGCAGAACTAATCGCGATGGTTGGCCACGAGCTGCCCGATACGCTGCGCGCGTTGGTTGTCGGCGAAACCCTTCAC
>JBQCJR010000040.1:0-8971 GCA_051952595.1 Kofleriaceae bacterium
TGAGTCTAAGTGCCGGGTGTACTTGCGGTTCTGGTTACGGGCGCGGTGGGGGGGGGTGGTGGCGCGGTGGTTCTCTTCTCCTTGTGGTTTGCAAACCGGGGGGCCGGGGCGGGCCGCGGGTTGCCCACATGACCACAGGGCCTGCCGCTACCAGGAAGATTCTTTTCGGGATCCGGGAGAAGAGGAAGGTCGGGGGAAGGCGTGGAGGTTGGGCTGTATGTCCGGTTTTCGGACAGAGCGTCCGAGTGTCGGACGGTGCACTCGGTGCGCATGTTGGATATCGGCGAAATCAACGATTCGTCGTCGGGCGGGATGTCAGAGGGGCGTGATACGGATATCGGCGAAATCAGCGATTCGTCGACGGAGCGTGGTCATGCGGCAGGTGCAGCAGGAGCTGGAATTTCGGCGCCACGGCGGGAAGCGGCCAGGGGCGGGGCGTCCCCCGAAGGGTGCGCGTTCGAGTCAGCCGCACAAGCGACGGCCGGAGCACGTGGCGCGCTATCCCGTGCACGTGACGATCCGCGTGGCCGATGGCGTCGCGCGACTGCGAACGAACGAGGTGTTCACGGCGTTCCGCAAGGCCACCGTCGTGACGGCGCGCCGGTCGGATTTCCGCATCGTGCACCTGAGCATTCAGGGCAACCACGTGCACCTGATCGCCGAGGCCGAGCACAAGCTCGCGCTCGCCCGCGGGATGCAGGGCTTCGAGATCTCCGCCGCGAAGCACATCAACGCGGTCACCGGCCATCGCGGCGCCGTCTTCCCGGACCACTACCACGCGCGCCCGCTGACCTCGCCGCGAGCCGTGCGCCACTGCCTCGCCTACGTCCTGAACAACTGGCGTCGCCACCGCGAAGATCGCGCGCCGCACGCCCGCACCTGGCAAATCGATCCGTTCTCCTCGGCGATCTCGTTTCCGTCCTGGCGCGAGCTCGAGGGCGCCCGCTTTGCTCGGCCCGCCGACTACCAGCCGCTCCTCGTTTCGCCGGCCCGCACGTGGCTGCTCTCGACCGGCTGGTCGCGCCATCACCCAGCGATCTCGATCCACGAGACGCCTGGTCCGCCCTCCTAGCCATCCCCGATCTTTCTCTTCCCCCGGATCCCGAAAATCTCCCCGGTAGCAGCAGGCGCTGTGGTCATGTGGGCAACCGTCGGCCTGCCAGGGCCGACGGTTGTCCAAGCGCCTGTCGAGCTGCGAACCACGGCGCAACCTGTGCCTATGTTGGCGCAGGTCACAGGCGCGTCATGTCCACAGCGCTCTGCGCCCTGCCCGGAACACCTAACCCGGACCGTCGTTGATCGCGCGTTCGATCTTGGTCTTCAGCTCGACATATCTGCGCAGGAAGTCGTAGTGGCGCTCGCGGAACGCCTGGGTGTAGCGGCGCTCGCGGGCCTTCGCGCGCCATGCCTCGGCGAGCTCGTCGAGGCGCGCGAGCAGCAGCTGGGCATCGTTGAATGGCTTGACCAGCACGCGCGAGCCTGCGGTCTCGACCAGCTCGACCCGGCCGTTGTCCGACGGGCCGAGGAACGTCAGCACCACGGTCTCGGGGTGCTGGTTGCGGATCGTGCGGGCGAGCGTGCGCGCCGGCAGGTCGGTGACGTCCTCGGCGATCATCGCGTAGTGGAAGGCGCCCGAGCTGATCCGATCGAGGCCCTCGCCACCGGAGGTCGCGTGCACGAACTCGAAGCCGGGTGGCTGCGCGTCGGTCATCGCGGACACGAAGTCGTCGACCTCGTCGACCACCAGCACGCGCAGCAGATCGAGCTGGACCGTGCGCGCCGGATCGCGGCCCGCCGCCTTGTCGGCGAGGTCGATCGCGCGGCGCTCGGTCTCCATGAACCGATGGAGGAACTCCTCGTGCACGCCGCGCACGTCGACCAGCACCGAGTCGACCTCGCGCTTGCCCACCGAGCGGCCGGCGGCGTCGAGCACGCGGTCCTTGAGGTAGGCGACCGAGTCGGGCGCCTTGAGGATGAGATCGATCGCGCCCGCGCGGACGGCCTCGACGGCGTCGTCGTACGAGCGGCGCGGCGTCATCGCGATCACCATCGAGGTCGGCGAGGCCTGCTTGAGCGCGCGGATCGTGGCGATGCCGCTGCCGGGCGCCGGCGTATCGATATCGACCAGCGCGACCGAGAAGAACTGGCGCTCGACCCGCCGCAGCGCGTCCTCGGCGGTCGACACCGAGGTCACGTGCAGGTGCGCCTCGGACAGCAGCTGCTCGATCCCGGCATGGACCCGCTGATCTCCATCGACGACGAGCACCTCGACGCCCACGAGCGAGGTGGTGGGGCTCTGGGGCCGGTAGGAGACCGAGACATCGTTCATGGGGACTCGTCGGGCAAGGGGGCGTCGTCGTCGACGTCGACGTATGGATCGAGCGGCCCGCTCGGGGCGGTGGGCTTGGCGCGGCGCTGCGTGCGCTGCGAGGCCCGGCCGGACGGGGACCGGTTCGCGCGCGTGCGAGCCGGCTGCTCGGTCGAGGCGGTGGTCGAGGAGGGCTCGGCGGGCGCCTGCGCGGCGGGCGCGGGCGACGTCGGCGCGGTGGTCGTGGCGTGCTTCGCGTTCGATGCGGCGGTCGTCGTGGGGCTCGCGGCGATCGCGGGCTTCGCGTTCGGCACAGCGGGGTTCGTGGACGTCTGGGGCGCGGGCTTCGCGCTCGGCGCGGCGGATTTCGTGGACGTTGTGGTCGCGGCGGTCGTGCTCGGTGGCGCGCTGGCCGGTGGAGCATCCGTGCTGGTCGCGCTCGCCGACGCCGCGGCCGGCGCGGCCAAGCTACTGGTGGTGGCCGCCGTCGCGGCGGAGCTGCCGGTCGACGGCATCGGCGCGATCGGGGGCGAGGTCGCTGCCGCGGCCGAGGTCGCGGGCATCGGCGCGTGGTTCGCGATCGGCTCGACCCGCACGCCGGCGCCGCCGGTCTTCACGGTCGCGCTCGCGGCGGGCGCGGCTTCGGCGGCATCGCGCGCGGCGAGCCCCTCCTTCAACAGCCACGCGCCGACCGCGGCGAGGCCGAGATCGATCACGAGGACAAACGCGATCAGCCCCCACCGGCGGCGCGGGACGATCGACTCGCTCAGCGACCCGGCCGCGGGCGGCATCGTGCGCGCCGGCTGCGGTGGGTTCGAGCCACGCGCAGGAGCGACGCCGGACGGCACGCTATGCGGCGCGTTCGCGGGCGGCACGCTATGCGGCGCGTTCGCGGGCGGCACGATATGCGGTGCACTCGACGGTGCCGGGGCGGCGCTCTGCGCGCGCGGCGCGCTCGGTCCGCGCGACGGCGAAGGCGCGGGCGCGGGTTGGGCCGAGATGCTCGCGGGCGGCGGAACGACCGAGGGTCTGGGCAGGATCGGATTCGCACCGGTCACGATCCGCTGGGTCGGCGCGAGGCGTGGCTCGACAGCGCCCGAGAGTCGGGCGCCGCAACCCCCGCAAAACCGAGAGTCCGGCTCGTTTTCGGTGCCGCAACTCGGGCAGCGCATTGGACCTCGCAAGGGTAACTCAGCCGGCGCTCCCTCGCATGATCTGACACGTCTTCGCTGCGCGCCCGGGCCACGGAAGGCCTGTGATACCCTCGACGTCCGGGTTCGATGAGCCAGATCCTCGATCGCGTCCTCGCCGCCGCCCGCCAGCTGGGGGCGTCCGATGTCCATCTGAAGGCCGGCCTACCGCCGATCTTCCGGATCAAGGGCGACCTGCGGACGGTGCGCGATGTGCCCGCATTATCGCGGGAATCCATCGCGCAGTTCGCCGCCCACATGATGAACGACCGCCAGCGGGCGGACTTCGATCAGTACCTGGACATCGACCTCGCCTACGGCACCCCGGACGGGGTCCGCTACCGGGTGAACCTGTTCCAGCAGCGCGGCTCGGTGGGCATGGTGCTGCGGCTCATTCCGCCCGAGGTGCCGCCGTTCGACCGCCTCAACCTGCCCCCGGCCGTGCTCGAGCTGGCGAACCATGGCCGCGGCATCGTGCTGGTCACCGGGGCGACCGGCTCCGGCAAGTCGACCACGCTCGCCGCGATGATCGACTACATCAACACGCAGAGCGCGTACCACATCGGCACGGTCGAGGACCCGATCGAGTACACGTTCCGCGACAAGCGCTCGGTGCTCAACCAGCGCGAGATCGGCTTCGATACGATGTCGTTCTCGCGCGCGCTGCGGGCCGCGCTGCGCCAGGACCCGGACGTGATCCTGGTCGGCGAGATGCGCGACTTCGAGACCGCCGAGATCGCGATGACCGCGGCGGAGACCGGTCACCTCGTGCTGTCGACGCTGCACACCGTCGATGCGACCGAGACGGTGAACCGGATCGTCACGATGTTCCCGACCCACCAGCAGCAGCAGGCGCGGCTGTCGCTCGCGAGCGTGCTGCGCGGCGTGATCTCGCAGCGCCTGCTGCCGCGCGCCGATGGCAAGGGCATGGTCCCGGCGCTCGAGCTGATGGTCAACACCGAGCGGATCCGCGAGATGATCGAAGATCCGCTGCGCACCCGCGAGATCAAGAACGCGATCGCCGAGGGGCTCCACCCCTACGGCATGATGACGTTCGATCAAAGCCTCGCCGGGCTGGTCAAGCAGCGGCTCGTAACCTACGAGGAGGCGGTGAAGCACTCGACCAGCCCCTCGGACTTCGCCCTCCTGTTCCGAGGCGTCTCGGGCGGCCGTCAGCAAGGATGGTCCCCGGGCGCCGGCGACTCAACCTCCGGAGCAACTGGTCATGACGAGTTCGAAATCGATAGCTTCGATAAGTAAGTGGTGGATGATCCTCGTCGTGCTGCTGCTGGCCACGGGGGTCGCCAGCGCGGGCCGCAAGCGCGTGGTGGTGCTCGAGCTCGAGGGGCCCAAGGGCGAGAAGTTCCACGGCGATCTGGTGAAGCTGATCAAGAAGAGCCACACCGTGGTCGCCCTCGACAAGTGGAACCACATCGCGGAGGACCTCTCGGCGAGCTCGCTCAGCCCCGCCAACATCAAGAAGGTCGCGAAGAAGCTCAAGGTCGACGGCGTGATCTCGGGGACCGTCGACAAGCGGCGCGATCAGTACATCCTGAAGCTGAAGCTGCACGCCGGCACCTCGGGCAAGGTGGTCGGCGACGTCAACACCAAGAGCGAGGACGCGCGGCTCGACGCCACCTCGCGCGGCGACATCCAGGACGAGCTGCTCGCCGCGATCGCGGGCCTCGATTCGAACCGCGGCGGCGGCGGCGGTGACGACGACGAAGAGGCCGAGCCGCCGAAGAAGAACAAGCGGGTCGCCGAGGCCGAGGACGATTCGGGAGACGAGGACGAGGGCGCGCGCAAGCCCAAGGGGTTCGGCCGCAAGCGGGTCTCCGTCGCCGAGGACGAGGCGGCCAAGAAGCCGAAGAAGTCGAAGAAGTCCGAGGACGACGCGCCGGCGACGGCGAGCGACGAGGAGGACGACAACCCGCTGCCCAAGCCGAAGAAGCGCCCGAAGTCGCGGAACGAGGACGAGGGCGACGACGTCGCGTCGCGCGATGGCGACGAGGACGGCGGCGAGATCTCCGACTCCGGGGACGTGGCGGTCGATCCCGTGCTCGCGCGCTCGCCGGGCGAGCGGGCCGTCGACGCGGTGGTGGGCATCTCGTTCACCGCGCGCCGGATGTCGTTCAACTTCGATCCGAACATGACGACCAAGCCGCCGGGCTACAAGGGCAACCCGGTCGCGGGCGGGATGATCGACGCGACGGTGTACCCGCTCGCGTTCGGTCACAAGCGCCGCGGCCTGCTCAAGAACCTCGGCCTGACCCTGCTCTACGACCAGGTGTTCGCCGTGAGCTCGAAGACCAGCGACGGCACCACGCTGAGCTCGTCGGAGTCGCGGTGGGCGATCGGCGGGGCGTTCCGCTATCCGTTCAACGAGAGCCCGACCTCGCCGGTGATCGGCCTGATGCTCCGCTACGGCCGCCAGAAGTTCACGATCAGCGGCAACTCGGGGGTGCCGAACGTGCACTACACGATGATCGAGCCGGTCGGGTTCTTCAAGTGGCCGCTCTCGACCAAGGCGACGCTCAACCTGAGCGCGGGCTTCATCGGGGTCTCCGATACCGGCGCGATCCAGAAGATGGACGAGTACGGCCCGGCCACGGTCACCGGGTTCGAGGGCGAGGTCAGCGGCGACTACCTGATCACCGGGTCGCTGTTCATGCGCGCGGCGCTCCGGGCGGAGACGTTCGGGTACAACTTCAAGGGCGGCGCGGCGCGCTCCACCGGCGTGGCGGGCGCGCGCGACAGCTACCTCGGCGGCGCGATCACCGCCGGTTACCTGTTCTAGCAGCCGGGCCAGAGCTGCTGTAAATCTGCTAGCTTGTCGGCGGTATGAAAGCCGCCGACGTCCGCAGAGCGTTCCTCGAGTTCTTCCAGACCCGGTCGCACCGGGTCGTCGCCTCGAGCTCGCTGGTGCCCGCCAACGATCCGACGTTGCTGTTCACCAACGCCGGCATGGTCCAGTTCAAGGACGTGTTCACCGGCGCCGAGACGCGTGCGTACACCCGTGCGACGACCTCGCAGAAGTGCGTGCGCGCCGGCGGCAAGCACAACGATCTCGACGAGGTCGGCAAGACGCCGCGCCACCACACGTTCTTCGAGATGCTCGGGAACTTCTCGTTCGGCGACTACTTCAAGGAGGACGCGATCTCGTGGGCGTGGGAGCTGCTCACGCAGGTCTACGGGATCGATCCGTCCCGCATGGTGATCACGGTGTTCGGCGGAGATCCGAAGCTGCCGGGGATCGGCCCCGACGACGAGGCGCGCGCAATCTGGAAGCGGGTGACCGGGTTCTCCGATGACCGGATCATCGGGCTCGGCGCGAAGGACAACTTCTGGATGATGGGCGACACCGGCCCGATGGGCCCGTGCTCCGAGATCCACTACTCGATGGACGGCGCGCCCGGCGCGTGGCCGACCACCGATCCGGCGTCGTGGAAGGGCTGGCTCGAGATCTGGAACCTGGTGTTCATGCAGTTCGAGCGGCGGGTCAAGGACGGCGAGCTGTTCGCGCTGCCGGCGCCGTCGATCGATACCGGCGCGGGGCTCGAGCGCGTGACCTCGGTGGTCCAGCGCGTCGCGTCGAACTACGACACCGATCTGTTCACCGGGATCCTCGCGCAGGCCGCCGCGCTGGCCGGCAAGAAGTACGGCGAGAACCCCGACGCCGACACCTCGATGCGCGTGATCGCGGACCACGCCCGGTGCGCGACGTTCCTGATCGGCGACGGCGTGTTCCCGGACAAGACCGGCCGCAACTACGTGCTGCGGCGGATCCTCCGGCGCGCGGTGCGCCACGGCAAGCTGCTCGGGATCGAGCAGCCGTTCATGCACGAGGTGTGCATGCGCGTGGTCGCCGAGATGGGCGAGCAGTACCCGGATCTGATCGCGCGCCGGCAGACCATCCACGACATGGCGCTCGAGGAGGAGCGGCGGTTCCGTCGCACGCTCGAGCGCGGCCTGGCGCTGCTCGACGACGAGTTCGATCGGATGGCGACGACCGGCAGCAAGCTGGTGCCGGGCAGCGCGGTGTTCAAGCTGTACGACACCTACGGCTTCCCCGATGACCTCACCGAGATCATCGCGAACGAGCGCGGCTTCGAGGTCGACAAGGAGGGGTTCGCGAGCGAGATGGCGCGCCAGCAGCAGCAGGGCGCGTTCGCGGGCTCGGATCAGGAGGCGGTCGCCGGCGAGCTCAAGGCGGTGGCCAACGAGGTCGGCCCGACCAAGTTCCTCGGCTACGAAGGCCGCGGCACCCAGGGCGCCGGCACGGTCAAGGCGATGCTGGTGGGCGGCAAGCGCGCGGCGCGCGCCGAGGCCGGCGAGAAGGTCCAGCTGGTGTTCGACCAGACGCCGTTCTACGCCGAGTCCGGCGGCCAGATCGGCGACGCCGGGCAGCTGACCACCGCGACGGCGAAGGTCCGGATCGACGACACCAAGAAGCCGGCGGGCGACATGCACGTGCTGGTCGGCGAGGTGCTCGAGGGCGCGATCGCGGTCGGCGACGCGGTGACGTTCGACGTCGACGACGAGCGCCGCGAGCGGATCCGCGCGAACCACTCGGCGACCCACCTGCTGCACCACGCGCTCAAGCACGTGCTCGGCAGCCACGTCGCCCAGAAGGGCTCGCTGGTGTCGCCGGACCGGCTGCGGTTCGACTTCGCGCACTTCTCGCCGATGACCGAGGACCAGAAGCGCCAGGTCGAGGATCTGGTCAACGCCGAGATCCGGGCGAACCGCGACTCGGTGGTCGAGGTGCTGCCGATCGAGGAGGCCAAGCAGAAGGGCGCGGTCGCGATGTTCGGCGAGAAGTACGGCGACAAGGTGCGCGTGGTGTCGATCGGCGGCGAGTCGATCGAGTTCTGCGGCGGCACCCACGTGCGGCGCGCCGGAGACATCGGCCTGATGAAGATCGTGAGCGAGGCCGGCGTGGCCCAGGGCGTGCGCCGGATCGAGGCGGTCACCGGCGCGGGCGCGCTCGACTACCTGCGCCGGCTCGAGGACGAGCTGAGCAAGACCGGCGAGCGGCTCAAGGCGGGGCCGTTCGAGGTCGCCGCGCGGGTCGACAAGCTGATCGCGGATCAGAAGGCGCTCGATCGCGAGATCGAGAAGCTCAAGCAGCGGATCGCCTCGGGCGGCGGCGGGCGCGATCTGCTCGCCGAGGCGGTCACGATCAAGGGCATCAAGGTGCTCGCGGCGGCGGTCGACGTCGACGACGCCAAGGTGCTGCGCGACACCGGCGACCAGCTGCGCGACAAGCTGGGCTCGGGAGTCGTCGTGCTCGCCGGCACCGGCGGCGGCGAGGTCAAGCTGGTCGCGATGGTGACCAAGGACCTGGTGGGCAAGGTCCAGGCGGGCAAGCTGCTCGGCGAGATCGCGCAGCAGCTCGGCGGCCGCGACCTGCTCGCCGAGACGGTGACGGTCAAGGGCATCAAGGTGCTCGCGGCGCAGGTCGACGTCGACG
>JBQCJR010000041.1:0-2600 GCA_051952595.1 Kofleriaceae bacterium
GCGGCCCAGCCCGCGCCTCACCCGGAGGCCGGCGCGGCCCAGCCCGCGCCTCACCCGGGAGGCCTAGTCCAAGACCGGGCGCGCCTCAGCGCATCGTGGCGTGGCGCAGGATATGGATCAGCGCGCGGCCGAGCGACCGGGGCACGCGGTGGGCGTCGACCGGCAGCACCACCTCGTCGCAGGTGAGGCCGAGCTTGACCGCGCGGACCAGCATCTCGACGTCCCAGCCGTCGCCGTGGTCGCTCATCCCGAGCGCGATCAGGGCCGGGAACCGCATCGCGCGGATCGGCCCGATCCCGGACCAGCGGTGGCGGTAGACCGTGTCGATCAGCCCGGTGACGATCTTCTCGTCGACCCGCCGGCGGCCCGGCTCGGTGCCGAGCACGAGCTCGACCCCGCGGGTCAGGATCGGCCCGACCAGCTCGGGCAGCGCGAGCGCCGCCGAGGGGCGATCCGCCGGGATGAACACCACGACGTCGGGGACCCGAGGCAGCGCCGAGAAGTGGGCCTGGGCGCGCAGACAGGCGGCGCCGTAGCCGCCGCTCGGCTCGCGCAGCACGAGCGCGCCGCCATCGCGGGCGATCTCGGCGGTGCGGTCGGTCGAGGCGCGATCGACCACAACGACGGAGCGCAGCGAGCGATGTGGGAGGTCGCGGAGCAACGGAGCGAGGCTCGCGGCGTGGTCGCGGGCCGGGACCACGACATCGATCAGCGGCGACTGCGACGACGGCACGTCGCCAGCATACTCGTTTGTCGGTGGCGGCGCGCGCGAACCGTTCCGACGGTGTTGTGTGGTACACGCATGGCGATGGCGATCACGTACAAAGATGCGGGCGTCGATATCGACGCGGGGAACGCGCTGGTCGACCGCATCAAGCCGCTCGCGAAGTCGACCTCCCGTCCGGAGGTGCTCGGGGGGATCGGCGGGTTCGCGGCGCTGTGCCGGATCCCGACCGGGTACGAGAATCCGGTGCTGGTCAGCGGCACCGATGGCGTGGGCACCAAGCTGAAGACCGCCCTCGCGGCGGGCCGCCACGACACGATCGGGATCGACCTGGTCGCGATGTGCGTGAACGACGTGCTGGTCACCGGCGCCGAGCCGCTGTTCTTCCTCGACTACTTCGCCACCGGCGCGCTCGACGTCGACACCGCGGCGAGCGTGATCGCCGGGATCGCCGAGGGCTGCCGCCAGGCCGGCTGCGCGCTGGTCGGCGGTGAGACCGCGGAGCTGCCCGGGCTGTACCACGGCCGGGACTACGACCTCGCCGGGTTCTGCGTCGGCGTGGTGGAGCGCGATCGGATCCGGCCGCAGCGCGACCTCGCGGCGGGCGACGTGGTGATCGGCCTGCCCTCCGCCGGGCTGCACTCGAACGGGCACTCGCTGGCCCGCAAGGTGGTGCTCGAGGTGCTGAAGCTGCCGCTCGACGCGCGGCCTCCGGAGCTCGGCGGCGCGACCGTGGCCGACGAGCTGCTGCGCCCGACGATCATCTACGCGAGCGCGTTCGCGAAGCTGCGCGACGCCGGTGTGCCGTGGAAGGCGGCGGCCCACATCACCGGCGGCGGCCTGCTCGAGAACCCGCCGCGGATCTTCGCGGACGACGCGCTGGCGGTCGAGCTGGATCCGACGACCTGGGCGGTGCCGCCGATCATGAAGCTGATCGCGAGCGCCGGCGTCGAGTCCGAGGAGCTGCGCCGCACGTTCAACCTGGGCCTCGGCATGACGATCGTCGTCGCGGCGAGCGAGGCCGATCGCACCGTGGCGCTGCTCGCGGATGCGGGCGCGCGGATCGTCGGTCGGCTGGTGCCTCGCGCGGGCGGCGAGCCGTCGCGGTTCGCCGGAGAGTAGCGGCGCGTGAAGGTCGGCGTCCTGGTCTCCGGTGGTGGGACCAACCTGCAGGCGCTGCTCGACGCCGCGGCGCGCGGCGCGCTGGCCCCGGCGGAGATCGCGGTGGTGGTCTCGAACAAGCCGGGCGTGCCGGCGCTCGACCGCGCGGCGCGCGCCGGGGTGCCCGCGCTCGTGGTGCCGCACCACGGGATCGACCGGGTGGCGTTCGAGGACCGGCTGCTCGCCGCGCTCGACGAGCACGGGGTCGAGCTGGTGGTGCTCGCGGGGTTCATGCGGGTGCTGACCGAGCACTTCGTCGGGCGCTACCCGCTGCGGATCATCAACACGCACCCGTCGCTGTTGCCGGCGTTCCCCGGCGTGGACGCGCCGGCCCAGGCGATCGCGCACGGCGCGAAGCTGAGCGGCGTGACGATCCACTTCGTGGACGCGAGCCTCGACGGTGGGCCGATCATCGCGCAGGTCGCGGTGGCGGTCGAGGACGCGGACGACGCCCGCTCGTTGCATGCGCGGATCCAGCGCGAGGAGCATCGATTGCTGCCGGAGGTCGTGCGGCGCTTGGCGGACGGGGAGCTGTCGTGCCAAGGTCGGCGGGTGACCCGCGCGGGGGGCCGTGCCGAGCAATAGCTACGATCTGGTCGTCCTCGGCGACGACCTCGCGGCCCTGGTGTGCGCGACGCTGTGTCAGCGGCGCGGGATGCGCACGCTGGTGCTCGGCGGGGATCGCCCGGCGCGCTACACGCTCGGTCCGCACAAG
>JBQCJR010000042.1:0-6379 GCA_051952595.1 Kofleriaceae bacterium
ATGGTGTTCTCGACGCGCAACCGCGGAATGTTGGGCGAGTTGCGCATGGTGCGGCGGGTGCGTGTTGGCTTCGTGGGGCTCTCCTTCGTCCTGGCGCGGCCCCGGAGCCCGCGCGCGATCCCCGAGGTCGACGAGGACGCCGATACGTTCGTGGGCAACGCGGCGAAGAAGGCGCGCGAGGTCTCGCAGGCGACGGGGCTGCCCGCGCTCGCGGATGACAGCGGGCTCGAGGTCGACGCGCTCGGTGGCGCGCCGGGGGTGTGGAGCGCGCGATACGCGGGGCCGGACGCGGATGCGGCCGCGAACAACGCGAAGCTGCTCGCGGCGCTCGCGGGAGTGCCACCGGGGCAGCGCGGGGCGCGGTTCCGCGCGGTGCTCGCGCTCGCCGACGTGACCGGCGCGCTCGGCGACCAGGTGATCACGAGCGAGGGCGCGTGCGACGGAGAGATCCTCGAGGCGCCGCGCGGCAGCGGTGGGTTCGGCTACGATCCGCTGTTCTGGGTGCCGGAGCTCGGCATGTCGATGGCCGAGCTCGGTAGCGCGCGCAAGGGCGAGATCTCGCACCGCGCGCGGGCGATGCGCGCGATCGAGCCGGAGCTCCGGGCCTACCTCGCGCGCCTCGCCGCGCGGTGACGCCGGGATCGCCGCCGGCAGCGGTGCAGGCATTCGCGGCGGTTCGCCCACGGGCTCACGGCGGCACGCGCATGTAGCCCAGGTCCTTGGCGGCCGCGAGGATCTGCATCGCGATCGGTCCCGCGGCCGAGGCACCGGTGCCGCCGCGAGGCACCACGACGGCGACCGCGAGCCTCCATGGCGTGTCGACCGCGCCCTCGGCGGCCGTCGCGGGCTCGGCAAACGCGACGAACCACGAGTGGGGCGCGGCGGTCTGCGCGGGAAGGATCCCGAACGGCTCTTCCCCGCGGAAGCCACCGACGTCGGCGGTTCCGGTCTTGCCATAGACGCGCAGCCCGGCGGGCTCGCGCAGCCGGGCTCCGGTGCCGGCCGTCATCACGCGTCGCATGCCGGCGATGATCGGCGAGACCGAGGACGGGTCCTCGACCAGCACGGCCTCGGTGCAGCTGGCGTCGAGCTCCATCGTCGCGGGGCAGCGCCGGTAGCGACCGCCGGCGGCGATCGCGGCGACCAGCCGCGCCGCCTGGACCGCGCTCATGACCATCGCGCCCTGACCAAACGCCGTGGACGCCAGCTGGCGCGAGCCTGCCGGACCGGGATCCAGCGCGCCGGAGTACCCGACGTCCAGCCCGGCGTCGCGCAGCGCGAGCATCGGCTCGCTCCCGAGCGCGAGCCCGAGCTGCGCGAAGTACACGTTGCAGCTGACGGCGATGGCCTCGGCGACTCCGATCGCGCCGTGCGTCCGATCGCCGGAGTGGTCGTGGATCGGCTTGTGCCAGCCGGGCCGGGAGAACAGCGGCCCCTGCGCGTCGCGCTCGGTGCACGCGAAGCTCGAGCCGGCGGAGCCCGCGCGGACCGCCGCCAGCGCGGTGAACAGCTTGCCGACCGAACCGGACTGAAACATCCCGTGCACACCGGTCTTGTCCGGCCACTCGCCGTACGCGCCGCGAAAGCGCGCGAGGTAGGACGCATCGTTCGCGAGGACCCGGGCCTGCCAGGCCTGCGCGTTCGGATCGTAGTCGGGCACCTGCGCGCGCGCGAGCACCTGACCGGTATCGACGTCGATGACCACGGCGGCGGCGGCCACGCGCTTGCCGCGCGACTCCGCCAGCACCTTCGCGACCTTCGCCTGCAGCGCGGCATCGAGCGTCAGCCGCACCGACCGCGCGGCGACGTTCGCGTCGATCTCGGCGATCGCGCGCTCGCGGGCATCGCGGCGGAGATCGAGCAGCGGCGCGAGCTGCCGTAGCTCGGGGCCGCTCAGCCGGGCGTCGAGCTGTCGCTCGAGCGACCACGTGGGCAACCACACCCGGCTCGGATGGACGCCGAGCAGCGTGCCGAGCGCGGCGCCGAGTGGGTACGTTCGCTCGGCCGGCGTGGCGCTGAGCGCGAGCGGCACGCCGCGACGATCGGTGATCGTCCCGCGCCGGATCCGCGATGACATCGCGACGAGCCGCGGGTTCTGCCGCAGCACCCGCGTCCCATCGCCGAGCCGCACCAGGATCCCGCGCGCGCTCGTGTCGTGGCGGCGCAGCACGGCGGCGCCGAGCCCGGCCGCGATCGCCAGCCCCACCGCGATCGCGGCGACCACCGCGACGCCGCGCGTGCCCGCCTGCAGCTCGCCGAGCTCGGCGGATGGCTCGCGCGGCCGGCCATCGCTGGCGACCCGCGCGACGAGCGCCGCGAGCGCGAGGAACACCGCCATGCTGCTGCGCCCGGCCGACAGGAACGGAACCACGATCCCCGTGAGCGGGAGCTGACCGAGCGTGCCTGCCTGGATCACCATCCACTGCACCAGGACGAGGATCGCGACGCCGCTCGCGATCAGGCAGCGCGCGGCGGTCCGCGCCCGCGCGGCGACGCGAAGCCCGGCGAACACGATCGAGGCGAGCAGCAGCTGGTACGCGAGCAGCCCCAGCGCGCCGAGCTGCTCCGTCATCGTCGCGAGCATCAGGTCGGTCTTGCCCGCCGGGAGGATCGGGACCGCGCTCTCCGCCAACCCCTGCCCGCGGTAGCCGCCGGCGGCGACGGCCCACAACCCTTCGCCGAGCTGGTGCCCGTTCGCGAGCCCGTTGCCCCAGGGGTCGTGCCACATGCGGAGCCGGGTCTCCACGGTGCCGCCACCCGCCAGCTCGGGCCACCGCCCGAGGACGACGAGCACGAGCGCGAGGATCGCGACCGCGAGCACCGCCCAGCCGGTGGCGCGACTGACCAGGTAGAACATCCCGAGGAACACGAGCGCGAGCAGCAGGACCGGACCGAGATCGCCGATCACGTAGAGCCCGGCGACGATCAGCACGAGCACCAGGACCGCCGGCACGAGCAGCTCGAGCCGCGGCCAGCGCAGCCCGAGCCACCGGCGGCGCTGCCAGCGCAGCTTCGGCGCGCGCCCGCCGAGGAACGCCGCGAGGAACAGGATCGCGAGCGGCTTCACCAGCTCGATCGGCTGGATCGGCCCCAGGTTGATCCGCGTTCCGGATCCGGCCGGCCCCGAGCCCGCGACCGCGAGGGCGGCGAAGATCGCCCCGATCGCCAGCGCGAGCGGCAGCTGCGCGCGCGAGGCCAGCTCGGCGAGATCGAGCGGCGCGGCGAGGATCGCCCCGGCGACGACGCAGCCGATCAGCACGCCCTGCGCGAAGCTCGCGGCCGACGGAGCGAGCACCACGCCGCGGGAGACCTCGACGGTCGCGCCGTGGATCACGAGGCCGATCAGGCACGCGCCGAGCGCGGCGGGGAGCAGCCACGGCACCGCGATGGGATCGCGCGCCCGGCGGAGCCCGACGATCCGGCCGATCGCGACCGCGGTGACGCCGAGCGAGAACTGGAGCGCGGCCTCGCGCGCGAGCGAGCGCACCGCGCCTGCATCCGGAACCTGGAGGCCATCAAGGCGCGCGACCCGCGCGACGCGCGCGAGCCACGCCTCGGTGGCGGCCCCGCCGAGCCACCAGGCGAGCGCCGCGATCGCGACCAGCGCGACGAGCTCGATCGCGAGCGACGGCGGGAGCCTGCGCGTCATCGACGCCGCACGGTGAGCACGAGATCACCGCGCGACAGCGAGATCTCCACGGGCAGCGCCGCTTCGATCTCCTGCGCCGCTGCCACCGGCTGGCCGTTCACGTGGACGGGGTTGGCGTTGGCGAGCCGGCCGATCCGCACGCCCGACGGACCGAGCGCGATCCAGCACTGCTGCTTGTTGACCTTCGCGCCGGCCCCGGTGAGCGCGATGAAGCGGGTGGGCGCGTCGGGATGCGGGCGTCCGAGCACGACGGTGGCGCCGGCCTCGAGTCGCGCTTCGCCGCCAGGCCACTGCACGGTGCAGCGGTCCCCGGTGCCGCCGGTCGCTTCCTCGACGAACACGGTGTCGTGGACCGGCTGGGGCGCGCGCGCCACGAGCTCGCCCGCGACCACCGCACCATCGAAGCGCACGGTCATCTCGCCCGACCGCGGGTGGACGAGCCGCTCGGTCGGCACGAAGGCCACGCGCACCACGCCCTGCCCCGCCGGCAGCTCGTCGGCTTCGTCGAACACGACGGTGACCCGCAGCGCACCAACGAGCTCGGCCTGACGCGCGCTGGCCTCCTGGGCGAGCACTTGCTGGAGATCCTGCTCGAGCGGCCCCTGCAACGAGCGCACGAGCTCGAAGTCCTTGCGCGCCAGGATCATCCGGTACTCGTTCCACAGGATCGAACGGCCGGCGGCGGAGCGCACGGTGCATTCGCGCATGACCAGCGCGATCGCGCGCGCGATCAGGAACGGATCGACCAGGACGGACTCGCCGCGCCGGGCCTTCGCCAGCTCCGCGAACCCGATCCGGAACTGATCCACGCTCTCCTTGCGGATCGCTGCCATGGTCACCCTGCGACGCGCTGGACGAGGAGCCGCACCGTTCCCGCGCGCCCGTCGGTGAGCTCGATCGCATCGCCGGGGCGCACGGGCGCGCGCCCCCTCGACGTCCGCGACGGGCGCACGGCCTCGCCGGTCGCGCGCTTCACGCACAGCTGATCGCCCTGATCGAGCGAGGCGACCTCGAGCACGTGGCCCGCGCGATAGAGCCGTCCCGCGCGGCGGCTGACGAACTCGGTGTGCTCGCACACGACGAGGTCGTTGCGCGCGTGGTGATCCGCGCCGTGCCACTCGCCGCGTCCGAACGCGACCTCCGACCAGCCCGCGGGCAGCGTGAGGGTCGAGCCGGTGCGGTCGCCGCCGTCGACCACGATCTGCCAGGCCCGCGGCGCGCCCTCGGTGGCGGACACGGTGGTCCGATCGGCGGCGGAGACGAGGTACTCGCGGTGAGGCAGCTGATCGAGCGCGACGTCGCAGCGGTTCGCCAGCGCCGCGCCCACTTCGCGATCGAGCTCCGGACGATCAACGAGCTCCTGGATCGTGGCGACGCTGCCCTCGCCGACCATGATCCGGACGACGACCTCCATCGGGAACACGAGCTCGCCGCGCGCGCCGAACCGCTTGAGCCGGGCGACCTCGTCCACGACGCGCCGGATCAGATCGTCCCAGCCGAGCTCGTCGGCGCCGCCGCGGAGCAGATCGGAGAGCCAGCCCATCGGCGCCCGAGCTTATCAGACGTGCGCGCACATCAGGATCGCGGCCCCGAGCGCCTCTGCACGGAACATCGAAGCTGATAAGGTCGTGCCGTGGACGGAGCGCACCGGTTCGGTCGCTACACGGTGACCGGCACCCTCGGCAGCGGCGCCATGGGCTGCGTGTACGCCGCCGTCGACGATGTCCTCGGGCGCGCGGTCGCGGTGAAGACGCTGCGCGGCGGCGCGACCGGCCTCGGCGCGCGCGTGCTCGACGAACGGTTCCGGCTCGAGGCGCGTGCGATCGCCGCCCTCAACCACCCGGGGATCGTGCAGGTCTACGACATCGATCTCGCCGCCGAGCCGCCGTATCTCGTGATGGAGCGGATGGCCGGCCCCTCGCTCCGGGAGCACTTCGCGACCGGGCCGCTCGCCATCCACGAGCTACGCGCGCTCGGGATCCAGATCGCACGGGCGCTCGCAGCGGCCCACGCCGCCGGCATCGTCCACCGCGACGTGAAGCCGGCGAACATCCTGGTCGCCGGTCCCGGCGCGTGGAAGCTCGCCGACTTCGGCGTGGCCCACGTGCCGGACTCCTCGCTGACGATGACGGGGCAGTTCATCGGATCGCCCGCGTACGCACCGCCCGAGGCGCTGTTGCGCGGCCAGTCGACCGCGGCGGGCGACGTGTTCGGGCTCGGCGCGACGCTGTACTACGGCGCCGCCGGGCGATGGCCGCGCGCGGACGCGACGAACGGCGCCCTGCTCGCGCCGTTGCCGTCGGTGCGGGAGCTCGCGCCGCACCTACCGGAGGACCTGATCGCGATCCTCGATCGCGCCGTCGCGCTCGAGCCGGAGCGACGGCCGACGGCGGCCGAGCTCGCCGACGCACTCGCGCGTGCGTCGGTGCACGCCTCGCCGCGGATCGTGGAGACCCAGTTCGTCCCGGACGCGACGGCCGCGGGCGCGCGCGTGCGCGTACCGGCGAACGAGACGGCGTTCGTCCCCGACGAGACGAGGGCGCGGGAGGCGACGGCTGCGACGGTGTTCGTCGCGGACACCACCCCCACGACCACGCCGCCGGCCGCGGCGAGCGCGCGCTCCCGGCGGTACGCATGGATCGGCGGCGGCGGGGGGGTGCTCGCGCTGGTGGTGGTCCTCGCGTCTGGCGGGTGCGGCTCGCAGGGCCCGGGGCCGGGGCCCGGCACGGG
>JBQCJR010000043.1:0-6256 GCA_051952595.1 Kofleriaceae bacterium
CGGCCCACCCGCTCCACCCGCTCCACCCGCCCCGGCCGCGTCGTCGCGCCGCGGCACCGGGGTGCGCAGCGAACGCAGCTCCTCGAGCTCGATGCCGAGCGCGGCGGCGATCTCCGCCTCCGGCTGCTCGGCGTCCTCCCATTCGGGCGCCGCGGCGAACGAGTCGAACACCTGGCTATCGAAGTCGAGCTCGGGCGGCAGGTCGCCGCGCGCCTCGGCCTCGGACACCAGCTCGGGCCGGCGCGGGCCGCCCGCCGCGTGGCTCAGCGCGTCGAGGTAGCGCGCGATCCGCACCGGGCCGGAGTGCATCGACTCGTCGCGCAGGAACGCCTCGAGGTCGTCCGCGAGATCGTACGCGCTCTGGTAGCGGTCCTCGGGGTGCCGCTCGAGGCAGCGCATCACGATCGCCTCGAGCGCGCTCGGGAAGCTGCGCCGCGCGAACGTGGGCGGCTCGATCTTCGTCTCGATCAACCGCGCGACGACCTCGTGCGCCGGGCCGCGGAACAGCCGCTTGCCCACCGTGATCTCGTACAGCACGATGCCCAGCGAGAACACGTCGCTGCGGTGATCGACCGGCTTGCGGGTCGCCTGCTCGGGCGACATGTAGCCGAGCTTGCCGGGGATGACGTCGCTGCGCTGGCGCTGGCCGCGCGCGTTCGCGATCCCGAAATCGATGATCTTGAGGAAGCCGTCGCGGGTGACCAGCAGGTTCGACGGCGAGATGTCGAGGTGGACGATGTCGAGCGGCTGATCCACCTGCGCGCTGCCCTCCGCGCCGCGCGCCGCGTGGAAGTAGCCCATGCCGGCGGCGGCCTGGCGCATCAGCTCGACCGCGTGCTCGAGCGGCAGGAACCGATCGAGCGCGAGCCCGCGCCGGCACAGCTCGTTGAGCTCCTCGCCGACGATGTACTCCATCGCGATGTACGGGATCCCGTCGTGCTCGTCGACGTCGTAGACGTGCACGATGTTCGGGTGGTTGAGCAGCGCGCCGATCCGCGCCTCGTCGAGGAACATCTCGACCACCCGCGGATCGTCGGCCAGCTCGGGCCGCAGCCGCTTGATCACGACCTCCTTCTCGAACCCCGACATCGCGGCCTGGCGCGCGAGATAGATCTCGGCCATGCCGCCCACGGCGAGCTGGCGGAGCAGCGAGTAGCGCCCTCCGAACGAGGTCTGGTCGAGGTCGGCGGTGCGGTGTCGCTTCATCGTCCGTCGCGCTCCGGCGCGGGGATCGGCACGCCGGCCGCCGCGTGGGCCGCCAGCGTCGCATCGATCGCCGCCCGCACGCCACCGGTCGCCGGCAGCTCGGCGATCGCGCCCGGCGCCGCGATCGCATCGGCCGGCGCGACCAGCGCGCCCAGCACCTCGGACATCCCGCCGGCGAGCCCGTCGAGGTCGTAGCCACCCTCGAGCACCGCGACCAGCCGGCCGCCGGCGTGGCGATCCGCGAACCGCCGCAGCCGGCGCGCCATCGCCGCGAACCCGGCGCGGCTCACCCGCATGCCGGCGAGCGGATCGTGCTCGAACGCATCGAACCCGGCGGAGATCAGCACGAGGTCGGGGCGGAACCGGGTCAGCGCCGGCACCAGCACGTGATCGAACGCCGCCGCGTAGTCGACGTCCGAGGCGCCGCTCGGCAGGCCGACGTTGACCGTCGCGCCGCGGGCCGCGGGGCCACCCAGCTCGCTCGGCGCGCCGGTGCCCGGGTAGTACGGGAACTGGTGGACCGAGAGGTACATCACCGAAGGATCGTCCCAGAAGATGTCCTGGGTGCCGTTGCCGTGGTGCACGTCCCAGTCGACCACCGCGACCCGCGCCGCGCCCGCCGCGCGCGCCGCGGCCGCTGCCGCCGCGACGTTGTTGAGCAGGCAGAACCCCATCGCCTGATCGCGGGTCGCGTGGTGCCCCGGCGGGCGCACCACCGCGATGCCCTGCCCCAGCGCGCCGTGCAGCCCGTCGGTCGCGAGCTCGCACACCGAGCCGGCGGCCGCGCGCGCCGCGTCCCACGTGCCCGGCGAGTAGTAGGTGTCCGGATCGAGCCAGCCGGCGTTGCCCGGCACGACCCGCGCGAGATCCTCGAGGTAGCCCGCGGCGTGGACGCGCGCCAGCTCGTCGTCGGTCGCGAACCGCGGCGCGATCCGCACGCCGCGGCCCTCGATGCCGGCGGCGATCAGCGCGTCGCGCACCGCCTCGGCGCGCGCCGGGCGCTCGGGGTGGCCCGAGGGCGCGCGGTGCTGCACGAAGATGTCGTCGAGGACGTAGCCGAGCTTGGCGGTCATGGCGGTCGACCCTAGTCGCGTTCGGAGCGGGTGCGGCGGCCGAGCAACAACATGATCGCGTCGCGCGCCGGCATCCCTTCGTGGATGATCGAGTGCATGCAGTCGATGATCGGCGCCTCGACGCCTATCTGCGCCGCGAGCTGCTTGGCCACCTTGGTGGTCTTGACGCCCTCGGCCACCTGGCGCATCTCGCCGAGGATCTCCGGCATCTTCTTGCCCTGGCCGAGCGCCAGGCCGACCCGCCGGTTGCGCGACGCATCGCCCGAGCAGGTGAGCACCAGGTCGCCGACCCCCGAGAGCCCCGAGAACGTCAGCGCGTGCGCGCCGAGCGCGACGCCGATCCGGGTCATCTCGGCGAGGCCGCGCGTGATCAGCGCGACCCGCGCGTTCGAGCCGAACCCGAGCCCGTCGGACACCCCGGCGCCGATCGCCATCACGTTCTTCAGCGCGCCGCCGATCAGCACGCCGAGCACGTCGTCGGTGGTGTAGATGCGGAACCGCAGCGTCGACAGCGCGTCCTGCGCGGCCTTGCAGGTCTGCGGATCCGCGCCGGCGAGCACGATCGCGGCGGGCAGCCCCGCGGCGATCTCGCTCGCGAACGTGGGCCCGGACAGGAACGTCGCGCGCTCGGCGATCCGCGGCGGCAGCACGTCGCGGTAGATCGCGTCGATCGTCTTGAGCGATCCGTCCTCGAGGCCCTTGGACGCGTTGATCACCACGGCGTCCGGATCGATCACCGGCCCGATCCGCCCGAACAACTCGCGCACGCCGTGCGACGGCGTCACCCCGACGACGAACCGCTTGCCGCGCACCGTGGCCTCGAGATCCGAAGACACCTGGACCGCGTCGGGCAGCCGGTACGCCGGCAGGTACGCCCGGTTGATCCGCGTGGCCTCCAGCGCCTCCGCCTGCTCCGGGTTGCGGCAGAACAGGCTCACCCGGTGACCGGCGTTGCCAAACAGCATGGCGAGGCACGTGCCATAGCTGCCGGCGCCGATCACCGCGATGTCTTCACTGCTCATCGCGGCGACCGTATCATCCAGACCGGCGTCGCGGCGAGCCGGCGCGCCCCGCGATCGCGGCTAGGCCCGCGTCGCGGCGATCGACTCGGTCGCGAGCACCACGCGATTGCGACCCGCGCGCTTGGCGGCGTAGAGCGCCGTGTCAGCGGCGCGCACCAGCGCCTCGACGTCGCCGCCGTCGTCGGGAAACGTCGCGACGCCGATCGAGACGCTGAGCCGGCTCGCGCGGGCCCCGTCCGCTGCGCCTGCGGCGATCGCTTCGCGACTATCGGTGAATGCATGAGTCGCCACCCGCTCGCGCACGCGCTCGGCGACCTTGGCCGCGGTGAACTTCGCGGTGTCGACCAGGATCACCGCGAACTCCTCGCCGCCATAGCGCGCGACCACGTCGTTCACGCGCCGGGTCTCGGACAGCACGCGGGCGAGCTGGCGCAGCACCTCGTCGCCGGCCGGATGGCCGTGGGTGTCGTTGAACAGCTTGAAGTGATCCACGTCGAGCATCAGCAGCGACAGCGGCAGCCCGCTGCGCTGGCTGCGCTCGACCTCGAGCGTGAGCCGCTCGTGGAAGTGGCGATGGTTGTACAGCCCGGTGAGCCCGTCGGTGACCGCGAGCTGGGCGAGCCGCGCGTTGGCCTCCGCCAGCTCGTGGGTGCGCTCGTGGATCTTGGCCTCGAGCTCGCGGTTCATCTCGAGCAGCGCCTGGTTCTTGGCCGACAGCGACGCGATCAGCTGCTGGTTCTCGTGGACCAGCCGGTACTGGCGCAGCAGGTTCTCGACCGCGAGCAACAGCGCGGTCTCGTCCCACGGCTTGCCGACGTACTGGTTGAGGTGCGCGCGGTTGATCGCGTCGATCACTGCGTCGAGGCCGGCCTGCCCGGTGAGCAGGATCTTGGTGGTCGCCGGCAGCCGGCGATCCACGATCTCGAGCAGCTCGACGCCCTTCATGCCCGGCATGATCTGGTCGGCGATCACCAGCGCGATCGACTCGCCCTCGCGGGTCAGCTCGTCGAACAGCGCGATCGCCTCGTCGCCGGAGCGCGCCGTCGCGATCTGGCACTCGTGACCGAACCGCGCCCCGAGCTGGGCGCGCAGCACGCGCAGCACGCCCTCCTCGTCGTCGACGCAGACGATCACCTCGCGCCGGGTCACGAGCTACCTGGCTCCAGCGGGATCCGGACCGCGAACACCGTGCGCCCCGGCCGCGACTCGCACGTCATCTCGCCGCCGTGCTTCTCCACGATCTGGCGCGCGATGCCGAGCCCGAGCCCCGTCCCCTCGCCCTTGGGCTTGGTGGTGAAGAACGGCTCGAAGATGCGCGGCAGCACCTCGGGTGGCACGCCCGGCCCGTCGTCGATGACGCGGACCACCGAGCTCGCCGCCTCGATCGCGGTCTCGATCACGATCGTGCCGCGGCCGCCGAGTGCCTGCTGTGCGTTCGCGATCAGATTGGTCCACACCTGGTTGAGCTCGTCGACGTACACCGGGACGCGGGGCAGGTTGCCGTAGTGTCGCTCGACGACGATATCACGCAGCGTGTGGTGGAGCAGCGCGAGCGTGGTCTCCAGCCCCTCGTGAAGATCGGCCTCGACCCGCGTGGCCTGCTGATCGAGGTGGGAGTAGGACTTCAGCGCACCGACGATCCGCTGGATCTGCTGGACGGCGTGGCGGACGGTCGAGTCGGTGCGCTGGAGATAGACGTGGTCGGTGAGAGCCGCGACCACCTCGGCGACCAACCCGCGCTCCGGGCCGAGCGCCGCGGCGAGCTGCTCGGCGTCGTCGGCGGTCGCGCCGAGGTCGGCGAGGTCGCCGGACAGCTGGTGAGGATCCGAGAATCCGGCATCGGCGAGCCGCTGCTGGAGCTCGCGGGCGGCCCGCCGCGCCGCCACCCCGGTCGCGAGCGGGCGCTCGGCCAGCCGCGGCGCGGTCGCCTCGAGGTAGCGGTGGAGCGCCGCCGCGGCGGCCGGGGTGGACGCCTTGGCGGTCAGCTCGGCGCCATGTCGGGCGACCCGCGACAGCGCGCTCGCCAGGCCATCGATCGAGCCGCGGATCGCCGCGGTCGGCGAGTTGATCTCGTGCGCGACGCCGGCGACCAGCACGCCGAGCCCCGCCATCCGCTCCGACAGCACCAGCTGGGCCTGGGCCTCGCGCAGGTCGGCGAGCGCCTTGCCCAGCTCGTGGTTGATCGCGGTCAGCTCGGCGGTGCGCAGCCGCACCTTCTTCTCGAGCTGCTCGCTGGCCTCGCGGACCTCGGAGTACAGGAGCGCGTTCTCGACCGCGGCGCCGGCCTGGTCCGCGAACGTGGTCAGCAGGTTGAGATCGGCGTCGGAGAACTCGCGCGCGTCGTCGGCGCGGCCCACCGCGAGCACGCCGACCACCCGCGCCGCCGCGCCCTGGCGGCTGCGATCGAGCGGCAGCGCGACCAGCGGCCCCGGTGCACCCGCCGCCCGCGCCGCCGCGCCGTGCCGCGGATCCGCGCCTGCCCGCTCGAGCCGGATCGGCGTGCGCGTCGCCTTGACCTGCTCGGCGATCCCGGCGAGCGCCCCCGCCGCGGCCAGCGCCTCATCGGTCGCGAGCGCGGTCGAGACGTCGGGGCGCCGGGCGCGCGCCGCCGAGGCCCGCAGCCCCTCGGGCGCGCCGGTGTCGACCAGCCACAGCGCGGCGAGCTGGACGTCGAACGTGCGTGCGACCGCGTCGACGATCTTGCGCGACACCGAGTCGAGATCGATCACCGACGACACCGCGCGCCCGGCGTCGTGCAGCGCGACGATCTCGCGCATCCGGGCGGCCAGCCGGGCCTGGTTGTCCTTGAGCGTCGAGGTCATCTGGTTGAACGCGGTCGCCAGATCGGTGAGCTCGTCGCCGCCCGCGATGTCGATCCGGTGATCGAGATCGCCGCGCGACACCGCGATCGCGCCGCGGTGCAGCCGGGCGATCGGCGCGCCGAGCCGCCGCGAC
>JBQCJR010000044.1:0-3586 GCA_051952595.1 Kofleriaceae bacterium
GGGAGCCCCGCCGCGCCGGGGACCCGCGGTGGCTCGAGCGCCGCGTCGAGCGCCTGGATCACCTCCTGCGCCGAGCCGAGCCGCTCGTCCGGCTCCTTGGCGAGCAGCCGCATCACCAGCCGATCGAGCGCGGCCGAGACCGGCGCGCGCGCGCTCGGCGGCTCGGGCGTGGTGAACAGGTGGTGCGCGATGAGCTCGCCCGCGCCCTCGGCGACGAACGGCGGCGCGCCGGCGAGCAGCTCGTACAGGATGCAGCCGAGCGAGTACAGGTCGGCGCGGTGATCGATCTCGCGCGCCGCGCGCGCCTGCTCGGGCGCCATGTAGATCGGCGTGCCGATCAGCGCGCCGGTCCGGGTGCGCGCGTCGCCCGGCGCGGCGTCGGCGAGCTTGGCGATCCCGAAGTCGAGGATCTTGACCCGCTCGCCGGTCGGCCCGTCGGGATCCGGGACCAGGAACACGTTCTCGGGCTTGAGATCGCGGTGGATGATCGACTTGGCGTGCGCCGCCTTGAGCGCGCTCGCGATCCCACGCGCGATGAACACCGCCTCGGCCTCGGGCAGCCGGCCGCGCTCGCGCAGCCGCGCGCCGAGCGTGGCGCCCTCGAGCAGCTCCATCACCAGGTACGCGACGCCGTCCTCGGTGTAGCCGAAGTCATAGATCTCCACGATCCCCGGGTGGCGGATCTTGGTCGCCGCCTGGGCCTCGTTGAAGAACCGGGTCACCAGCTCGGGATTTGCCGTCAGCTCGGGGCGCAGCAGCTTGACCGCCGCGGGGCGGTCGAGCAGCGCGTGCTGGGCGCGATAGATGCTGCCCATGCCGCCGCGATCGAGCGGCCCGGTGATCCGATAGTTCCCCAGGATCGCGCCGATCGCGGTCGAGCCGGGCGGCTGTGAGCGGGTCTCCGTCATCTCGTCGCGCGACGGGCGCGTCGACGGCTCAACAATGCGCCAGACGCGCCGTCGCTTCAAGGCCGCGCGGGCCCGGGTGGGTGCGGCTGCGACCTGCCTGGTGGTACGCTGCCGCGGGATGCCGAGCTTTCAGCGCCACGTGTTCGTGTGCATCAACGAGCGACCCGCCGATCACCCGCGCGGCAGCTGCAAGATGCGCGGCGGCGTCGAGGTCCGCGACCGGCTCAAGTCCGAGCTCACCAAGCGCGGGCTGTCGAAGATGATCCGCGCGAACAACGCCGGCTGCCTCGATCAGTGCGAGCAGGGCGTGACCGTGGTCGTCTATCCGGAGCAGGTCTGGTACGGCCACGTCACCGTCGACGACGTGGAGGAGATCATCGAGAAGCACCTGATCGGCGGCGAGGTCGTCGAGCGGCTGCTGCTGCCGGACCAGCCGCACCTCGGCGGAGAGCGCTGCTACCCGCCGCTCGTGAACATCGGGACCAAGAAGCCGTGACGCGCGCGCGCGGGCTGGCGCTCGCGGGAGTCGCCGCGTCCGCCGGCGTGGCGCGCGCCGATCCGCCGCCCAGCGAGCCCGCTCCGGATCCGGCGGTCGCCGCCGCCGGCGAAGCCAACCTCGAATCGACCGCGCCGCGCCGCGGCATCATGGTCACGCTCGCGACCGGCGGCGCGGTCTCGGTCGGCCTCGGCATGAAGAACGCGACCGCGCAGGGCGGCGCCGCGACCCTGCGGATCGGCCAGGTCGCCACGCCGCGCACGGTGATCGGGATCGAGCTCGTGCTCGCCGCGCTGTTCTTCGATGTCGAGCCCGGCGATGGCGGCTCGCTCTATCGCACCGACGCCGGCAACGCCCTGGTGAGCGCCCAGTACTACGTCAACCCGGCGCTGTGGATCCGCGGCGCGGTCGGCGTCGGCAGGTACTCCGGCGACGAGCGCATCATCGACGATCTGATCGTCCGCCGCCGGATCCGGCTGCTCGGCCCGTCGGGCTCGGTCGGCGCCGGGATCGACGTCGTGCGGCTCAAGCGGTTCCGGGCCAGCTTCGAGGTGTCGTCGACGGCGATGGTCAACCGCGACGGCGTGTTGTCTTCGAACGCGCTGCTGCTCGGCCTCACGGTCGACTAAGCGCGATCACTCGTCGCTGTCGGGGATCAGCACGATATCGACCTGCTCGCGGTCGACGTTCGCCAGGCCGACCCGGGCGTTGCCGGACCCGCCTTCGGCCCCCGCCACGAGCAAGGCGCCCGAGAACGTCTCGATCGTGTACCGCCCGCTGCTGTCGGTGGTCGCGACCGCGTGGTCGTCCTCGAACATCATCGCGACCTGGGCCGACGCGACCGGACGCCCAGCCTCGTCGCGCACCACGCCGTGCACCGTCTTCTTGCGTGGTGGCCCCACCGGCACCTCGACCTGCACGGTGCCGCCGGCCGGGACGTTGGCGGTCGCGGCGTGATGCCGGCCCTTCCAGGTCACCAGGAACCGGAGATCACACGCCGGCACGTCCTCGATGGTGAACCGGCCGCCGGTCACCGCGATCAGCCGGCGCTCCTGCGGCACCGGGACGATCGCGTTGCCATTCACGCACCCGACCAGCATCAGCTCGATGCTGGTGTTCTGGAGCAGCTGCGCGGTGCCCTCGATCCGGCCGGTGCCGCCGAGCTGTAGCCTCACCTGGCTCTGCGGCGAGCTCACGATCGAGGTCGCGATGCCGCGGCCCGGCGCGTACGCCGAGACCTGGTAGCGCCCCGCCGGCATCTGGAACACGCCCCACCGCCCCTCGGCGTCGGTGCGCTCCTGCTGCGCGATCCCGCCGGGATCGAGCGGCGCCAGATCGACGTACGCGAACGACACCGGCGCGCCGGTGCGATCGACGAGCACGCCGTCGATGTCGGGCGCGCGATCCGGGAGCTGGAACACCACGCCATCGAACCGCGCGCCGTCGCGGCACGCGAACCGCTGCGCCGGGCTGGGCGGCGACTTCCACGGCCACGCGCGCAGCACGACCTCGGTCTCCTCGGTGGTCACCCACCGGAACGCGCCATCCGGGGAGATCTGGCCCGCGGGCGCGAACTCGAGCTCGCCGCTGCCCCACTGCCGCTCGATCGCGCCGTCGCCGGCGCGCCCATCGCGCTTGGCGACCCGGCCGCTGATCACGCAGCCCGCGGTCAGCGTCACCGTGGCGGTGTGGACGTCGCCGGGCTCGATCTCGATCAGCTCCGGCTCGACCACGCCCGCATAGCGCGCGTGGGTCGCCTCGAGCACGTAGCGGTTCGCCGGGACCCGGAGCTCGAACGATCCATCGGCGTCCGATTCCGCGAGATCGGTGCCGAGCGCCGGCCGGAAGCCCTCGCCGCGCGCGCGGATCAGCGCGCCCGCGATCGGCCGGCCGTTGCGATCGACGACCTGCCCGCGGATCGTGCCGCCGCGGATCACCGAGAGATCGATCCCGTCGCGATCGGCGTCCGCGATCACGAGTGGCATCAGGGCCTCGTCGGGAACCCCCGCGGTCTCGGCCGACGGCGCGCCGGGCAGCCGCTCCGGCTCGGTGCGGCCGATCGACAGCACGGTGTCGTCGCGCACGAACGCGCGGTAGGTCCCGACCGGCAGCGAGATCGCGTACGCGCCGTCCGCTCCGGTGGTCGCGCTGTGCTCGCCGGCGGGGCTCTGGAACACCACCT
>JBQCJR010000045.1:0-6013 GCA_051952595.1 Kofleriaceae bacterium
ACCTCGAGCAGGTTATGCTGCGCAGCGAGATGGTCGGCCTGGTCGCCGGTTTCCGCGCCACCTAGGAGATCACCGTTGAGGCCGCCGCGGCGGCCGTGGTCGGCAAGGCGATCGCCAGCATCGCCGAGCCGCGCGCCGAGCCCGTCGAGGCGGTGGAGGCCAGCGGGTGAAGCCGCGCTCCCAGGGACCGCTCTCGCAGCTCGGCGCCGCGCGTTCGCGGGCGACCGGGCGGATGCCGGCCCTCGCCCCATCGCCGCCGCCCGCTCCCGAGAACGGCGCGATCCGCCGCTGGATGCGCGGCGCGCTCGTCGACAACATCGGGCTCAAGTTCCTGTCGATCGTGCTCGCGGTGACCGTGTTCCTGCTGGTCAACACCGACAAGGATCGCGAGATCCGCGTCCGCGCCGGCGTGAAGTACGAGTACCCGGCCGACAAGGTCCTGACCTCCGAGCCGCTCGACGAGGTCACCGTGACGATCAAGGGCGCGTGGCGGCGGCTGCGCCAGTTCGACGAGCGCGAGCTCAACCGCGTGACGCTCGACTTCTCCAAGGCGCCGAGCGGCGAGGTCTCGCTCACCCCCGACATGTTCAACCTGCCTCCCGGGCTGACCGTCACGTCGATCAGCCCGCGCACGATCCGGGTGTCGTTCGATCGCCGGGTCGAGAAGCTCGTCGAGGTCGCGCCGGTCACCGCCGGGCGGCCGCAGCACGGCTACGTGATGGCCGAGCAGAAGGTCGTGCCGCCGACCGTCAAGGTGCGCGGCGGCGAGCGGCTGCTCGCGGCGCTGTCCGCGATCCGGACCCAGGAGGTCAGCCTCGAGGGCCGCACCGATTCGTTCGACGCGCCGGCCGAGCTCGCACCCCCGACGGGCGTCGAGATCGACCCGGGCCAGCGCGTCCACGTGCACGTCCGGATCGACGAGGAGCTGGTCACTCGCAAGCTGCCCGGGCTGATCGTCGAGCTGCGCGGCGATGGCATCGAGCCAGCGAAGTGGGCGCTGTCGCCCAAGCAGGTCGAGGTCACCCTGACCGGCGCGCTGCTCGCCGTCGAGAAAGCCAAGGACGCGATGGTTCCGGTCGTGCGGCTCAAGCCCGGCGATCGGGAGGCCGAGGTGTTGCTCGAGGGCCTTCCGCCTGGCGTCGGAAGCCGGATCTCTCCCGAGCGCGTCAAGGTCGGTCCGGCTCGCTGAGCATCGGCGCGCGGTCGCGCGGTCTTCACGTCGATCTCATCGAGCCGGCGGACCGCGGCCGGGAGCGCCATGCTACCAACGGAACCATGACCAACGGTCGTAAGTTGTTCGGCACCGACGGGATGCGTGGGGTGGCGAACGTCGAGCCGATGACCGGCGCGACGGTGATGCGGCTGGGCATGGCGATCGCGGCGCGGCTGCGCCAGCCCGGACGCCACACCCGGATCGCGATCGGTAAGGACACGCGGCTGTCTGGGTACATGTTCGAGTCGGCGCTCGCCGCGGGCATCGTCGCGATGGGCGCCGACGTGTGGCTGACCGGCCCGCTGCCGACGCCCGGGATCGCGTTCATCACGTCGTCGATGCGCTGCGACGCGGGCGTCGTGATCTCGGCGTCACACAACCCGTTCGAGGACAACGGGATCAAGGTGTTCGCGCGCGACGGCTACAAGCTGCCGGACCACATCGAGGCGGAGATCGAGTCGATGATGGGCTCGTCCGAGCTCGACCAGCTGCGCGCCGCGCCCGCGGACGTCGGCTACAGCCGCAAGATCGAGGACGCGCGCGGCCGCTACGTCGTGTATTGCAAGAGCACGTTCCCGAGCGAGTTGACCCTCGACGGCATCCGGATCGTGGTCGACGGCGCGCACGGCGCCGGGTACCGCGTCGGGCCGTCGGTGTTCGAGGAGCTCGGCGCCACGGTGATCGCGATCCACACCAAGCCGGACGGCAAGAACATCAACGCGCGCGCCGGCGCCCTCCACCCGCAGGCGATGTGCGAGATGGTCCGCCACCACGAGGCGCACCTCGGGATCGCGCTCGACGGCGACGCGGATCGTCTGGTGCTGTGCGACGAGCACGGCACGGTCGTCGATGGCGACGCGGTGATGGCGCTGTGCGCCACCCGGATGATCAAGGAGAACCGGCTCGCCAAGCAGACCCTGGTCGCCACGGTGATGTCGAACATCGGGCTCGAGCGCGCGGTGCGCGGCGCCGGCGGGCAGGTGGTGCGCACCCAGGTCGGCGACCGCTACGTCGTCGAGGAGATGCGCAAGCACGGCTACAACCTCGGCGGCGAGCAGTCCGGCCACCTGGTGTTCCTCGACCACGCGACCACCGGCGACGGCATCGTCGCGGCGCTCCGCGTGCTGGCGATCATGGCGCGGGAGCAGCGCCCGCTGTCCGAGCTCGCGACGGTGATGACGCGCACCCCGCAGGTGCTGATCAACACCGCGGTCGACAAGAAGGTCCCGCTCGAGCAGCTCCCGGACGTCCAGCGGATGATCGCCGACGTGGAGCGCCAGCTCGGCGAGGAGGGCCGCGTGCTCGTGCGCTACAGCGGCACCGAGAGCAAGGCGCGGGTGATGATCGAGGGGATGGACGAGCTCCGGATCCAGGGCTGGGCCGAGGAGATCGCGGGAGCGCTCTCGCGGAGCTGTCGGGCCTAGCAGAGTGGTTCGCACGCCGGCCGGTCCCTGGTAGCGTCGGGCCGATGGTGCCGGTGGTGACCGCTGCGGAGATGCGCGAGCTGGATCGCGCGACGATCGAGGAGATCGGGCTGCCCGCGATCACCCTCATGGAGACCGCCGGGCGCGCCGTGGCCGCGGCGGCGCTCGACCTGCTCGGTCCCGCGCGTGCCGGGCACGTCGCGGTGATCGCCGGCCCGGGCAACAACGGCGGCGATGGGTTCGTGGTCGCACGGGTGCTGCGCGATCGCGGCGTCGACGCCGCGGCGTACCTCGCGGTCGGGCGCGAGCTGATGCGCGGCCACGCGCACGATCACCTGGCGATCCTCGAGCGCGCCGGCGGCGTGGTCCACGCGATCGCGACCCCGCGCGAGCTCGACGAGCACCGCGGCGCGATCGAGGGCGCCGCGCTGGTGATCGACGCGCTGTTCGGCGTCGGGCTCGCGCGCCCGATCGAGGGCCACCTCGCGGCGGTCGTCGCGTCGATCAACCAGGCCGCGCGCCGGCTCGCCGTCGACGTGCCCTCCGGGCTCGACACGGATACCGGCCGTACGCTCGGCGTCGCGGTCGACGCCCACGCCACCGTCACGATGGGCGTGCACAAGATCGCGCTCGCCAGCGCGCCCGGGTTCGCGCGGTGCGGCCAGGTCATCGTGGCCGACATCGGCATCCCGCCCGCGCTGGTCGCCGCGTCGAGCGTGCGCGCCGGGCTGGTCGAGCGCGCCGACGTCGTGCGCTGGTTGCCGCACCCCGCGCCGCTCGATCACAAGGGCACCCGCGGCCACGTTCTGGTGCTGAGCGGCGCGCCCGAGATGCGCGGAGCCGCGAGGCTCTCCGCGACCGCCGCGCTGCGCGCCGGGGCAGGGCTGGTCACGCTCGCCGGAGACGGCGAGTCCGGATCGATCACCGCGCCCGATTCGATCATGACCCGCGGGCTCGACGAAGGGCCACTCGGCCGGCTGCTCCACGGCAAGGCCGCCGTCGTGGTCGGCCCCGGCCTCGGCATCTCCGACCGGGCGCGGGCGCGCGTGCTCGAGGTGCTGGCCTCCGGCGTGCCCACCGTGCTCGACGCCGACGCGCTCAACCTGCTCGCGCGCACGCCCGACGCGATCGCCGACGCCGCCGGCCCCATCGTGATCACGCCGCACCCCGGCGAGGCCGCGCGGCTGCTCGACGCGACCCCCGCCGTGGTCGAGGCCGACCGGCTCGCTGCCGCCCGCGCGCTCGCGGCGCGGACCCGCGCGGTGGTCGTGCTCAAGGGCGCGCGCACGCTCGTGTGCGACGGGACGATCGTCGACGATCACTGCTCGATCAACCCGACCGGTGGTCCCGAGCTCGCCACCGCCGGCAGCGGCGACGTGCTCGCCGGCGCGATCGGCGCGTTGCTCGCCCAGCAGCTCGCGCCCGGCGACGCCGCGCGGACCGGTGCGTACGTGCACGGTGCCGCCGGCGAGGCGCTCGCCGAGACCCATGGCGTGCGCGGCGTGATGTCGTCGGACCTGCCGCTCGCGATCGCCGCGGCGATCCGCGAGCTGTCGCACGAGGCGCGCTGGACAGCCGCTCGGCGACCCGAGTAGAGTTCGTTCCGACGCGGCTGCCCGCGTCGATCATGACCTCTCGCTGACTCCACTCACCCAGTCACGAGTCAACGCATCCGGGCGCACGCCCGGAGAGAGGTCTTGATATGTCTTTGCTCAAGTATCACGTGGCCGTCTCGATCGACGGCTACATCGCGGCCGCCGACGACACCTACGACGGGTTCCTCGCCGAGGGCGACCACGTCGCCGACTACATCGCGAGCTGGAGTGGCTACGGCGCCATCGTCATGGGCCGGCGCACCTACGACATCGCGCTGCGCGCCGGGGTCACCAATCCGTATCCGATGATGAAGACCTACGTGGTCTCGCGGACGCTCGCGAGCCCGGATCCCGCGGTCACCATCGTCGATGGCGATCCGGTCGAGTTCCTGCGCGACCTCAAGCAGCGCGAGGAGCGGCCGATCTACCTCGCCGGCGGCGGCAAGCTCGCCGCCACGGCGTTCGAGGCCGGCCTGATCGACGAGGTGATCGCGAAGCTCAACCCGCTCGTGCTCGGATCTGGGATCCCGCTGTTCGGGCACCCGGTGCCGCAGCGCGCGCTGGTGCTGCGCGACACCCAGGTCTATCCAAACGGCGTGGTGGTGCTCACCTACCGCGTACCCGCGCGCTGAAAACGCTGCGGTCCGGTGCGACTTTCGGGAATAGGCCTCGTCTGAAGGAGGCATGCGTCACGTTGCTGGCGTCCCGATGTCCTCTGACGACCTACACGAGCGGCGCGGTAGTGATCTCGCGTCTGCTTTGAGACGCGCGTCGTGTCTCCGCAACCGCGCGCTGCAGAACATGCTGCTGTTTCAGCTAGTTGGAGATGGCACATCGGCTGCTTTGGGACCGGACATGCCGCGTACTCAGGGGTCGAGCAAGTCCACCGTTCCAGCGCGCTCTCGCGTCGTCCGTAGCCCGACCGTGGCTCCGCGCCGCGTCTTCCGCGTGGTGGCGAGCGCGGAGCGTCCCCACCAGTCGTTCGAGGAGGCGTGCCTCCCGCACCAGCCCGAGCTGTTTGGGGTCGCGATGCGGATCTGCCGGGACCCGGACACCGCCAAGGATCTGGTGCAGGAGACCCTGCTGCGCGCGATGGTCGCGTGGGACAGCTTCCAGCCCGGCTCGAACCTGCGCGCGTGGCTGTTCCGCATCCTGACCAACTCGTTCATCAACGGCTACCGCAAGCGCCGCCGCCACCAGCGGTTCGCCACCGAGCGGCCCGGCGACGCGCTCGCCGCGCTGTACGGCCGCGATCAGGACCACACCGACGAGCTCGACGAGGAGCTGCTTGCCGAGGAGCTGTGCGACGAGGTCAAGACCGCGCTCGCCCGGCTCGGCCCCGAGTACCGCGACGTCGTCGAGCGCGCCGACCTGCGCGGCGAGAAGTACAAGGACATCGCGGACGCGCTCCACGTGCCGATCGGCACCGTGATGTCGCGCCTGTTCCGCGCCCGCCGCGCGCTCGAGGGCGAGCTGGCCGGCTTCGCGGCGCGCGACTACGGCATCAAGCGCGCGGCCTGAGCCAGCCGCGGACTCTTCGACCGCGGCTCGCCTGGTTCGGACGCGGCTCGCCCGGTTCGGACGCGGCTCGCCCGGTTCGGCCGCGGCTCGCCTGGTTCGGACGCGGCTCGCCCGGTTCGGACGCTTGTTCGGACGCTTGTTCGGACGCTTGTTCGGACGCTCGTTCGGACACTCGAACATCCGCACATAACAACTCTCAAAAACAGACACTCAAAAACAAATAGCAAAAGTCTTAAATTTAGTCAATCAAGAGCAGAGTG
>JBQCJR010000046.1:0-29601 GCA_051952595.1 Kofleriaceae bacterium
CTGGAATAGGGCCGAGCTCTCGTTGTTCGCCGCCGGCCGGCTGGCCGCCGATCGCGGCGATCCCCGCGCGCGCTCGCTGCTCGAGCGCTATCTCCAACGCCACCCTCGCGGCGCGAATGCAGACGACGCCCGCGAGCTCCTCGCACACATCCAGAGAGGTCCTCGATGAAATACCTGGTCTCGATCCTGCTTGCGACGCTGATTGCCTGCGGTGGCAGCAGCGGCACGCCCAACGACGGTGGCGGCGACGATGGGGGTGGTAGCAACAGCGGCGACGGCGGCCCGCCGTTCGACGCGGCGCTGCCGCAAGGCTGTGCGGGACCGGACCTGTCCAAGCCGCAGTGCTCGAACTGCATCGACGACGACAACGACGGCTACATCGACGCGTTCGACATCCACTGCACCGGCCCGCTCGACAACGACGAGGCGACCTTCCGCACCGGCATCCCCGGCGACAACAGCGACGCGGTGAAGCAGGATTGCTTCTTCGACGGCGACAGCGGCGCCGGCAACGATGGCTGCGACATCCACGTGTGCTGCTTGCTCGGCGCCACCACGGTCGCCGAGTGCCCGATCGGCCGCAACCAGTACAACCCGGATCGCTGCCCGCCGCCGATCGGCACCACGCCGCTGTCGCAGCAGTGCATCAACTTCTGCGGCAACCTGACGCCGCCGGGCTGCGACTGCTTCGGCTGCTGCACGCTGTGCAATCCGAACAACCCGAGCGAGTGCTACGACATCATCGCGAACCCGGTCACGTCGCCGGAGTGCACCGTCGAGACGCTCTCGGATCCGAGCAAGTGCATGCGCTGCACCCAGGTCTCCTCGTGTGGCCCCTCGGAGTGTGGTGGCTCGACCTGCATCCTGTGCCCCGGGCAGAGCCCGGATGACCTGCCGGCGGAGTGCAACCACACGCCGCAGTGCCCGGGCGGCGAGCCCACCTGCACCACCGATGCATCGTGCCCCGCGGGCAACTACTGCGACAGCGGCAGCCAGTGCTGCGTCGGCATCATCCTGTAGCGCGGTAGCGCCACGCCTTCCGTTGTCGGTTGCCGGTCTCCCGTCGGTGCGTCCCTCCCCACAAGCCGTCGCCCAAATCATCAGGGGTGGGAGGCACGAAGCGGGCGGCCGGCAACCGGCAGGGATCGCGCCGCCAGCGGCGTCCCGCCGAGGATGCGCTCGAGCTTGCCGAGCGCGGGATCGAGGACCTCGGGCGACAGCGAGCGACCGCGGCTCACGGCGGTGAGCACGAACCGGTTGCCGCACGAGGTGAACAGGCGGTGGAGCAAGGTCTGGTTGGCGGTGTCGTGGACGACGATCGCGCGCGGCTCCGGCGCTCCCGACAGCACGACGCGATCGGCGAGCGCGAGCAGCATGGACCACATGCCGGCGAGGCGCTCGCCGTCCCCGTCGCTGGCGCCGGAGTTGACCGCGAGCGGGAGGCCGACCTCGTCGGCCAGCACGACCGACGAGAACCCGCCGATCCGCGCGAGCGCGTCCATCACGTGGGGGAGCTCGCCGCGGGTGCCGCTGCCGACGTCGAGCTGCGCGAGCTCCGCGCCGAGGCGCTCGCGCTCGACGAGCGGCGCGAGCACGCGCTGGACCTCGGCGACGGCGCGCGCTTCCTCGCGGTGGCCGGCGGCCCGATCGGCGTCGAACCGGGCGCGCAGGCTCGCGAGCTCGGCGGCCTGCGAGGCCTGGCGCGCCGTGGCCCGATCGAGCGTGGCGCCCGCGTCGCGCGCGGCGAGCTGCGCGGCCTCCGTGGCCCGCTCGGACGCGGCGAGCCGGGCCTCGAGCTCGCCGTGCTGCTCGCGCAGCAAGGCGACGAGCTCGCGCTCGTGAACGAGCTCGCGCTCGGTGCGCTCGGCGCGGAACGTCACCTCGTCGAGCCGCGCCTCGGCGGCCGCCGCGCGCTGACCCGTGGTGGCGAGATGCTCGCCGAGGCGATCGCGCACGGAGAGCCCGGCGCGCGCGCCGAGCAACCAGCCCGTCGCGGCCATGGCTCCAAGCGCGAGGCTCGCGAGGGCGATGAACAACCCGATCATGGTGACTCCTTCCGACATGGGTCGTCGGCGAACGAGACGTGGACGCGGCGGAGCTCGGCGCCCTCTCCGGGCATCGGGACGTACGCGCCGAACGCACGCACGACGAGCCGCTGCTTCGCGATCCCGGCGCGGTCGAGCAGCCTCGCGATCCCGCTCGCGCGCCGCTTGCTCAGCACGAGGTTGTCGAGCTCGGTGCCGCTCGGATCGGCGTGGCCATCCACGAGCACGGTGGCATCCACGTGCGCGCTCGCGTGCGCGATGACCGGCGCGAGCAGCTCTGCCGCCGCTTCGGGGATCGCCGCGCTGGCGTAAGGGAAGACCAGCGCGACCCTCGGGGCACACGCTGGCGCATCGACGACGGGAGCGGAGACGGCAGGCGCAGCGACGCCGGGCGCAGCGACGTCGGGCGCGGCGACGACGGGCGCAGCGACGACGGTCACGGTAGCCGCGGGCGCGGCAGCCACAGGCGCGGGTGCGGCGTCCTCGCCCGCGGCAGCCACAGGCGCGGCAGCCGCGGGCGCATGTGCGGCGTCCTCGCCCGCGCGTGGTGGCTCCGTCGCGACCTGGCCCGTTGCCGGTCCCGCGGCGTCCGCTCGCGACGTCAGCCACGGCGACGCCACCACGAGCGCGCCGCTCGCGCTCGCGATCGAGACGAGCGCGGTGAGCGCGATCCTCGCGCGCGAGGCGTGCTCGCCTGGGGTCGTGTACGCGCCGTTCATGCGGCCCCCAGGGCGCGCAGGCGCACCAGGTTCGCCTCGAGCGTCGCCGTGCTGCGGATCTGCTTCGCGCGCTCGAACGCATCGAGCGCCTCGCCGTAGCGCTTGCCGAGCATCGCCTCGATGCCGAGCTCGTACAGCCGATCGAACTCGGCGGGCTCGCTCGCCGCGACCGCGATCGGCCCGCTGCCCTCCGCGAACCGGGGCTCCGGCGCCGCCCCGCTCGAGAGCGGTGAGGGCGATCCGACCGGGGCCGAGGTCACGTGCGGCAGGGCAGCCGCGAGCGCTGACGGCCGGGCGGCCGGGGCCGTCCTCCCCGTCGACGAACGCGGGACCTGCGGCAGACGCACGCCAGAGGCGCGCGTGCGCGGCGGCGCCGTGCCGAGCGGAGGGATCCGGACGACGCGCTGGGGTGCGCTGATGACCGCGCTCGCGATCGCCGGGACTGGGGTGAGGCCGATGGTGGGTGATGCGCGGTCGATCCACGGCGTGCCGGTGGTGGGCGTGCCGGTGGTGGGCGTGCCGGCGGCGGGCGTGCCGGCGGCGGGCGTGCGCGCGGGGCGCGGCACCGCCACGTCGGGCGCCGCGGACGGCGGACGCTCGCGCGGCGGCTCGTCATCGGGCGTGATCCCGCCGCGCAGCTCGTCGATCCGGGTCATCGCGCGCATCAGGAGCTGCTCGCAGCCCCCCTCGAGCGTGCGCGGCGGCACCGGAGAACCGATCGGCGAGCACGTGACGGTCAGGTCCTCGCGCGCGAGCAGCCGCGTGAACGCGTCGAGCCCCTTGCCGAGCGGGTCGTCGGCGCTCCACGCCTGTCCGTCGCGCACGACGATCGCGCCGATCTCGTCGCCGTCGCTGGCGAGCTCCAACCGCACCGAGTGATGTCCCATCGACGCGAGCTGGAGGTAGTCGGTGACCGAGAACGGCGCGGGCGCGCAGCCGAACCGCGCGGCCACCTTCTCGCGCACCGTCGCGGGCGCGACGGGACGCGGCAGGATCTCGACGGAGGAGGGAGGCTCCACGAGCGCCGCGTGCGCTGGCGCGCCGAGCAGCAGCGCCGGGACCGGCCGGCCTTCGCGCTCGAGCCGCGGCAGGAGCGCGAGCGCCCTGCCATCGGACAGCTCCCAGTCGGAGACCACGAGGTCGACCTCGATCTCCTCGAGCAGCTCGGCCGCCTCGTGCAGGGTGGAGGCGTCCACGACCTCGATCGAGGGGAGCTTGTGCAGCTCGCGCGTGAGCGCGGCGCGCTCGCGGACGTGCTCGTCGATGATCAGCACGACGCGCACGACTACCCCGGAACCTTGTAGATGCCCTCCATCACGTCGATCCCGCACTCCAGGTTTTCGCACCAGGTGTAGAACTTCTCGACCATCGCCTTGCCGCGGAACAGCTGCCCGTGCTGCGGCGCGATGATCTCGACGTCGAGCGAGCGGGCCATCTTGGTCCACGCGCGCAGCGCGCGGTTGCTCTGCATGTACCGCCGGTGGAAGCCCTCCATGTACGGCACGTGGCGCTCGAAGTCGGTGACCTCGCGGTGCTCTCCCGCATCGACCGCCGCGCCGAGATCGCCGGTGTAGAGGATCTTCGACACCGGATCGTAGACCTGGAAGTTGCCGCACGAGTGCAGGAAGTGCGCGGGCAGGATCAGGAGCTCGCGCGAGCCGAGCGGCAGGCGCATCCCCTCGTCGCGGATCCCGAGCAGCCGATCATGGACCAGGCGGTCGAGGCCGAAGTGCGGGACGAACCGCACCCACAGGGTCGACACGTAGGCGACGGCGTCCGTCGTCATCAGCCAGCCATTGACCGCGGCGACGATGTCCGGATCCTGGTGCGAGAGCAGGATGTACTTCAGCTTCGCCTTGCCAAGCGTCGCCATCGTCGCGGCGAGCACCTTGGAGTAGACCTTGTGCCCACCGGGATCGAGGATGATGCCCTCGCCGCCATCGAGGATGACGTGCTGGTTGGCCTGGACGGCGAGGCCGCCGTCGGAGAAGTCGTCGAGCAGCACGTTCTTGTGCGTGCCCGAATCGTGGAGGAGGACCGCGCTCATGGTGGCCTCCTACAGCACCCGCCGGAGGTCCTCGATCGCGCGGCGCATATCGAGGAAGATCAGCCCGAGCTTGGCTCGGCTGTTGGCGAGGCTCAGCAGCAGCGTGCCCGAGCCCGCGTTCATCATGACCGCATAGCCATCGGCGCCGCGGATCAGGACCTCCTCCACGCCGCCGCGCTCGAGCTCGGTGGCCGCGCGGGTGCCCAGGCTCGACAGCGTCGCGGTCATGCCGGCGACGCGGGTCTCGTCGATGTGCTGGGGCAGCGCACTCGCGATCATGAGCCCATCCTCCGAGATCAGCGCCGCCGCCTCGACGTCAGGTGACGAGCTCTGAAGGGACCGCACGACGCGGTTGATGTTCTCTACTCGGGACATGTTTCTCGAACGCCTTTCCGCGACCCAGGTCGCCGGGGCTACGAGATGTCTCGAGAGCAACGCGTGTGCCGTGGCTGCGGAATTTTCCGCGCCTGCGAAACGCGCGCGTGGGGCGACGGCTGCCGCCGAGCCACGCAATTCTTGCGTGCGGTGCGCTCCGGCACGAATCACGTGCACGGATCGGGAGCTCAGCAGCTCGTCAGAGCGGTCGAACGATGCGCTCGGCCCACTGCGCGATGTGGTTGTTGGTCTCCAGGTTCTGGAACGGCAACCGGAACGCCGGAACGCTCGGATCCTGGTTCGCGAGGGCGCGCGCCGGGTAGAACGGCATCATCCAGATCTGCGGCGTGCGCAGGCCGGCGGAATCGAGCGAGTTGAGCCGCCGCACGCCGAAGTCGCGCTGCGACGACACGGTGATCCAGTAGATCTTCTCGCTGCTCGCACCGACCGACTGTTCGAACGGCGCCCACCGCCCCCACGAGTTGGTGAGCCCGGCGTTGTAGTTGGCGGCGCGCAGCTCGATCGCCGGCGCGGTGCCGTCGGACTTGATCGCCCACAGCGACGCGTTGGTGTTGTTGTACGAGGTGCCCGCGCCCGACTTGTTGAACAGGATCCACTCGCCGTCCGGCGACCACGACGGATAGAAGTTGTTCTGCCCGTCGGCGACCAGCGGGAGCTCGGGGCCAAACGCGTGGGTGATCGAATCGTAGCTCCGCGTGAACAGCGCCCCGGAGGCGAACGACCAGTCGTTGCCGCCGCCGACGTTGCGCGCGTAGACCAGGCGCGTCCCGTCCGGCGACAGATCCGGGTGGGAGATCGCGCCCTCGGCGGGCATCGTGCCGATCACCGACTGATCGTCGGCGTTCCGGACCACCAGCGCGCCGCGGAAGACGGTCAACAGGCGCGTCCCGTCCGGCGAGTAGGTGGCGAAGTTCCAGTTGCCGGCCGAGGTCGCGCGGGTGTTGTTCGCGACGTCCACCGTGGTCGCGGCGCCATCGCCGCCGTCGTAGGTGATCGTCATCTTCGTGCCATCGCGCGACACCACGTGGCACGCGACGCACCGGCCCGAGGTCTGGTTGGTCGTCATGTACTCCTCGGCGGCCTGGCCCGGCTTGGACATGTCGTGGCGGTAGATGCCGTACGCGAGCTGACCGCCGGCCGCCCAGTAGTACAGGCCGCCCTCCATGAGCTCGTTGCTGAGCGTGATCAAGCGCGGCGGCGTCGCGCCGACCGAGGTCGGGTCGGCGGCGTTCACGCCGCGGACCTGGTACTGCACGCCGGGCTCCGTGCCGACCGCGGCGAGCCACTCGGTCGCCGCGAACGCGGTCCAGGACGGCCGCGGGCCCGCCGCCGGCAGGCCGTTGTTGCCGGGCACGTAGACCCGCACGTTCGCGAACTCGGTGCGCAGCGAGATCTCGAACACGTCGTTGCCGTGTGGATCGGTCCAGTGCACCTCGAAGTCGCCGAGGTTGCGCGGCATCACCACGCCGTCGGCGGGGTACGCGATGGTCGGCGCGCGCGCCGGATCCTCGGGGGCGTTGAACAGGTCCGGCGTGTCGGGCGGCAGCGACGGATCGACGCGGACCGACTCGAGCCGCGCGAGCACCTGCGCCGTGCCGGTCTTGTCGTTCCACACGCCGTACGCCTGCGACTTGCCGGCGGCGCTGATCGAGAGCGTCGCGCCGGTGAACGTGCCGAACGTCGGCTCGATCGAGAACCGGGTGTCCGCGGTGACGTCGCGCTCGTGACCCGCGGGGTCGACGAGCTTCGCGGTGAACGGCTGCTGCGGCAGGACGCCGTTGAGGATCAAGTGCTCGCTGGCGCGCGGCTCGAGGACGAGCGTCGCGTGCTCCTCGTCGAGGTCATCCCCACTCGTGCCACCACACGCGCCCGAACCGATAACTGCGCACGCCGCGAGCGCACGGATCGCCATCCTGAACATGCGAAATATCGTACCCGAGTCGCGCGCGGGCTCCGACTGTCTTCCACATCCATCGCCTCGGGTCGGCTGACCCCACCAGGTGTGGTACGACCCTTCGGTGCGCACGCTGACCTCGGTCCTCGGGAACTCGCAGCGCCTCGATGGAGGCGCGATGTTCGGGAACGCTCCCCGCGCGATGTGGGAACGCTGGATCGAGCCAGACGAGCGCAACCGGATTCCGCTGGCGTGCCGCTGCCTTGTGGTGCGCGACCGCGGGCGGATCATCCTGCTCGAGGCGGGCATCGGCGCGTTCTTCGAGCCGGCGCTGCGCCAGCGCTACGGCGTGGTGGAGGATCGCCACGTGCTGCTCGAGTCGCTCGCGGCCGAGGGCATCCGCCCCGAGGACGTGGACGTGATCGTGCTGTCTCACCTCCACTTCGATCACGCCGGCGGGGTGCTCGCGGCGCACGAGCCCGGCGCGCCGCTCCGCCTGGTGTTCCCGCGGGCGACCTTCGTGGTCGGCGCCGAAGCGTGGCAGCGCGCCATCTCGCCGCACGCCCGCGACCGCGCGTCGTTCATCCCGGGGCTCACCCAGCTGCTCGAGGCCACCGGCCGGCTCGAGCTCGCGGCCTCGGATCGCGCCGCCGCGCTCGGCGATGGGTTCCGGTTCCACCGCAGCTCCGGCCACACCCCCGGCCTGCTGTTGACCGAGATCGAGATGCCCGCCGGCCCGGTGGTGTTCGCCGCCGACCTGATCCCCGGCCGCGCGTGGGTCCACCTGCCGATCACGATGGGCTACGACCGCTATCCCGAGCTGCTGATCGACGAGAAGACCACCCTGCTCGGCGAGCTCGAGCGGCGCAACGGCCGGCTGTTCTTCACCCACGACCCCGCGATCGCGCTCGGCACGCTCGCCCGCGATGACAAGGGCCGCTACCACACGATCGACGAGCGGGCCGAGCTGCACGCCCTGGACTCGTGATGCGCGCGCTCGCCGTGGTCGCGCTCGCCGCGTGTGGCTCGCCCCGGCCCGGGCCGGCCGCGCCGCGCCCGCTCGATCCCGCCGAGCTCGCGCGCGAGCTGCACGCCGAGATGACCGAGATGGCGGCGATCACCGACCGGCTGCGCGTCGATTGCCCGCGGATGGCCGGCGAGCTGCGCGCGCTGTTCGCGCGGATGCGCACCAGCGTCGACCGCGCCCACGAGCTCGCGCGCGACTCCGAGCAGGCGCGCCGGCTGACCACCGAGCTCCGGGCGTACGACGCCGAGACCCAGGGCCTGACCGAGCGGATCTCCACCCACCTCGTCGCGTGCAAGGACGATCCCGCCGTCCGCGACGCGATGTCCACGATGCCCACCTTATGATCCAACCGCGCCTCTCGACTCTGCTGGTCCTCGCGCTCGCCGGGTGCGGCTCCCGCGCTCCCGCGGCGCATCCTCCCGAGCCCGCCCCGGCGACGCCCGACGCCGCGGTCGATGCCGCCCCGCTCCACGACGATCTCGCGCAGCTCGCCCGCCGCGCGGTCCAGCTCTACGAGGACATCTCCGCCGCGTTCGCCGCCGCGGGGACCGACTGCGCCGCCGCGACCACCCGGCTCGTCGAGCTGCGTGGCACCCACGGCGAGGTGACCGCCGCGAACGCCCGCGTGGTCCAGGAGGGCCGCGGCCCCGCGCTCAAGGCCGCGCTCGCGCCGTACGACGCCCGGCTCGACGCCGCCGCGGCCGCGATCATGCGCTCGCCGACCCTCGCCAGCTGCGCCGAGGACCCGGCGTTCACCACCGCGTTCGACGAGCTGGTCGCCCCACGCACCTAGCCTACTCGTGCAGCTCGGCCTCGAGCTGCGCCTTCACCACGTCGAGCTCGGCGCGCGCCGCGTCCGAGAGCACCGGATACGGCAGGTCGAGCTGGCCGATCGTGCGGGTCACGATCTGCGCGACCGTCGTTCGCATGTAGCTCTTCGAGTCCGCCGGGATCGCGTACCACGGCGCCCACGGCCGGCTGGTCGCGTTCAGCGCGTCCTGGTACGCGCGCATGTAGTCGTCCCAGTACTGGCTCTCCGCCATGTCGCCGGGGTTGAACTTCCAGTGGTTGTCCGGATCGCTGACCCGATCGAGGAACCGCTCGTGCTGCTCCTTCTGCGACACGTGCAGGAAGAACTTCAGCACCACGTAGCCGTTGCGCGCCCAGTGCTTCTCGGCCGCCGCGATCGACTCGAACCGCTCCTGCCACAGCTCGCCGAGGTCCTTCGGGCGGTGCGGCAGCCGCTGCGCGTCGAGGAACCCCGGGTGGACCCGCACGACCAGGACCTCCTCGTAGTGCGAGCGGTTCCACACGCCGATCCGGCCGCGCTCGGGCAGCGCGCGGTTCACCCGCCACAGGAAGTCGTGATCGAGCTCCTCGGCGTTCGGCGCCTTGAACGCATAGATCTGCGTACCCACCGGGTTCACGCCGCTCATCACCGCGCGGATCGTGCCGTCCTTGCCCGCGGCGTCCATCGCCTGGAAGATCAGCAACACGCCGTAGCGATCGTTCGCGTACAGCCGGTGCTGGAGCTTCGCGAGCCGGTCGACGCACGCCGCGAGCTCGGCGCCGTTGCGCTCCTTGCCCGGATTGTCGTCGGGCTTGGTCGGCGCCTTCTTGATCTTGAACGAGCCGTCGAACGGCACGAGGTACGGACTGTCGACGGGATCGAACAAGATCGAATGAGCCATCACCGGCCACGATAGCGCGCCGTGTGACAACTTCGTTGGATCCGGAGGAAATCCTCGCAGCCGGGCGGCAATCCGGAGTCACCACGGTATCTTCCGCCGGTATGGCCACGATGACGTCCTCCAAGCCCGAGACCGAAGCGTATCCGGAGCACGACAAGCTCGGTCCGCTCGGTCGTCGTCCGTCCGCGCTCCACGATCCGGTGGAGCTGCGCTCCAAGCTCGCCGGCGAGTTCCACGCCGCGGTCGCGGACGCCCGGGAGGCCGCCGCCGAGGTCGAGCAGGGCTCGTCGAAGGCGGTGCACGACTCGCGCAAGGCGCTGCGCCGCGCGCGCGCCGCGCTGTCGATGATGTCGGCGGCGCTGCCGCGGAGCGAGTGGCGCGCGGTGCGCACGGCGCTCCAGGAGGCGCGGCGCTCGCTGTCGATGGTGCGTGATCACGCCGTCGCGCCCGAGACGCTCGGTGGGCTCAGCCTGAGCGACGCGGCGCGCGAGACCGCGCGGCGCGTGCTCGACAACGCCGCCGAGGCGATCCCACCGATCGCCGAGATCAAGAAGCTGCTCGGCGACGCCGCCGCCCGGGCCGCCGCACAGGCCGAGGCGATCGAGGCCGCGCTGCCGTCCGAGCTGTCGTGGAACGACGCGGTCGAGGGGATCGCCGAGATCTACGGCCAGGCGCGCCGCGCGCGCCGGCTGGCCAAGCACTCGCGCGCGTGGTTCCACACCTGGCGGCGGCGCAGCAAGGAGCTGGTCTACCAGCTCGACTTCGTATCGCGCCACGCCGGCGCGCGCACCCTGGCGGTCCGCGCCGAGCTCGACAGCGTCACCGACCTGCTCGGCCCGGCGGTCGATCTGATCATGCTGCGCGAGTTCGTCGAGACCCACGCCCAGGGCCTCGCCCCGGCGGCGATCCACGAGCTGCGCGACGAGCTCGACAGCCAGCTCGACGATCTGATGAAGGAAGGCCGGCGCGCCGGGCGCGACGCCTACCGCCAGAAGCCCAAGAAGTTCGCGCGCCGGCTGGCCAAGGCGGTCAAGCGCGACCTCACGCCGGTCGACGACGCGGATCACCACCAGAACGACGAGCCCGACGCCGACTGAACGGATCGCTTCGTGGTAGGACGTTCGCCATGTCGAAGGTCCTGATCATCGGAGCCGGCGGCGTCGGTGGAGTCGTCGCGCACAAAGCAGCCATGGAGACCCAGGCGTTCTCCGAGGTCATGCTCGCGAGTCGCCGGCTCGAGAGCTGTACGAAGCTCGCCGCCGAGATCGAGCAGATGCACGGCCGCAAGATCCAGACCGCGCAGGTCGATGCCGACGACGTCGCGCAGACCACGCGGCTGATCCGGGAGTTCGGGCCGGCGGTCGTCATCAACGTCGCCCTGCCCTACCAGGATCTCCACATCATGGACGCGTGCCTCGCGGCCGGCGTCGACTACCTCGACACCGCGAACTACGAGCCGCCCGACGTCGCGAAGTTCGAGTACAAGTGGCAGTGGGCGTACCAGGATCGGTTCAAGGCGGCCGGCCGGATGGCGGTGCTCGGCTCGGGCTTCGATCCGGGCGTCACCAACGTGTACTGCGCGTACATCCAGAAGCACCTGCTCGACGAGGTCCACTACGTCGACATCGTCGACTGCAACGGCGGCTCGCACGGCAAGGCGTTCGCGACCAACTTCAACCCGGAGATCAACATCCGGGAGATCACCGCGCGCGGCCGGTACTGGGAGAGCGGCGAGTGGAAGGAGACCGATCCGCTCAGCGTGTCGAAGATCTTCGACTACCCGGGCGTCGGCGAGCGCCGCAGCTTCCTGCTCTATCACGAGGAGCTCGAGTCGCTGGCCAAGAACCTGCGTGGCCTCAAGCGGATCCGGTTCTGGATGACGTTCGGCGAGTCGTACCTCAAGCACCTCGAGGTGATGCAGAACATCGGGATCACCCGGATCGATGAGGTCGAGTTCGAGGGCAAGAAGATCGTCCCGATCAAGTTCCTGCGCGCGCTGCTGCCCGATCCGGCGTCGCTCGCCGCGGGCTACACCGGCAAGACCTCGATCGGCGTGCTCGCCGAGGGCATCAAGAACGGCCAGCGCAAGCGCTACTTCCTCTACAACATCTGCGACCACGCCGAGACCTACAAGGAAGTGCGCGCCCAGGCGGTGTCGTACACGACCGGCGTCCCGGCGGTGACCGGCGCGGTGATGATGGTGACCGGCAAGTGGCGCGGCGCCGGCGTGTGGAACATGGAGCAGCTCGATCCCGATCCGTTCCTCGAGGACGTGGCCAAGCGCGGACTGCCCTGGCACGTCGAGGAGCGCTAGGTGAGCGCCGGCGCGGCGCTCGGCGGTGACGTCGCACGCGCGATCGACCTGTCGCAGGTCGAGACGCCGTGCTTCGTCACCGATCTCGGCGCGCTCGAAGCGAACCTCCGGATCCTCGACGACGTCCAGCGGCGCGCGGAGTGCACGATCCTGCTCGCGCTCAAGGGCTTCGCGCAGTGGTCGACGTTCCCGCTGATCCGGCGCTACCTCGCCGGGGCCACCGCGAGCTCGATCGCCGAGGCGCGGCTCGCCCGCGAGGAGCTGGGCGGCGAGGTCCACGCCTACGCGCCCGCGTACTCCGACGACGAGATGCGCGAGCTGGTCACGATCGCCGATCACATCGTGCTCAACACGCCGTCGCAGTGGCGCCGCCACCGCCCGGCGATCGAGGCGGCGCGGCGCGCGGGCCGGCAGATCTCGTGTGGCCTGCGGGTCAACCACGAGCACCAGGAGGTCGAGGTCGCGCTCTACGATCCGGCCGGCAAGTGCTCGCGGCTCGGCACCACCCGCGCGAACCTGACCGAGGCGGACCTCGACGGGATCGACGGCCTGCACTTCCACACCCTGTGTCAGGTCAACAGCGACGCGCTCGCCCGCGCGCTCGCCGCGTTCGAGGCCAAGTTCGGCGACTTCATCCCGCGGATGAAGTGGGTGAACTTCGGCGGCGGGCACCACATCACGCGGCCCGACTACGATCGCGAGCTGCTGGTCCGCCTGATCCGCGAGTTCCGCGCGCGATGGAACGTGCCGGTCTATCTCGAGCCCGGCGAGGCGATCGCGCTCGGCACGGGCGTGCTGGTCGCCTCGGTGCTCGACACGCTCCACAACGGCATGGACATCGCGATCCTCGATACGTCGGCGACCGCGCACATGCCGGACGTGCTCGAGATGCCGTACCGCCCGGTGATCGTCGATGCCGGTGAGCCCGGCGAGCGCGCGCACACCTACCGGCTCGGCGGGCTGACCTGCCTCGCCGGCGACGTGATCGGCGACTACAGCTTCGACCGCCCGCTCGAGGTCGGCGACAAGCTGGTGTTCCTCGACATGGCGCACTACACGATGGTCAAGACCACGACGTTCAACGGCGTGCGCCTGCCTTCGATCGCGACCCGCGATCCGTCGACCGGACAGATCACCGTGCACCGCCGGTTCGGCTACCGCGACTATCGCGACCGGCTGTCGTAGCCCGCGCCGCCCGCGCCGCGCCGCGCCGCGGGTGCTAGCGGAGCAGCACCAGCTCCTCCGCCGTCGTCGGGTGCATCGCGAACGTGCGATCGAGATCCGCCTTGGTCGCGCCCATCGTCACCGCGATCGCGACGGTCTGCACGATCTCCGGCGCGTCGGGGCCGACCATGTGCACGCCGAGCACGCGATCGGTCGCGGCGTCGACCACGACCTTGATCAGCACGTGCTCGTCGCGCCCGCTCAGGGCGTACCGCATCGGCCGGAACCGCGCGCGTTAGACCACGACCGCATGGCCGGCCTCGCGCGCCGCAGGCTCGCTGAGGCCGACCGCCGCGGCGGCGGGCTGGGCGAATACCGCCGTCGGGATGAGGTGGTGCACGATCGGCGTGGGGCGGTTGCCGAACAGCGTGTCGGCGACCGCGTGGCCCTCCCGGATCGCGACGGGAGTCAGCGCGACCCGCCCGGTGACGTCGCCGACCGCGTGGATGTGCGGGAGGTTGGTCCGCGAGAATTCGTCGACGACCACGGCGCCGCGCGCGTCCAGCACGACCCCGGCGTCCTCGAGCCCGAGCCCGTCGGTCGCGGGAGCCCGACCGATCGCGGACATCGCGAGGTCCACCTCGATCTCCTTGCCGGCGGACACCAGCACCTGGCCGCCGGGGCTCGGCCGCGTACCGAGCTCGGTGCAGCAGACCACGTCGACGCCGTGCGCTTCGAGCCCGCGGGTGACCTCGGCGCGGAGATCCGGATCGAAGCCCCGCAGCACCTGGGTGTCGCGGTGGATCAGGGTCACCTGCGCGCCGAGCCCGGCGAAGATGTGCGCGAACTCGACCCCGATGTAGCCGCCGCCGAGGATCCCGATCCGCGCCGGGAGCGCGGGCAGGTGGAACGCCTCGTCGGACGTGATCCAGGCCCCGATCTGCGGCTTCTTGGCCACGCCGCCGGTCGCGATCAAGATGTGGGCCGCGGTGACCCGCCGGCCGTCGACCTCGAGCGTGTGGCGATCGAGCAACTGGGCGCGGCCGTGGAGCAGCTCCACGCCGGCCTTCGCGAGCCGGTTCGTGTACGCACCCGACAGGCGTTCGATCTCCTTGTCCTTCGCGGCGATCAGCGCGGCCCAATCGTGACGCGCCCCGTCGATCGTCCAGCCATGGCCACGCGCGTCCTCGAGCGCGCGGCTCACCTCGCTGGCGTACACGAGCAGCTTCTTCGGCACGCAGCCGCGGATCACGCAGGTCCCGCCCCAGCGGTACTCCTCGGCGATCGCGACACGCGCGCCATGTTCGGCGGCCACGCGTGCCGCCCGCACGCCCCCCGACCCGCCGCCGATCACGAACAAATCGACATCGAATCGCGTCATGTATGCCGAAGTGTACGTGGCTTGGCGCAGGGCGGTATCAATCGCTGTCAGACAAAGCTATTTCGATCGAAGATGAACTCCTGTTCAATATGGATGTGACCAGCGGTCCTACTTGCTAGGCTCGCCACGAACCAACAGGATCCTCACAATGCGCATAGGCTTCGCTCTCGTGGTCGTAACGGCGCTCGGCGCCTGTGGAACAGATGGTGGTAGCGGAGACCCGGATGCCGGAGACCGCGTCGACGCCGGCCCGGATGGAATGGTGGTCGATCCACCTCCCGCCTACGGGTTCCGGATCGAGACCCCGGAGATCGAGATCCCCGCGGGCGCGAACAACGAGGTCACGTACTGCTACTACTTCCGGACCCCGAACAACGTGAAGATGGCGATCAAGCGATGGGAGTCGACGATGACTCCCGGCAGCCATCACATGATCATGTTCACCACGAGCCGCGACCTGAAGACGCCGGGCACGCTCTCGAACGAGGACTGCCGCGGGTTCGCCACGGCGTCGGGCGGCGTGTTCCCGGTCTGGACGTACGCCGCGCAGACCCCGAACAACGTGATCCCGCTGCCGGAGGACGACGGCAATGGCCTGCCGCTCGGCATGGAGGTCGAGGCGAACCAGGCGGGGTACCTCCAGCTGCACTACCTCAACGCGACCGACGCGCCACTCAAGGTGAAGGTCGTGCTCGACGCGTTCGCGCACGAGCCAGACGTCGCGTACACCCCGACCGCCGCGTTCGTGACCTACAACGGCGCGATCCGGATCCCGCCGGGAGCGGTCGGCGATGTCGAGAGCCAGACCTGCCCCACCCCGGCGAACGCCAAGTTCTGGCTGATGTCGACCCACACGCACAAGCAGGCGAAGCGCACCGTGGTCAAGGACGGCGCCAACGTCATCTTCGAGAGCACCGACTGGGAGCACCCGATGCCGCAGCGGTTCGCGCCGAGCTTCTACACGTTCTCGAGCAACTCGCTCACGTGGGAGTGCACGTACGACAACACGATCCCGGTCGACCAGGGCGGCAACGTCAACCGCGAGATCACGGCGGGCGACAGCGCCAAGCGCGACGAGATGTGCATGGCGTCGGGGTACTTCTTCCCGTCGAACACGCCGAAGTTCTGCTACAACAACATCCCGTTCTGAGCGCGGCGCGCGCTACTCGTCGATCTCGATCACGATCTCCTCGTTGATGAAGATCGGCTCCTCGGCGGCGCTCGTCGCGCTGTCGGTCGAGGCCGCGGGCGTCGAGGCCGCGGCCGCCGCGGCGGGCTGCGCCGGCTTGGCGGCGGTGTCGGCCACGGCCGCGGTGCTGGGGCCCGCGTCGTCATCGTCGTCGTCGTCCGCGACCTCGGCGATCGAAGTCGGCGCGCGCGGGGACAGGCTCTCGCCACCATCGTGCCCGTCCGCCGAGGCGCGTGGCCACGCCGGTCCCGGCGCGCTCGCACCACATCCCGCGAGCAGCACGACGACGAGACCGGTCCGCCACATCCCACCAGCCTAGCAAGCCGCCCTGCCCCCTGCACCTCGCGGGAGGGCGGCTTGGCATATAGTACGTGCCAGCCATGGCACTCGAAGTCGGCAAGAAAGCACCTGCGTTCACGCTGGAATCGTCGGACGGTGGCAAGGTCAAGCTGTCGGACTTCGCCGGCAAGACGGTCGTCCTCTACTTCTATCCGCGCGACAACACGCCCGGTTGCACCGTCGAGGCCGAGGGCTTCCGCGATGCCGTGCCGGCGCTGAAGAAGCTCGGCGCGATCGTGCTCGGCGTCAGCAAGGACTCGATCGCGTCGCACTGCAAGTTCCGCGACAAGTACGCGCTGAACTTCCCGCTGCTGTCCGACCCCGAGGGCAAGGTGCTCGAGGCCTACGGCGCGTGGGGCGACAAGGTGATGTACGGCAAGAAGATGAAGGGCATCATCCGGTCGACCGTGCTGATCGGCGAGGACGGCAAGGTCGTCAAGCACTGGCCGAAGGTCAGCGTGAAGGGCCACGTCGACGACGTGGTCGCGTCGGTCAAGGCGCTCTGAGCCGCGCTACCCGCGGCTGCCGATCCGGAACCCGACGCTGCGCACCGTCTCGATCAGGTCGGGCCGAGGCAGCTTGCGGCGCAGCCGCAGGATCACGTTGTCGACCGCGCGCTCGGAGACCTCGAGCTCGCCCTCGCCCCACGCGGCATCGAGCAGCTCGCCGCGCGAGAGCGGCCGGCCGCGCGCCTTCATCAGCTCGCGCAGCACGGCGAGCTCGATCGAGGTGAGGCCGATCGTCTTGCCCTCGACCCACAGCGAGCGGCCGTAGAGATCGAGGGTCAGGTCGCCGAACCGCACCCGGCCGTTTGGCATGCCCTTCCAGTGGACGCGGCGGTGCACCGCGCGCACCCGGCCGGAGAGCTCGCGCGCGCTGACCGGCGTGCCGACGGCGTCGTCGAACCCGGCGGCGAGCAGCGCCTCGCACTCCCGGGTGCGGCCCTCCTCGACGAGACCGATCAGGCCGGGGCGCAGCTCGCTCGCGGTCGCCCACGCGACGATCTTGTCGGCGAGCATCCCGGCGATCGAGGAGTCCACGCTGACGACGTAGACCGGCACGACCGGCGGCGCGTGCAGGACCTCCGCCGACACCAGCTCGACCTGCATCGCCGCGCGGCGCAGCTCTGCGACGGCCTGCTGGGTGGTCTCGGTCGTCACCAGCGTCACCACCGCGACGCGGATCGGCGCGAGCGCCTCTGGAGTTTCGCCGGCGGCTGACAAGTCGTACACGTGCCAGGCTAGGCAGGCCAGGTGACTTCACCGGTGCCCGTCTGCAACCGAACGGTGACATGACGGTCATCGAACGGCGACGCCGTCGGGCACGCCTGCGCCGTCGCGAAGTTGCGCCGCCGTCGCCGGGCCGCCACGCGCGCTCGCTACGGTGGGCTCACGACACGATGACCGCGATCGATCGTCGAGCAGCACTTCTGTGCACGCGCGTGGCGCTGCCTCGGCGATCCAACTCCAGCTCGCGCTCCGGCGCGCGCACGCGCGGCTCGTGTCGACGACGTCTTCAGTCGTCGGTTCCCGAAGGGAACTGATCGATCTGCCGGCCCGCGTGGCGCGCCTCGACCGAGCCGTCGACGGCGCGCTCGGCGAGGGTCTCGATCACCGCGGCGGCCGCGAACCGCACGTCGATCGCGGCGGGCAGCACGACATCGACGACCAGCCGGGTGCCGTGGCTCACGAAGCCGCGCAGGGTCGCAAGCGCCGGCTCGTCGAGCTCGTCGTCTTCGAGGTGGCGGCGCGCGGCGGCGACGGCCTCGGCCAGCGACTCCCGCGAGGCGTAGCGATAGCTCCCGTGAAAGTGGATCTGCATGCTCGTCGAGATACGGGATCCGCGCGAACGGGCGAGCGCGCGGGGGTGACGATCGGGCGACGGCCCTGGAGCCAGTCGCGGCGCCGAGCGTGGTGACCGAGCGAACGCGCGGCTACGATCGCCGGGGAATCGGACCTACCGCGCTGGCCGGCACGAACGTGAAGCCGAGCGGCCGGCGAAGCGTCTCGCCGTCGACGGTGACCAGCGCGCCGAGGTACGCGCCGGTCTCGGCGTCGAACCGGTGCAGCCCGGCGGCGTCGAGCACGTAGAACCGGCCGTCGAGGCCGAAATCGATGCTGACCGGGGCGCGCAGGTGCTCGTCGATCCACGGGCCGAGCGACGCGCCGGTGGCTGGATCGAACCGCATCACGCGATCGCGCTCGTAGTCGCACGCGTAGAGCAGGCCATCGGGGCCGAGCGCCACGCTGGTCGCGCGGGCGAGCTCGTCGTAGCGGCCGAAGTGCCGGCGCAGCTCGCCGGTCGCGAGGTCCCACTCCTGGATCGCGCTGCCGAGCTGGGGATGCGAGACGGTGGCGACGTACAGCGTGCCGTCCTCGGCCACCACGAAGTCGTGCGCCGAGTGCATCGTGGGGTAGCCGAGCTCGCGCACGGCGACGCCGGACGGATCGATCACGACGAGGTTGCTGGTGTCGTTGCCGAGCACGAGCAGCTGGTCGCCGCGGAACGCGAGCTCGACCGGCTCCTCGAGCAGCTGGGTATCCCAGTAGAAGACGTCCATCATCGCGCCCGACGCCGCGTCGTAGCGCACCACGTCGCCGCGCCCGAACCCGGCCGAATAGAGGTGGCCGGTGGGGCCGAGCCGCACGTTGGCCGGGCGATCGACGCGCTGGGCGTCGCCGGCGGCGAACACGTCGATCAGCTCGCCGGTGGCGCCGTCGTAGCGGACGATCGCGTCGGCGTAGTCGGTGACGTACAGGTACGAAGGCGGCAGGCGCTTGGTGGGCTCGACATCGTCGGCCAGGCAGCCGACGACCAGCGAGACGAGCGCAGGAACCGCGAGGACCGCCAGCCGAGTCGCAGCCACATGACGAGGCTACAGCGCGCGTGACGACTTCGATAGCAAGAATGCGCGCCGGTGACGCGAATCTCGCGGAACCAACGCGCCTATCGCGACCTTTGAAGCGAACCTGTCACACAGCGACGGTCGCTCCGGGGTCACTCCGGGAACTTGGTCCAGCCAGCGGTCCAGTCGGTGGCACCGATCGCGCCGCAGAACGTCGCCGTGGTGTCGAACGGCGCCGGCGGCGGCGGGCAGGTCAGCACCGGCGAGCCCGCCTGCGGCTTCCAGTTCGGAGCCGTGAGGTTCTTGGGATCCGCGAGCTTGACGTCGATGTCCATGCGGTTGGTCGCGTCCTGGCCGATCCGGACCAGCTCGTCGAAGCCACCGTCGTTCTCGACCGGCGGGGTGCCGCTCACGTCGAAGCCCGCCGGCCACACGCTGGTCGAGCCGGTGCTCTTCACGAAGTAGGTGTTCTTGATCGTCAGCCCGGTGCCGAACTGCGCCACCGACTGCGCGCCATCGATGTCGATGCCGAACTGGTTGAAGTACGCGACGATCGTGTTGTTGATCTTGCCGGCGGTGCCGCGGCGGAGGTGCATGCCGCCCTGCTTGTGGTCCGCGATCGGGCCGTCGCCGCCGATGATCGTCGCGTTCCAGATCTCCGGCGCGCTGCGCGGCGTGGCGTCGAACGAATTCGGGTGGTTGTCGGCCTCGATGCCCTTGTCACCGCGGCCGGCCTTCTGCTGGATGATCACGTACTGGGCGCGACCGGTCCAGCCGAGGTCCCAGTCGAGGCCGTCGTCGTCGGGCTGGGTGATCACGAGGTGCTTGAGGTTGACCGTGCCGCCGAACACCTCGATGCCGTCGTCCTGGCCGAGGTGCGACTGGACGTAGTCGATCTCGGTGGCCGAGCCGCAGCCGCCGAGCGTCAGGCCGTTGAGCTCGTTGCCCGGCGCGAGCAGGAAGCCCGCGTACTCGATCCGCGCGTACTTCAGCTTGCCGCAGTCGTGCGCGTTGTCGGTGCCGCCGTACTGGATCCGGTCGCCGAACGTGGTCGGGAAGCCCTCGATCGCGTTGGTGCCACCGGCGACGTTGATCGACGCCTTGCCGAGCATCACGACGCCGCCCCAGTCGCCCGGCTCGGCGTTCGCCTTGCTCGAGGTGAACACGATCGGCTTCTCGGCGGTGCCCACGGCGTTGAGCTTGGCGTTCTTCGTGATCGTGAGGGCGCTGCCGTTGTCGCCCTTGATCACCGTGCCGGCCTCGATCGTCAGCGTGCCGCCGGTGACGAACACGTAGCCCTTGAGGGTGTAGACGTTCTTGGATTCCCACACGATATCGCCGGAGAGATCGCCGGCCGGCACGTCGACGAGCATGCTGCCCGGAGGCGCATCGGGCCCCGCGTCGATCGGCGGACCGTCGTCGCCGGTGAGTCCGTCGTCACCACACGCGCCGAGCGCGAGCGAGCTCGCGAGCACGGACGCAAACCAGGTCAGCTGCTTGGTCATACGAAGTCCTTTCGAGTTGAAGCACGCAAGAATCGTCATTTCGGAGTCCAGTCGAGGCCGAGCGAGAACGACACGCCGGGCGCGTAGCCGTTGACGAGGATGTCGCCCTGCTCGAGCCTGACCTTCTGGTTGAGGAGGTTGGACGCGGCCAGCTTGAGCTTGAGGTCCGAGCCGAGCGCGCGAGACACCACCAGGTCGATGCGGTGGACCGGCTTCTCGTAGGTGTCGGGCAGGTTCTCGATCCCGACGTCGGTGATCCGCTGGCCGATCACGTTGTAGAGCACGTTGATGTCGGCGAGCTTGGGGTGGGCGTAGCCGAGGTTGAGGTTGACGACGAACGGCGACTGTCCGTACAGCGGACGCGACTTGCTGGTGAGCAGCATCTGGTCCGCGCCGAGCTCGACGCGCGACCGCATCACCGCGACGTTGGCGCCGACCCGGAACCGATCGAGCAGGGGCGAGAGCCGGCCGAGCGTGGAGCGCGCCTCGATCTCGCCGCCGATCAGGTTGCCGCCCTCGGCGTTGAGGAAGGTCGCGTCGGCGTTGACGTTCGCGGCCACCTGCTCGATCGGATCGACGAACTGCTTGTAGAACACGCTCGCCGCGATCACCTCGTCCGACCCGGGGAACCACTCCCACCGCAGATCGGCGTTGTGGATGTGCGTGGTCTTGAGGTTCGGGTTGCCGGAGATGTCGCGCCGGCGCACGTAGTCGAAGAACAGGAACGGCGCGAGCTCGCGGAACCGCGGGCGGGTCAGCGTGTAGCTGTAGGCCGCGCGCAGGTTCATGTCGGGCCGCGGCGAGACCACCAGGTTCGCCGCGGGCAGCACGTCGTTGTCGTCGCGCGCGACCTCGGTCCGCAGGCCGGCGACCGCGTAGCGGCTACCGTTGGTCATCTCCTGGCTGGCGCGCTCGAACCGCACGCCGCCGATCGCGCGCACCTTCTCGTGGAGCTCGACCTCCGAGGTGGCGTACGCGCCGTAGACGTCGAGCGAGGCCTGGTACGCGTCCTCCTGGAGCGTGCCCTCCTCGAGCCGGAAGTCCGGGCCGACGTGGTCGGGGCCGAACATCTCCTCGGCGGGCAAGCCGCGCACGCCGGCCGTGCTGCCGATGTACCTGAACCGGAACCGCCGGCCGCCGAGCGCGCGGCTCGACAGCTGGGCCACGGCGCCGGCGCGCAGCTGCGCGCGGCCGAGCCGCATCCGCGCGTCGACACCACCGCCGCCCGCGAGATCGTGGAGCGACTGCCAGAAGTGCTGGCCGGAGCCGGGCTGGTCCTTGTAGGACCGGGTGCCGTTCGCGACATCGAGGGTGTAGACGAGGTCCTTGGTGTCGAGCTCGTCGCGCGAGGTGGTGGCGATGTTGCCCTGCCAGCGCAGCTCGAGCTTGCGGCTGCGATTCAGCAGGTGCTTGCCGTGGACCTGCGCGAACCCGAGCGAGCGCTCGACGAACGACAGCCGGGTGACGTCGATGTCCGAGCCGTCCTGCTCGTTGAAGCCGGTCGCGTACTGGCTGACGTCCTCGCCGACGTGGGAGTACAAGCCGAGCACGCTGATCTCGTCGTTCGGCGATAGATCCATGCCGGCGTTGAACAGCGCGCCGAGGGTGGACTCGGCGACGCCGGTCCGGTAGGTGAGCCGGTCGGTCTGGACCAGGGTGTCCTCGCCGGTGCGCGCGACGCCGCCGATGTCGCCCTCGCGGACGGTGAACTGGCGGCGCAGCATGCCGCTCGCCAGATAGCCGAGGCGCTTGCCGCCGAGCCGCGTGGTGTTGCCGACCATCGCGGTGAGCCCGAGGTTGGGCGTCACGGTCTCGCCCTCGGGCGTCCACACGTTGGGCATCGCCTCGCCGATCCGCTCGGTCTGGGCGGGATCCATGTCGCGCACCGCGCGGTTGCGCGGGATCTCGGTGGGCAGCTTGCGATCGCCGTTGTCGAACCCGAGGAAGCTGCGGAACCCGCGCGCGCTGGCGTTGGTCAGGCCCTCCTGGCCGGTCGACGCGGTGTTCGCCGAGGTCGACACGCCGAGCCGCAGCTCGAAGCTGGTCGGGAACGAGCTGGTATCGATCGAGAGCGTGCCGCCGCCGAACTGCGCCGGCAGCTCCGCCGAGTAGCTCTTGACCACGGTCATCGTCGAGAGCAGCGTGGTCGGGAACAGGTCGAGCGGAACGGCGTTGCGATCCGGCTCGGGGCTCGGCAGCAGCACGCCATTGAGCAGCGCGGTCACGTAGCGGCCCTCGAGGCCGCGCAGCGCGACGTACTTGCCCTCGACGACGCTGACCGCGACCACGCGCTTCATCGCGTCGCCGGCGTTGCTGTCCGGGGTGCGCGAGATCTCCTGCGAGCTGAGCGCGTCGCTCACCGTTGCCGCGGCGCGACGCACCGCGAGCACCGCGGACTCCTTGCGCGTATCGATCTTGTCGACGATCTCGATCGTCTCGGACGTGGCCTGTGCGGGGGCCGGATCGAGGTTGAGGCTGAGCTCGAGCTGCTGCGACGCGACCACGGTGATCGTGCGCGTCTGCTCGACGTACTCGGGGGTCGAGAACGTGAGGGTGTAGGTGCCGGGAGGCAACGACAGCACGTAGGTGCCGTCGAGCTCGGTGGCGATCATCCGACCGCCCTCCGGGCCCTTCACCTCGATGGTCGCGGCCGGCAGACCTTCCTTGGTGTTGTTGTCGATGACGCTGCCCTTGATGGTCGCGACCGGGCCGGCCTGTGTGGCCTGCGCGGGGTCGGCCGGCGCGGGGTCAGCGGGCGGCGTGGTGGGCGCCGGCTCGGTGGGCGGCGTGGGCGCGGGGTCGGCCGGCGGCGCATCGGTTGGCGCATCGGTCGGCGCCGGCGTGGGCGCTGCGGTCGGGGGCGCCGTGGGGGTCTCGGTCGGCGCCGGTGTCGGCTCGTCGGCGCGCGCGGTCCCGAACAGGCCAGCGACGATCAACGCGAGCAGAGATGACCGGTGGCGAGACATGCGGAACACAGCAATCGACTCCTGACGAGGTTCGGTTGCGCGCACCGTAGCGGTTCGATTTGTCGAGCCGTCCCTCGCTCCGTGACCGGACGGCAACAAGCAACACCGCGATCTCGCCCGATGACGTCACATCGGTTGCTATGTGACGCGTGCGTTGCAGACCGCGACCGCAGATGTGACGTTCAGTGGAAGTCGCGGCTCTCCACCTCGATCACCGGACGCGAGAGCTGTGGCGCCCACACCCGTTCCGCGATCAGGTGAACCACGCCCTCCTGCACCTGCAGCTTTCCGGACACGCCGAGCAGCGAGGTGGTCTTGATCAGCTGGGCGAACTGCTGGAACACCCGCTGCCACACCACCAGGTTGACGAACCCGGTCTCGTCCTCGAGCGTCATGAACACGACGCCCGCGGCGGTGCCCGGCTGCTGCCGGCAGATCACGATGCCGACGTAGTCGATCCGCTGGCCGTCGCGGCCGGCCGTGACGGTGCGGGCATCGGGCCAGCGGCGGGCGGTCAGCTCGGCGCGCAGCTGCGATAGCGGGTGGCCGCGGGTCGAGTGATCGCTCGACGAGTAGTCCCAGAAGATCTGGTCGAGCTGGGTGAGCGGCTCGAACGCGACCTCGAGATCCGGATCGCCGGTCGGCAGCGCGTCGTCCTGGCGCGCGACCCAGCCGGTGACCTGCCACAGCGCGCTCCGCCGATCGCCGGTCAGCGCACCGAGCGCGCCGGCCTGGGCGAGCGCGGTGTGCGCGCGCTGGGGGATCCGGGTGCGCCGGACGAAGTCCTCGATCGACTCGAACGGCGCGGCGTGGCGCGCCTCGATCACGCGCTGCCCCTCGGCGTGCTGCATGCCCTTGATCCACCGCAGGCCCATGCGCACCGCGAAGCGATGGCCACCCTCGACCGGTTCGAGCGTGCAGTCCCAGTCGCTGTGCAGCACGTCGACCGGGCGCACCTCGAGGCCGTGGCGCTGGGCATCACCAACGATCGTCGCCGGCGAGTAGAAGCCCATCGGCTGCGCGTTGAGCAGCGAGCACGTGAACTCCGGCATGTAGTGCCTGCGCACCCACGAGGTCGCGTAGGCGATCAGCGCGAAGCTGGCCGCGTGCGACTCCGGGAAGCCGTACTCGCCGAAGCCGCGGATCTGCTCGAACACCCGCTCGGCGAACTCGCGCGCGATGCCCTTCTGCGCCATCCGGCTGATCAGGCGATCGCGGTGGGTATCGATCCGGCCGTGGCGACGCCACGCCGCCATGTCGCGCCGGAGCTGATCCGCCTCGCCGGGTGTGTAGTCGGCGGCGACCACGGCGAGGCGCATGACCTGCTCCTGGAACAGCGGGATGCCGAGCGTCCGCTCGAGCACCTCTTTCAGGCACGGGTGGGGATAGTCGACCGCTTCGAGCTCGGCGCGGCGGCGCAGGTAGGGGTGCACCATGCCGCCGGAGATCGGGCCCGGGCGCACCAGGCTGACCTCGATCACCAGATCGTAGAACTCCCGCGGCCGGAGGCGCGGCAACATCGACATCTGCGCGCGGCTCTCGATCTGGAACACGCCGATCGTGTCCGCGGTGCAGATCATGTCGTAGGTCGCGGCGTCGTTCTTCGGGATCTCCGCCATCGTCCACGACTCGCCGCGATGGCGCTTCATCAGATCGAACGCGAGGTGGAGCTGGTGCAGCGCGCCGAGCGCGAGCAGATCGACCTTGAACAGCCCGAGCTCCTCGAGATCATCCTTGTCCCACTGGATCACCGTGCGGCCCGGCATCGCGGCGTTCTCGATCGGCACGATGTCGTGCACCGGCTCGTGGCCGAGCAAGAAGCCGCCGGGGTGGATCGAGATGTGGCGCGGGAAATCGAGGATCTTTTCGGAGAGCTCCGCGAGCTTCGCGAGCGTGGCCGCGCCGTGGTCCTGGAGCCCTGCCCGCTCGAGCGCATCGGACTCGATCGCGCCGTACATCGAGAGGTACTTGGCGGCGCGGTCGAGCGCGGTCTCGGGGATCCCGAGCGCCTTGCCGACGTCGCGCACCGCCGAGCGCGGGCGATAGCGCACCATGTTGCAGACCATCGCGGCGTGGTCGCGCCCGTACACGCCGTAGACGTGCTGGATCACCTCCTCGCGGCGCTCGTGCTCGATGTCGAGATCGATGTCCGGCGGCTCGGCGCGCTCGCGCGACAGGAACCGCTCGAACACGCCGTGGAACACGATCGGATCGATGGCGGTGACCCCGAGACAGAAGCAGACCATCGAGTTCGCGGCCGAGCCGCGGCCCTGGCACAGGATGTCGCGCCGCTGGCAGTACGAGACGATCTCGTACATCGTCAGGAAGTAGCCCGGGTAGTCCAGCTCCTCGATCACCGTGAGCTCGGTCTCAAGCTGCGCGCGCGCCTTCTCCCAGTCCGCGCCGTAGCGCCACTTCGCGCCGGCATAGGCCAGCTCGCGCAGGTACTCGGCGGAGGTCGAGCCGCTCGGCAGGCGCTCCGAGGGATATCGATACCGCAGCTGCCCGAGCGAGAACCGGCAGCGCGCCGCCACCTCGAGCGAGCGCGCGACCGCGGCGGGATCGTTCTCGAACAGCGTCGCGAACGCGCCAGGCGCGCGTAGATCGTGCTCGGCGTTCTCGCGGATCCGCCGGCCCGCGGTGGCCAGCGTGACGCCGTGGCGGATGCAGGTCAGCACGTCCTGTAGCTCGCGCCGATCGCGATGGTGATAGAGCACCTCGTTCGCCGCGACCACCGGGATGCCGGCCGCCGCGGCGCGCGCGCGCGATCGCGCCTCGCGCGGCACGTCCTCGGCGCGGAGGTGGCGCGACGCGATCGCGTAGAGCCGATCGCCGAACGCCTCGCGCAGATCCGAGACCACGTGGCGCGGCGGCTCCGCGGCGCCGGCGAGCAGGCTGCCCTCCCCGCCCCACAGCGCGATCAGCCCCTCGGCGCGACGGCAGATCTCCGCCCACGACACCAGGCTCTCGCCCTTGTCGCAGCGGCGTCGCCCGGAGGTCAGCAGGCGCGTGAGGTTCGCCCAGCCGGGGCGATCGATCGCGAGCAGCACCAGGTTCGAGGCCACCGGCGCCGGCTCGCCGAGCTCGAGCGCGACCTGCCGCGGCTTCGCGCGCTTGGCGCGCGCGCGGCGACCGGTGATCGAGACGGCCGGCGGCAGATCGTCGGTCTCGGCGCCCCAGCCCGGGCCGCGGCCCTCGCCGTGATCGAGCCCGGTGAGCGTCACCGGCGACGACGTCAGCGACGCGCCCGGCGCGGCCACCGAGACCTGCGCGCCACACACCAGGTGAACGCCGAGGTCGCGCGCCCGGGTGTGCGCGCGCACCATGCCGTAGACCCCGTCGCGATCGGTGAGCGCGATCGACGAGAGGTGCAGCGCGTGCGCCGCGGTGACCAGCTCCTCGGGAGAGCTCGCACCCTCGAGGAACGAGCAGTTCGACTTGCACCAGAGCGGCGCGTAGCTCACCTGCGCGAGTGTTCAGTATTCGAATGAGCCTGTCAATCCGGCGAGTTGGATCACCTCGGGCATCCGCTCCATCCGGATGGTTCGGACGGACAAGTTTCGGGCAGGAAACGAGGCGGAAACGACCGACATGTCACCCTGAATCGTGCCTCGCGAGTCGCTCACCTCGATCGTCCAGGTCCACCACCGCGGTGAACGCGGGGTCGATGGGATCCTGCGCCTGATCGAGCTCGCCGCGCATGACGGGCCGATCGAGTCGATGCTCTCGGCGATGTGCGACGAGATCGCGGCGATCGCACACGTCGAGATCACGAGCGTGTACGTCCGCGAGGACGATCGCCTCGTGATGCGCGGCAACCACGGGTTCCCCTCCGCGGCGATCAACGCCACCACGCTCGAGGTCGGCGAGGGGATCACCGGCCTGGTGGCCGAGTGCATGCGCCCGGTGTCCGCCGCGCACGCCGCCGCCGAGGTGGCGTACAAGCACGTGCCCGGGCTCGGCGAGGAGCGGTTCCCGGTGTTCGTCGGCGTGCCGCTCATCGGTGGCGGCGCGGCGATCGGCGTGCTCGTGCTGCAGCGCCGCGCCCGCCCGTTCTCCGCCGACGAGGTCACCCTCGCCACCGCGCTCGGCGCGCCGGTCACCCTCGCGATCGAGCGCCGGCTCGCCACCGCGGTGCGCTCCGCGCGGCTGGTCGGGATCACCCACGTCGATGGCGCGGTGCTCGGCCGCGCCGCGGTCGTGCCCACGGTGACCGCGTTCGAGGGCGCGCCGCGGTTCGCCGGCGCTCCGGAGGTCGGCCTCGAGCGCTCGCTCGCCCGGCTGCGCGAGGACCTCGGCCGCGCGATCCGCCGGATCGGCGACGATCCCGCGCCCGCGATCGGCGCGGCGCTCGACCGGTTCGCGCTCGCGCTGTGCGACGCGCGACTGCGCGAGCGGCTCGCCGAGGCCGCGGATCAGCCCGGAGGGCTGCGCAGCGTCGCGCGGGCGTACGCGCGCACCCCGTACCGGCTCGGCGCGATCGGCGGCGACACCGCCGAGCACGCCGCAGAGATCGAGGAGCTGTGCGCGCTGCTCGGCGACGCGCGCGCGCTGCGCCCCGGCGCGATCTGGATCGCGGACCGGATCCACGCCGCCATCGCGATCGTCGCCGTCGCGCGCGGCGCCTCCGCGCTGATCGCCAGCGACGCGGTCGCCCCCACCGCGGTCGCGATCGCGCGCGCGGCCCGCCTGCCGGTGCTCGGCGATGTCGCCGGCCTGTTCGGCTGGGCGCGCCCGAACGACCTGCTCGCGATCGACGGCGCGAACGGCGCGGTGCTGGTCCATCCGGCCGCCACCGACATCGAGCGCCTGCGCCGCCTGCGCGACGACGCCGCGCTCTAGACCGATGTAGCCCCGCCGCTCAGCGCTGCAGGATCGACGACGCCGACTTGACGGTCTCCTCGTCGGTCTTGGCCTTCGGCGGCACGTCGATGCCCTTCTGGCACGCCGGGCGCTCGGCCATCGCGGCCATCCAGCGCTGGAGGTTCGGCAGGTTGTCGACCGAGATCCCGCCCCAGTCGTGCATGCGCACCCACGGCCAGGTCGCGATGTCGGCGATCGAGAAGTCGTCGGCGAGCCACGTCGATTCGCCGAGCCGGCGATCGAGCACCTCGAGCAGCCGGCGGCCCTCGTTCTGGTAGCGCGTGATCGCGGCGGGGATCTTCTCGGGGAAGTAGCGGAAGAACACGTTGGCCTGGCCCATCATCGGCCCGACGCCGCCCATCTGGAACATCAGCCACTGGATCACGCGCGAGCGGCCGCGTGGATCGGTGGGCATCAGCTTGCCGGTGAGCTCGGCGAGATAGAGGAGGATCGCGCCGGACTCGAACACCACGAACGGCTCGTCGCCGCTGCGATCCACGATCACCGGGATGCGCCCGTTGGGGTTCATCGCCAGGAACGCGGGCGCCTTCTGCTCGAGCTTGCCGAGGTCGATCGGGAACACCCGGTACGGCAGCGCGAGCTCCTCGAGTGCGATCGAGACCTTGTGCCCGTTGGGCGTGGACGCGGTGTGGAGATCGATCATGGCGCTGGCATACCGCGTCCGGCGGCGCGTGGCGCGCGTCCGGCGCGCGGAGATCAGTACCAACCGTTCCGCCTGCGGAACGACAGCGCCCGATCGTAGCTACCGTAGCGGCCGATCGTGTAGCGGCGGAACGCGTCGAGCTGCGCGCCGCAATCGGTCGACGCGTAGTTGCTGCCCATCAGCGCCTTGCGATTCGCGACGATCAGCTGGCCGAGGCCAAACGCGGTCGAGCTGGGGTTCTTGGCGGTCGGGTCGCCTCCCGACTCGGCCATGATGATCTCGCGCCCCGCGGCGGGCACACCGGAGAGATCGCAGCGCGCGGCGCCACCGTGCGCGAGGTCGAGGCGGTCGGAGGGGATGAGCTCGAAGCAGGGGTCCGTGGTTGCGGTCATGCGCACGAGCCGTGCAGCCGAGGTGCCATGGCTCGACGGCGCGCGTTCGCCCACCGCGGTCGGCCGCGCAGCCGACTGCGGGAAGCGGCGCGCCGCCCGCCACCCCCCCAAGTAGCGGAAGGGCCGCTGGCGCGCGGGCGCCGCGGGTGGGGGGGGGCCC
>JBQCJR010000047.1:0-5815 GCA_051952595.1 Kofleriaceae bacterium
CTCGGGCTGCGCCCGGGGGCGCCCCTCGCGCTCGACATCGGGCTGCTTGGCCCGCCCACGGGGGCGCCGCCGCGGGCGCGCGCCGGCGAGCGCGACGGCGCCGCGATCGCGCTGAGCCCCGGCAGCAGCGACGCGACCACCCGGTTGCCGGGACCGCGCCACGTGCCGAGTGCCGGGATCCTCACGCTGCACGGCAACGCGTGGCGGTGGAAACCGATCCGCGGCATCGGCGATTGAACGGATCTGCGCCGCGCGGCGACAGCGAATGACCGGCGGTGCTCTCGCCGTCGGTCACGAGCGCTGATGCCCGGTGCTATCATCCCGTCCGCGATGTCCTCGACACCCGCACAGAAATTCGTGTGCCCGCGGTGTCGCGCGTCCTACGACGAGCCCAGCCACTTCTGCCCGGAGTGCGGCGCGGACATGACCCGCGCCAGCGCGCTCGATGCGGCGAGCCGCGGGGGCTCGCCCTCCCCTTCGTCGAGCGATCCGGAGGGCGCGCCGCTCGATCGCCGGCTGTCCGATTCGAACCAGGCGTGGCTCGGCAAGATCGTCGACGGTCGCTACCGCGTGCTCGAGGTGATCGGGCGCGGCGGCATGGGCGTCGTGTACCGGGTCGAGCACCTCCGGATGGGCAAGATCGCGGCGATGAAGGTGCTGCACCGCGATCTGGCGCACGACGCCGACGTCGTCGGGCGGTTCGAGCGCGAGGCGGCGGCGATCTCGAAGCTGCACCACCCGCACACGGTGCAGGTGTTCGACTTCGGCACCACCCAGGGCGCGCTGTACCTGATCATGGAGCTGGTGCGCGGCCAGGACCTGGGCCGCATCATCGAGCGCGACGGGCCGATGGCGTGGGCGCGCGCGGCGCCGCTGCTCGCCCAGATCTGCGGCGCGCTCCAGGAGGCGCACGAGCTCGGGATCGTGCACCGCGATCTCAAGCCGGAGAACGTGCTGATCACGCGCTCGACCGCGGGGCGCGACTACGCGAAGGTGCTCGACTTCGGGCTCGCCAAGCTCGACCAGCGCGGCGGCGCGAAGCGCGAGACCGAGCGCCAGCAGATCGTGGGCACGCCGTACTTCATGGCGCCGGAGCAGATCCGCGGCGAGGACGTCGATGCGCGCACCGACATCTACTCGTTCGGCGTGATGATGTTCGAGCTGCTCACCGGCAAGCACCTCTACACCGGGTCGACGGCGGTGGGCGTGTTGACCAAGCACCTCACCGCCGAGCCGGACGCGCCGTCGATGCGCGCGCCGAACATGGGGATCCCGCCGAGCGTCGATCACCTGTGCCGCAAGGCGCTGGCGCGCGATCCGAGCCTGCGCTGGCAGACCGCGGCGGAGCTGGGCGCGGCGATCGAGGAGGTCTACGCCGAGACGGTGGGCGACGCGACCGGCCCGCGCCCGCCGGGCGCACGCGCCCTGCGCGGCCCGCTGGTGCTCGACGACGACGATCGCAGCAACCTGCGGCTGCGGCGGTCCGACATCGACGCGTTCGAGCGCGGGCTGCGGCGGCGCAACTCGCTGGTGTGGGCGGGCGCGGCGCTGGTCGCGGCGGGCGGGATCGGCGCGGCGGCGTGGTACCTGATGCGCCCGCCGCCGACCACGACGGTCGAGATCGAGCCGAACGACGAGCCGGCGCAGGCCAACCGGATCGCGCCGGGCACGCAGGTGACGGGCTACCTCGGCCGCCGCCGCTCGCCGACCGAGGGCGATCGCGACCACTTCCTGGTGCCGTTCCCGAGCGGCCGCCGGGTCGTGACGGTCACGGTGAGCGGGCTGCCGAACATCGACGTACAGCTCTCGGTCGCGGGCGCGAACGGGCTCAACGGCGCGACGGTGGACGAGGCCGGCATCGGCGGGGGCGAGGCGCTGCACCGCCGCGCGTTCGACGGGCCGATCGTGGTGACGGTGGGCCAGACGATGGCGCCCGGGCAGCGGCTGCCGGTCGAGAACGTCAGCGATCCGTACCTGATCACGGTGGTCGAGGAGCCGGCCGAGGGCGGCGAGATCGAGCCGAACAACCTGGCGGCCGACGCGACGCCGATCGAGCTGACCCGCGAGCTGCGCGGCCACCTCGACACGCGCACCGACGTCGATCTGCTGCGGTGGACCGGCGCGGCGGGCACGTTCAGCGTGGTGGTGCGCGCGGATGGCCTGCCGCTGCAGTGGCGGGTCGGCGATGGGGTGCGCCGGACGCCGGGCGCGGCGACGGTCGAGCTGGCGCCGGGCGACCTGATCCGGATCGAGCGTACCGACGCCGCGAAGTCGGGGTCGCTCGAGGGCCGCAACGCGCCGTGGTCGATCGTGATCGTGAAGTGAATTCGATCCGGCGTGGTGAGCGGCCGGCTGGCTGCGATACGCTCGTCCGATGGGACGCTCTCTGCTGGTCGCGTGTCTGATCCTCGCCGCCGGATGTGGCGACGACTCTTCGAGCTGTCCGACCGCCTCGACGGCGTTCCCCGAGGGGGATCCGAACGGTCACGCCGAGCCGCTGGGCGCCGCCGCGGGCCAGGCGCGCGCGGGCCGGCTGCGCCCGGGCGAGCTACCTGCGGTGCCCTCGGGCCTCGCGACCTGGAAGGAGGGCGACTTCGTGCTCGCCAACGACAAGGTCGCGCTGGTGATCGAGGACGCCGGGGATAGCGATCTCTACGATCCGTGGGGCGGCAAGCCGGTGGGGCTGGCGCGGGTCGAGGGCGGGCGGATGGTCGAGCCCAACAACTTCGGCGAGCTGTTCCTGCTGATCGGGCGCTCGACGCTCGTGACCGAGAGCGTGACGGTGGTGGCCGACGGCAGCGACGGCGGCCCGGCGATCGTCCGCGCGCGCGGCAAGCTGCACCCGGTGCCATTCTTCGAGGGAATCATCTCGGCGGTGTTCGCGGATCCGTGGACCGACATCGAGGCCGCGATCGACTACGAGCTGGCGCCGGGCGCCGAGCACGTCGACGTGCGGTTCCGGCTCGCCTCGCCGCGCAGCGAGGAGAAGGAGCTGCCGAGCCTGATGCACGCGATGATGTACACCAAGCGCACCCCGGTGTTCCTGCCGGGCCAGGGCTTCAAGGACGACCTCGCGGGCAGCCCGTACGCCGCGCTGATCGACGACCAGGCGACCAGCTGGGCGTACGTGCCGGCCGAGGGCCGGCTCGGCACCTCGCTGTCCGTCTCGGGGTTCCTCGGCGCGTTCTCCGACGGATTCACGATGCCGGCGTGCGGCGCGCTCGAGCGGCTGCACGCCAAGATCATCATCGGCGGCCCGGGCGTGGACGGGATCCAGGGGGCCGCGGCGCGCACGCTCGGGGTGGCGCAGCGCGCGGTCACCGGCACGGTGCGGCGCGCGGGGGCGCCGGTCGCCGGGGTGCACGTCCACGCGGTCGGCCCCGCCGGGGGCTACTTCAGCCGCGCGACCACCGACGCGAATGGCGGGTTCACGCTGCACGTCCCGGAGAACGAGCAGGTGGTGGTCCACGCGACGGCGCGCGGCGAGGCGCCGGTCGAGGCCGCGGCGGGCACCGGCAGCGGGCCGGTCGCGCTCGACCTGCCGGCGCTCGGCGAGATCCGGGTCACCACGAGTGATGGCGCGCGCCGGATCCCGGCCCGCGTCCAGGTGCTGCCGGCGGCCGGCCAGGCGCTGCCGCAGGTGCCGGGCCACTTCGGCGAGCCGCCGCTGCCGGGCGGCCGGCTGCGGGTCGCGTTCGCGCTGACCGGCGAGACCACGCTCGCGGTGCCGCCGGGGCGGTGGGAGGTGATCGTCTCGCGCGGCTACGAGTACGAGCTGGTGCGCCAGATCGTGGACGTGACCGCCGGCGCGACGGCGGCGGTCGACGCCGAGCTGGAGCACTCGGTGGACACCACCGGCGTGCAGTGCGGCGACTTCCATATCCACACCTGGCGCTCGAACGACTCCGGCGACGACGCGCTCGAGAAGGTCTCGCAGGCGATCGCCGACGGGCTGGAGCTGCCGGTGCGCTCGGAGCACGAGTTCGTGGCGGACTTCTCGGCCGAGATCGCGCAGCTCGGCATGCAGGCGTTCGCGGCGGGCATGGGCGCGATCGAGCTGACCTCGTTCGAGGTGTGGGGCCACATGGGGGTGTTCCCGCTGACGCCGGATCCGTCGGCGGTCAACGCGGGCGCGCCGCGGTGGCAGAGCTTCCCGACGAGCGACCGGCCGGACGCGGAGCTCGAGACGCTATCGCCGCCGGCGGTGTTCGATGCGGTGCGCGCCCGCCCCGAGGCGCCGATCGTGATCATCAACCACCCGCGCGGCGGCGCGAACTACTTCGACTACGTGGGGTTCGATCCGGCGACCGGCATGGTCGATTCGGCCGCGGACTGGGACACCCGGTTCACGTTGGTCGAGGTGTTCAACGACTCGAGCTGGCAGAGCAACCGCAACAGCAACGTGGCGGACTGGATGGGCCTGCTGCGCGCGGGCCGCAAGGTGTTCGCGGTGGGCTCGTCGGACAGCCACGGGTTCGTCAGCTCGCCGGTGGGCTATCCGCGGACCTGCATCGCGCTCGGCACCGATGATCCGCGCGCGCTGACGCCGGCGATGGTGCGCGACCGGCTCGCGGCCGGCCATTCGACGATCTCGGGCGGCGTGTACGTGGATGCGCGGATCGGCGCGGCGGGACCGGGCGACACCACGACCGGCGCGGGCAACGCGATCGAGGTAGAGGTGACGGTGCGCGCGGCGACCTGGATCGACGTCGACGCGATCGAGGTGGTGGTCGACGGCACGACGGTCGACACGATCCCGATCATGCCAGGCGACGCGGATCCGCTGGATCCGACGGTGCGGTGGCGCGGCCGGGTCCCGGTGCAGACCGCGGCGACGGGTGGGTTCGTGGTGGTCGCGGCGTACGGCGATCGCCGGATGGACCCGGTGCACGACCGCACGCCGTTCGGCGCGACCAACCCGATCTTCGTCCAGCCCTGACGATCAGGGCGACCACAGCGCGCGCGGCGCGGCGAGATCGACGAGCACCGGGGTGGTCCGGGCGCGCTCGGCGGGGCGGATCGGGCGGATCGCGGCGCGCAACGCGCGGACGTGGTCGGCGGAGCGCGGCCCGGCGACGGTGATCAGGAGGGCGTGGCGCGCGGCACGGTAGATCGCGACCGAGACGTCGCGATCCTCGGGCTTGGCCTCGGTGGGATAGAAGTCGGCGACCGCGGGATCGAGGAGGCGCAGCTCGGCGGCGCTGCCATCGGCGAGGTCGATCTCGATCCGGTGGTCCTCGACCTGCGCCGCGCGATGCGGTGGCAGATCGACCGCCACCCCGGCGAGCGCGAACACCGCCGCGCGGTCGACCACGCTCGCAACGCGTGGATCGACGCCGGCAACCAGGGTCGCGAGGCCGGCGCGGTAGGCCTCGACGCCGAGCTCGCCCGGGGGCAGCCGCGCGGCGATCGCCTGGATCCGCGCGATCCGCTCGCGCCACGGCGGATGGCGATCGCCGGGCTCGAACACCACGTCGGGCTGGGTGGCGGCGAGCGCACGCATCGTGGTCTCGACGGCGCGGGGATCGTAGCCGGCGCGCGCGACCAGCACGACGGCGAGCTCGTCGGCCTGGATCTCGTCGTCGAGATCCGCCCGGTTGCGCTGCGACGCGCTGGTGGTCGAGCGCCCGACGTCGTCGCGCGCGTCGCGCAGCACCTCGCGCGCGTGGCCGCCGAGCACGTGGCCGATCTCGTGGCCGAGCACCGCCGCGAGCTCGGCCTCGCTGCGCAGGTAGGCGAGCGCGCCGCGCTGGACCGACACGGTCCGCGACAGCCCGGCGTGGGCCTGGGGATCCGGGTCGTCGAGGATCTGGAA
>JBQCJR010000048.1:0-15029 GCA_051952595.1 Kofleriaceae bacterium
CAACCGCGTGCGCCTTTTGAACACACGCGCACCCGCTCCAGCTCGGCTCACCCGTACGGCTCGGATCGCGCCGGCGCGTCGAGTACAACGGTGAGTCATCGAGATCGAGGACGGAATCGAAACGAGCCGCGGCGGCAGTGAAGTCGCGGGCTGGAGAAAGGGTCAATGCAGAATATTCGAGCGTCGTGTCTTGCGCTGTCGATCGCTGCGAGCCTCGCCGGTGGCTGCTCCGGCAAACGGGCGGAGCCTCCGCCGGACAAGGAGAAGGCGGTGCTCGGAGCGCCAGACCCGCAAACGGCCGGGCCGTCGGACGCAGGCCTGGCCGCGACGGCCCCGCTTGACGCGACGGCCCCGCTCGACGCGGCGGCTCCGCTCGACGCGGCGGCCGAGCGGCCCGTCCCGATCGCCTCGAAGCTCCGGCTCTACAGACCTGACGAGTCGCTGCCGGAGCCGATGCAGCGGCGCATTCGTAACCAGCTGCGCAAAAAGATCAAGGTGCCTGTCGCGCTCCACCACATCACGTATGTGCCGCTGGCCAACGGCGGCGCCGAGGTGTTCGGGATCTTCGAGTACAGTGCTTATGAGGAGTGCCTGCTCCTATATCAGGATCGCGACATGGGGCGCGAGGCGTGCCTGGGTGAGTCGACGAAATTCAGTCTTGAATTTCCTCCTCCGACCGGAATGATCCGGCGTGAAGACCCGACGTTCAAAATGAACCAGCTGTGCGTCAGCTTCGGTGCCGTGCGGGCACGCTTCGAGCCGCCCGCGCCCGGGAGCTCCGCCGATGCCGGGGGCACGGTGACCGTTTGGTATGCCCAGCTCGTGAACAGCATGTGCGAGGTGCGGGACTTCAACCAACTGTTTGTCGCCGACCTCGACGGCGACGACCAGTTGGAGATGTACATCGATGTCACGACGACCGAGGAGATGCTGTACTACGAGATGGCGAATCGAGGGGGAAGGGGGGAGGTGCACCGCGACCATCGCTTCACGCGTGACCTGTACCTGTTCGGTGGCGACGCCGCGAATGGGCTCGCGCTGCAGCTCAACCTCGACAGCCGGGAGCGTGGCCAGCTTGAATACGAGGAGCTCGTCGAGCTCCGTGATGTCAATGGGGATCGACGGCTCGACGTGATCATGAAGGCCGGCAGACCTCGCCGCCAGTTCGTCTACGTGTACGACGCGGAACGAGACGCATGGATGGATGGGGGAGCGCTGAAGGAGCCGACGAAAGCGGAGGAGAACGGGACGGAGGCGGTGAAGGAGGAGGCGAAGGAGCCGGCGAAAGATGAGGCCGCGAAGGGAGCCGAGGCGAAGGAGCCAGCGAAAGCAAAGGCGGCGACGCCGCCGGCGGGTGAAGCCGCGCCGCCGTGAGGTACCGACCGGCACTGGCGATCACCGCGGCCGCGGGCGTCGTCGCCGCGGGCGCGGGTGGCGCGAGCTTGCTCGTCGGCTCGCGCAGCGGCGCGCCCGTGCCCATTGAGGAGGCGCTCGCATTCCCCAGGCCGGAGCCGCCGGCCGCGCTGTTCACGGCCCACGGTGGGCCGGTGACACCGGGCGAACTGCCCGAGGGACTCTCCGGCACCGCGCCGGGGGACTGCGCTCCGTGCCACGCCGAGATCGCCGCCGAGTGGGCCGGCTCGGCGCACGCCCGCTCGTGGACCGATCCGATCTTCCAGGCCGAGTACCAGCTGAGCCGGGAGGCGTTCTGCCGTCGGTGTCACGCGCCGCTCCTGCCGGAGGCACCGGGGCTCGCCACCGCCGATTCCACGGACGCGAGCCCCGAGGCGCTGGCGGCGCGCGGCATCGATTGCGCCGTCTGCCACGTGCGCGCAGGCCACGTGCTCGGCGTGCACGGCCGAGGCGCCGGCGAGCACGCAGCGATGCGCGACGCGCGCCTCGCGACTGGCGCGTTCTGCGGGGGGTGTCACCAGTTCGACTTCCGCGCCGCGGAGCCAGGCGAGCGCCTTCGCTATCACCCCGGGCAACCGCTTCAGGACACGCTCGCCGAATGGTCGCGGAGCAGTTACGCGGACCAGCCGTGCCAGCACTGCCATATGCCGCTCGCCGGCCCGCCCGGCCGGCAGCACCGCAGCCATGCGTTTCGCACGCTCGACGATCCGGACGTCATGGCCCGGGCCGTGCGCGTGACCGCTCGCGCCGAGCGGCGCGGCGGGACGATCCGCGCGACCTTCGAGCTCGCGCCGGGCGAGATCGGGCATGGCTTCCCCACGGGCGACATGTTCCGCCGCGCGGTGCTGACGGTGAGCGCCGGTGCCGCGCGCAGGCGCAAGGTCCTCCGCCGCTACTTCGCGCAGACGGTCACCCCCGACGGGCGCGGCCATCTGCTCGGCCAAGTCGACGATACGCGGGTGCCACCGCCCGGCGCCGGCCCGTCGCCGCGCTTCGATTTCGAGCTCGATGACCCGCGGGCCGCCGAGGTGACCTGGTCGCTCGAGCTGTTCCGCCTCGATCCCGACGAGGCGCGCCGCCGCGGACTCGACGTGGCCGCGCTCGGTATCCCGGTGCGCTCCGGCCAGATCGCGGTCACCTCGCCGGCGCGCTCCGAGTAGGCTGTACTACGCGAGCCCGTCGAAGCGGCCGATTCTTCGCCGGGATCGGATGGTGGCGTGTGATTCGCCTTCGACGGCGGCGAATCGTCCCGACGCCTCGTGTCGCGGCGCTCAATCCAAGAGGCCGCCCATGGTCACGCGGGCGACCGCGCCGTCGGCGTGCAGCGGCACGAGTAACTCGCCGAACACGCGCTCCAGCAGCGGGAAATTGCCGAACCGAAATCGGATTCCGTGATGCGCGCGGGGCGCGGGGAGCGTGATGCGCATCGTGCGTTCGTCGAGCGGCGCGAGCTGGATGGCCGCGTCGATGTTCTGGAGCGCGCGACCGAGCTTCGCCTGATCGATCGGACCGGTCAGGTGCAGGTCGAGCAGCGGCCGGTCCGCGACGAGCCAGCTCGCGAAGCCGGTGACCTCGAACGGTTGGCGCGCCGGCCACGCCGTGACCTCGGCGAGCCGCGCCATCCTTCGCGCGAGCAAGCGCCGGCGGCGAACGAGGCTGTAGATGAACAGCGCGACGAACATGGCGACCGAGCTGCCGACGACGGCATAGAGCACCATCCGCGCCTCCGGGCCATCCGTGCTCCGGGGCGTTTCGAACAGCGCCGTCACGGGCGTGATGCAGAGCACCAGGAAGACGATCGCGACGGTCACGAGCCATCCGCCCGTGGAGGGGGCCTCGAGTGCAAGCGCCGTTCGCAGCGCGCGCTGGTGTGGGGTGAGCCGGTCGGTCTGATCCGGCGTGCCCGCCGGGTCGTGAGGGACCTCGTCGAGCACGCGCGAGCCGACGAGACCAGGGTGGCGCAGCATGGCGCGTATTCTACATGCGCGAGCCGTCAGGTGCCTTCCCAGGGCAGCCGCGCCGCCGACGGCGGGAGGTCCGCGCGAAGGCACGCGAGATTGGTTCGCACGTGTGGATCGTTGCGGGCCATGCGCGCCGAGCCGGCGAGCACACGACGGAGGATGGCTGCGCTCGGGCGGTGGGCGTTCGGCGCGTGGGCGAGGACGTACAGCAGACACACGACATCGGCCGCCGAGAGGCCGTCCAGCGGCTTCGCGCGGTCGAGGACGAGCGCGAACAAGGCGCGGGCGCGCGCGTGGTGGCTCGGGTTCTCGTAGAGCGTCGCGCGTGCCGTGAACGCGACCCGGCTGGCGATCTCCGAGGCGTGAGGGCGCGTCCACCGCAGGACGTCGCGCGCGAGCGCCGAGGGGCGCGAGGTCGCGGCGGTCACGGCGAGTGAGCCGCCGATCCTGGCGTCAAGCCAGGGGTATCGCAGCAGCACGCGTGCGCACTTCCACGCGGCGCGATCGAGCTGCTCGAGGCGGGCAAGGGAGACCGTTCCGCGGACCGCCTCGAGGAAGGCCTTGGCATCGAGGTCGCGGGCGAGCGCCGCGAGCTTGCGCGCGCCGCCGGCGAGCAGCGCCTTCGCGACCGCGTCGGCGCTGGCGGCGGCGGTGTGGCGGGCGGACCGGGCCGCGGGTGTCCAGTGATCCACGCGGGCGCGCCAGAACGCGTCGGCCTCGCGTCGGAAGCGCTTGGCGATCGCGGCGATCCTGCGCGTCAGCGCCGGCGCCGCGACGGACGAGCGGAGGACGGCGAGGACGTGGCGCTGGCGCTCGCTTCGCCAGGTGCCCTGCTTCGAGCGCGGCGGGAGGCTGTGAAGCGCGATGGTGATGCCGGTCCGGATCCGCACGTCCACCTCGACCAGCTCGACCTGCGCCGCGGTCGTGCGGCGATACGTCGGGAAGCTGCCGCGGAACGCCATCTCGCGCAGCACGGGCTCGAGCGCGGCGCGGACCGTCGTGGTGGCGTGGCGCGTCCACGCGGCGGAGGGCATGGCGGGCATGCGCGGATCGGTAACACGGCACTCCGTGGGCGCGCGAGCGTTCGCCGCGTCGGCAGGTCGCCGCCGCGATGGCCGACGAGATCGCCGCGTCGTATCGTCGCCTGCGCATGGACAGCTCCGCCATCCGTCGTGCGCTCGAGGTCTACTACAAGACCCGGCTCGACAAGCCGGCCGCGGCGCTCGCGAAGCTCGCCAAGCTCGAGGTGCTGCCCCCGGCGATCAAGAAGCGGCTCAAGACGAAGCCCGGATCACCGCCGCTCGACTTCGGGTACGAGCGCGTCACCCTCCACGCGGACCTCGGATACGAGGCGTTTCGCGCGGCCGACGCGGCGTACTGGAAGCACCACGATCCCGGCTCGATCCCGGACCAGAGCGTCAGCGAGCCGTGGGCGGAGGCGACGAACGACGCGTTGCAACGCGCTGCCCGAACCGGGCCGCCGAAGGCTTCGAAGCGTGCGTCCGCGCCGGACTTCTCGCGCGCGAAACAGGCGCTCGCGTATGTCATCGAGCACGGCGACGAGCTTCCGGGAGCGGTCACGCAGGCCCGGCTGGTGCTCGCGTCGATCGCGCTCCGCGAGGGAAAGCCTCGGGACGCGATTCGCTGGTGCGAGCCGCTGTCGGCGTTTCACGCCGCGCCGCGGATGGCGTGGGCGTATCAGCAACTGGGCGATCGCGAAGCGCTCGCAGCATGGCTCGCGCGCGCGAACGGCCCCACCCACAAAGGCTTCCTCGCCGAGCTGGCCGGCGACGACGCGGCGGCCGTCCGCGGCTACCTCGAAGCGATCGCGACCCAGAAGCTTCCCCGCTGGCGGGCCTACGGCAAGCTTCGCCTCCGCCGGATGGAGGCGCGCCTCGGCAAGAAGACCGTCGAGCGCCTCGCCGCATCGATCGCGCAGGAGCGCGAGGCCGGCAAGCCCGAGATCTCCAGCATCGCCGATTTCCACGCGCGGTTCGCCGACATCGCGGCGGCGATCCGCAAGCGGGAGAACATCACGGAACCGCCGCAGCCGATGTCCGAGGCGGCGATCGCGAAGCTGCGGTTGCGAACGTCGCGCACGTCGGCGAATCCCACCGTCGCCGTCCCGAAGAGCGTCGCGACGATCCTGCGCACGGACAAGAACTTCCGGCTGTGGAAGCACGCCCAGCCGCTGCTCGCCCACTTGCGGGCGGTCGATATCGAGAAGCTCGTGCGCCGCGCGCTGCGCGGCGAGGACACCGGCCTTGGTCCCCTGGCCAAGCTGCCGGCGAACGTGCCGCTCTGGACCGACGATCCGGAGATGCCAGCGTGCATCTCGCTCGCGAGCCCCGGCGATCAGGAGCTCTTCCTGTACATGGGATCGCCCGACGCCGACGGCGAGTACCCGGTAGCGCGGTTCGACGATCAACCCGAGCTGTGGATCAGCGACGCTTCGCTCGTCCACTACATCCTCGACGCCGCGGCCTCCGTGGTCACCTGCAAGCTCGATCTCGCGAAGGCGAAGAAGCAGGCCCAGAAGCGGAACGCGCGGTTCCGGGAGCGCTTCAGCAAGCACCCGAAGGTGACGGCGATCCTCGCGCGGTTCTGAAGCGCATTTCGTCTGACCAGGTCACTCGTGTGGAGTGATCGTGCACTCGGTCAGGAGATAGCGCGTGACATGCGGATCTCCGTTTGATCCGACGACGCCGACGACGTCGAGGCGGAGCTTCTCCATGTCGAGCTTCATCGCGGCGTTCCGGAAGGCCTTATTGCCCTGCTCGCCGCCTGCCATCCTGCACGTGATCTCGTTCGGCGCGCCCTTGCGCGCGGCAAACGACACCTCGTCGTTGCCTTGGCTCTTGAACGCGCAGTTCTTGAACGCGACGCGCTTGCCGTTGATGGCCGCGATGGCCGCGTCGATCGAAGCACGCCCTTTTTCGGTGCCCAGGTCGACGCCGATGCCACCCGCGGTGTCGAGCTGCTTCGCGAGCTTGGCAAGCGCGGGTCCATCACATGGAACGGGAGTCGGCGCGGGGCCCTCCGCCACAACCGGGGGCGCCGCTGCTGCGCTCGGCGCGGGCGCGGTTGGTGTGGGCGCGGTTGGCGCTTCTTCGCTCGGCGCGGGGGCGGTCGGCGCAGCGACCGGCGCGGCCTTCTCGCTCGGCTTCGCCGCCTCGCGATTCTGCTGCGGCTCGCTGGCCTTGTTGCACGCCGTGCTCCCCATGAGGAGAACCAGCACACCCTGAACCCATCGCGTCTTCACCTTCATCATGTGTACGCGCGGAGAATGGCGATCACGACTCGATCGGGACAATCCATACGATCGGCCATGGACGAGACGCGGCGCCGTCCCTTCGAACACGACGAGGAAATTCGCACCTCGGCCCGGCACGGACAATGCGTAGGATCGCTCCATGATCCAGCTGAAGCGAGCCTACGAACGTCCGGCGAAGAGCGACGGATATCGCGTGCTCGTCGACCGCCTGTGGCCGCGCGGTGTGGCCAAGCGCGCCGCGCACATCGATGAATGGCTCAAAGAGGTCGCGCCGAGCGACGGGCTCCGCCGCTGGTTCGGACACGAGCCGAGCCGGTTCGCCGAGTTTCGCGCGCGCTACAAGCGCGAGCTTCACGCAGAGCCGGCGCACACGGCGCTGACCCAGCTCGCGCACCGGGCGGCAGATGCCACGGTCACGCTCGTCTACTCGGCCCACGACGAAGCGCACAACAACGCGGTCGTGCTCGCCGAGGAGCTCGCCACGAGTGCGAAGCGAACGCGACGACCAGCCCGGCGACAGACGCCTGCGGGGGCGACGCGCCGGCGCGCGCAGGCTTCGGTCAGCCGCGAGCCGGCCCCGCGCGGCGCACGCACGCCGCGAGCCGGCGCACGCCCTCGTCGATCGAAGACCGCGGGATGACGCCGTAGCCGAGCGCGATGCCGGGACGCGGCCGGCGCAGGTAGAACGGGGTGAGCGCGGAGCAGCCGACGCCGGAGGCGCGTGCGGCGGCGACCACGGCGGTGTCGTCGCGCCGGCGGTCGGCGAACCGGGCGGCGACGTGCAGGCCGGCCGACGCGGGGAGCACCACCAGCTCGTCGGCGAGCTCGCGCGCGAGCGCGTCGATCAGGCGATCGCGACGCTCGCGATAGGTGCGCAGCACGCGGCGGACGTGGCGCGCGAGCGAGCCGTCGGCCATCAGCGCGGCGAGCGCGCCCTGCGTGGCGAGCGCGCCGTGGAGGTCGGCGATGCCGCGCGCGGCCCGCAGCGCGGGCATCAGCGTCGGGGGCGCGACCACGAACCCGAGCCGCAACGCGGGCAGCAGGACCTTCGAGAACGTGCCGACGTAGACCACGCGGCCGGCGCGGTCGAGGCTCTGCAGCGACTCGAGTGGCCGGCCGTCGAACCGGAGCTCGCTGTCGTAGTCATCCTCGATGATCGCAGCGCCGTGGCGCTCGGCCCACGCGAGCAGGGCGAGCCGGCGCGGCAGCGACATCGCGACGCCGAGCGGGAACTGGTGCGACGGCGTGACGTACACGACGCGCGCGCGCGCCGGGATGCGCGCGACGTCGAGGCCCTCTGCGTCGACCGGCACCGCCGCGATCTGAGCGCCGGCGGCGGCGAACGCGCGGCGCGCGGGCGGATAGCCGGGATCCTCGACGGCGACACACGTGCCGCGCTGGACGAGCACGCGCGCGAGCACGTCGAACGCCTGCTGCGCGCCGTTGGTGACGAGCACGTCCTCGGCGCCCGCGTTCACCGCGCGCGCGAGGCCGACGTGGCGCGCGATCGCCTCGCGCAGGGCCGGGTCGCCGGCGGCGTCGGTGTAGCTGCCGGCGATCCGCGTGCGCGCGGGGCGGAGCTGGCGCGCGACCAGCCGGCGCCACTCGTCCCACGGGAACAGCCGCGCGTCGGGCACGCCGAGCTGGAAGTCGAGGCTCGTGGCGACCGTCGGGCGCTCCTCGAGCGCGGCGGCGTCGCGCCACGCCGCGGTGGGGCGCAGCGGGCTGCCGGCGGGAGCGCGGCGTGGGCGGAGCGCCGGGACCTGGTCGCTGACGAACGTGCCCGCGCCGACGCGCCCGACGAGGAAGCCCTCGGCGATCAGGCGCTGGTACGCGTTCGTCACGGTGTTGCGCGAGACCTCGAGCCGGCGCGCGAGCTCGCGCGACGCGGGCAGCGCGTCGCCGGGACGCAGCCGGCCGTCGAGCACCGCCCCCCTCAGCTGGTCGTACACCCCCGCGGACAGGCGGTCGCGCGCGAGCGTGATGTGGACGTCCATGGCGGCGAGCCTGAATGGCTCCATCGTTCTCGTCAATATTGGATCTTTGATGGAGCCACTCGTGGAGCTATCTCGGAGCCATGACGAGCCCTGTTCCCGCATCCCCCGCCGACCTCGCTCCGATCGCCCGCGCCGACGCCCACCCGTGGGTCCCGATCGCGCCGGGCTTCTCGTTCAAGCTGCTCCGGGCAACCTCCGACGACGACGTCTGGGTCGAGCTGCTCCGGCTCGAGCCCGGCACGACGATCTCGCGCCATCGCCACACGGGTGAGGTCCATGCGTACACGCTCGCCGGCCATCGCGAGCTGCTGGAGACCGGCGTCGTGGTTGGCCCGGGCGACTACGTCTACGAGCCGCCGGGCAACGTGGATAGCTGGCGCGCGGTCGGCGACGCGCCGCTCGTCGTGTTCGTGACGTTGCGCGGCGCGATCGAGTACCTCGACGAGCACGGCAACGTGATCCGTCGCTCGACCGCGACCAGCGCGGCCGAGGCGTATCGCCGCGGGCTCGGCGCGTGACCGGCGTCGGCGGCTTCGATGTCCGCCGCCCTCTGCCCGGCCGGTGATAGTGTCGGGCTCTTCCGATTCGAGGGTGTATGGAATCTACGCAGGCACTGGTCGCGGTCGATCCCGCGAAGCGCAGCACGGCTTCTTTTCAGGTCCAGGGCGATCCCTGGCCGCAGATCGCGCTCTGGGCGAAGAAGCACGGCTTCTTGCCGCGCGAGCCGCAGACGCCGGGGCTCAAGATGTTCCAGAAGGGGTCGGGGCTGTGGACGGCGCCGATGCGCGCGCAGTTCGCGCTGGAGGGCGACAGGGTCCACGTGCAGGCGTGGATCCACGTGCCGCTGTTCTCGCGGATCATGGCGCTGTTCCTCCTGCCGCAGGAGATGAACATCCAGTCGGGCGGGTTCCGCGCGGTGGTGCCGCGCAAGATCGCCCGCAAGGCGGTCAACGAGCTGCTCGAGCAGATGGGGGCGACGCCGATTCCGTAGCGGTCGCGACGTAGCACAGCGCGTGGGCGTCCCACGCGACGACCTCGGGCCCGACGGGCACGTCGAGCGCGGGCAGCGCCGCCTTGAGCGGCCGGAACCCATCGGTCAGCGGGATCGACGCCACGAAGTGCACGCGGCGCGGTCGCGCGTACTCGGGGAGCTTCCCCACGGCGGCCGAGAGCGCGGCGAGCAACCGCGCGCGATCGACGGCGCCGGGGTGGAGCTGGACGGCGGCGATCGGGCGCCGCGCGCCGGGGTGGTCGGGATCGGGCTGGCCGGTGGCGACGCACAGCGCGACCTCGGCGACCTCGTACAACGCGTCCTCGATCCGGGTCGACGCGACGGCGCCGAGGTGGGTCTCGATCATCTGGTCCTGCCGATCGACGAACCGGTGATCGCCCTCGGCGTCGCACTCGAAGAAGTCGCCGGTCACGAACCACAGATCATCGGGCGCGAACGCGCCGCGGAGCAGCCGGCGGGGATCGATGTGGGCGACGTCGGCGCCGGCGCCGGCGCGCGAGAGCCGCGCGATCAGCATGCCGGGCTCGTCGAGCCGCGCGTGCACGAGCCGGCCGGCGCCGTCGCGCACGAAGTCGCGCTCTGCGAAGCTCCACGCGGCGATCGCGACCTCCGGCGAGCCGGGCAGCGGCCGGCCGACCGAGCCGACCTTCTTGCCGCGCGCGTTCGCGAGCACGGTGCTGGCCTCGGTGGACGCGTACAGCTCGAGCACGCCGACCGGACCGAACCGGTCCACGAGCTGGCGCCACACGTCGCTGCGCAGGCCGCTGCCGGCGAACAGCCGCACGGGGTTGTTGGCCTCGCCGAGCACCGGCGGCGCATCGACGAGCCGCCGGCACATCTCGCCGGCGTAGTACACGACGGTGATCCCGTAGCGGCGGACCTCGTCCCAGAACGTCTGGGGATCGAACCCGGAGGTTGTGGGTGCGCTGTCGCGGGCGCGGGGGGCACCGGCGAGCGCGAGCCGGGCGCCGCCGACGAGCGCGCTGCCGGTCGCGACGAGCGTGCCGGACGGGTGGTGCAGGGGCAGGCAGCAGTACACGGTGTCGCGGGTGGTGAGCATCGCGGCGGCGGCCGCGCCGAGCGCCGAGAACGCCCACCGGCGGTTGGTGATCCGCGTGGCCCGCGGGGGCTGGTGGCGCCCGGACGACACGAACACCATCGCGAGATCACACGCGCGGCCCGGGTCGGGCTGGTACCACGCGGGTACCGCGACGGCCTCGGGATCGATCGCCTCCATGTCGATGACGTCGGGCGGTAGCTCGCGCGACGCGCCGGGCGTCCACGGCACCTCGCCGGCGCCGCCGAGCACCAGGATCGGGTTCTCGATCGCGGCGCGCACCCGGGCGGCGGAGTCGGGATCGGTGATCACCGCGCCGGCCTCGCCGAGCGCGAGCGCGGAGGCGAGCCGGTCATCGGGGGTCTCGGGCGACAGCAGCACCGCGACGGCGCCGAGCCGGTTGAGCGCGGCGACCACGGTGAGGTGGCTGGGCCGCGACTTCATGATCACGCCGACCTTGTCGCCGGGGCGCACGCCGCACGCGATCAGGCCGCGCACCACGGCGTCGACCCGGCGGTTCGCCTCGGCGTAGCTGAACGCGCGGCCGCGGAACAGGAAGAACGTGCGATCCGGGATCCGGCGCGCCTGATCGGCGAGCGTCTTGCCGACCGAGATCCGCGAGTCGTCCTCGAGATCCCGCAGCCGGGTGAGCCGCGGCAGCTGGTAGCGCGCGTTGTCGAGGTAGCTGCCGAGATCCTCGGCCCACTCGCCAACCTGCTCGAGCGCGGCGCGCGCGGTCTTCTCGACGAGCTCGCGCGCGAGCTCGAGATCGAGCCCAGTCGGGTGGTCGTCCTCGTCGTGGTCGCCGTCGTGGTCGCCGTGATCCTCGTGGTCCTCGTCGCCGTGGTCGCCGTGGCGAGCCGCGTGTGCGTGTGGGGCCTCGGCGTCGCCGGCGCGCACGTCGATCGCGTGGGCGGGCGGCGCCCCGGCCCCCTCGCGCCAGCGCATCCACTCGACGACGCTCGGCCAGGTGATCCCGAGCGCGGTCGAGCCGACGACCAGCCCGAAGTGCCCCGCCTTGAGCGGGATCTCGTACATCGTCTCGACCTTGGGCGCCGCGCGCTGGATGCCGCGCACCGCGGCGGGCCGCCCCAGCTCGTCGCGGCTGCCGGCGAAGTACAGGATCGGGCAGGCGAGGTCGGCGAGCGTGACGGTGTGGCCATCGATCACGAACCCGCCGGAGGCCATCCGGTTGCCGACGATCAGCTCGTCGACGAACTTGCGGAACGCCGGGCCGGGCCACGCCACGAAGCCCTCGCCACCGAGGAACAGCCGCTTGGCCTCGCGCTTCTCGAGCGCCTGGCGATCGTGCAGGTTGCGCACGAAGTCCACCAGCTGGAGCGCCTCCTTGCGCGCCGAGAGCAGCTTGAACCCGGTCGACGTGAAGAACCCGGGCAGGCCCTCGATCCGCGCGAGCGGCCAGGCGAGCGCCGCGCGCAGTCCGGCGACCAGGCGCTCGGTGGTGTCCTCGCCGAGCTTGACGGTGCGGTGGAGGTCGACGGGGCTGCCCATCGTGATCACCGAGGCGAGCCCCACCGGCGCGCCGGGGCCGGTGATCGCCTGCCGGAACGCGGCGGCCTGGTACGCGAACATGCCGCCCTGGGAGTAGCCGGCGAGGTGGACGTCGTGGCCGGTCGCGTCGCGCACCCGGCCGATCGCCTCGGACACCGCGCGCACGTGGTCGTCGAGGGTGCGCTCCATGCCGCCTTCCTCGCGCTCGGGCGCGCCGAAGTCGACGAGCCACACGTCCACGCCGGCGCGCTGGAGGTACGCGATCGCGCTGACGTCCGGCGAGATGTCGTAGACCTCGGAGGCGACCATCAGCGGCGGGACGAGCAGCAGCGGCGCGGCGACCCGCGCGACCCCGGGATCTGCGGTGCGCTCGTAGCGGCGCAACCGCGCGATCCGGTCCTCGTACACGACCTCGAACGACGCGCCGTAGGGCGCGGTCAGCCGGCCAGCGCGCGCGAGCTCGAGCGCGTTCTGCCAGGCGAGCCCGACCCGGCGCAGTCGCTTGGCCCATCTCACCTGGCGCCGACGGCCGGGCGAGCCGTGGCGCGAACGCAAATCCCGAGCGGCCATTTCCGCCACTATACGCGTCCGCTCACCGCGGGCATTCAGGCGTCAGCAAGCTTCCGTCAGCCGGGCTCGCCCGCCAGACGATACCCCACGCCGCGCTTGCTCTCGATCAAGTCGTCGGCGTGCACGCTCGCGAGCTTGCGGCGCACCCGGTGGACCAGCTCGCGCACGTTCTCGCTGTCGGCCTGGACCGACCGGAACGACAGCGCATCGGCGATCTCGTGCCACGCCACGTAGGCGAGCTCGGGGTCGGTCACGGTGCGGCGGCGCTCGACCAGCAGCTGCAGCAGCCCGAACTCCATGGCCGCGAGCTCGATCGACGATTCGCCGATCCGCAGCACGCCGCCATCGACCCGCTGGCGCAGGTCGAGCATGTGGCCGCGCGGCGTGGTGACCTTGGCGCTGAACACCAGCTCGTCGCGACGCGTCGGGGCGGTCCGGCCGGAGCCGCGGGGCGGCTCGATCTTCGGCAGCGCCTCGGGCCAGAAGTAGAGCTTCACGTCGCCCAGCCGGATCGTGGCGCCGTTGGTCAGCTCCTGGTCGGTGATCCGGGTGCCCTCGACCTCGGTGCCGTTGCGGCTCGAGTGGTCGATGATGTGCCAGCGCACGCCCTCTTCTCCGGGGCGGGCGGGCTCGAGCTTCATCACCGCGTGCTCGCTCGACACCGAGGCGTGGAGCACCGCGACATCGACCCGGGGGTCGCGGCCGATCTTGCTACCGTCCGCGATGGCGTGAGCAACGCCCCACGCATCGATCAGCGCGGCGACAGGGTTCTGGACCCGCGAGAAGATCTGCTCGCTCGTGATGCCCGGCGACGCGATCGCCACACCGTGGGTGGTGCACAACACGCCAATCGACCTCGGAGAGGAGCACAGCAGACATGCGACCATGCCCCAAGACAATCACCCGGTTAGCCCATCGAAGCAAGCGACTCGGCGGGCCTCGTGCCTCCTCCCGTGATTCGCATCTGACCGAGCCGCGCTCGACGGAGCCATGCGTCGCGGTGCTCCCGTCGAGGTCCTCGCGCGTTCCACGTTCTCCCGCTGCGCGACGCGATGCCATCGCTCCTGTGGCGTGCGCACGGGAGGGCTCGACCGACCGTGCGTATAATCGGCGCATGGGTCAGCAGCTCGCCAAGCTCGTCGCGTTGGCATCGTCGGCGATGTGCGGGTGTTCGCTCGTCTACAACCCGAACGACATCCCGGTGTTCGATGCCCCGCCGGACGCCGAGGTCATCCTCGATGCCGACCCGACGATGCTCGAGCTCACCCGCGCGTCGCCGACGGTCCTGATCGAGGGCCAGGGCGATGGCGGCAGCCGCAGCGCGGTGCTCGTCATCCACGGCCAGCACATGGTCCAGAACGAGACCAAGGTCGAGATCGCGGTGCAGGCGCTCGAGCCGTCCGCTCCCACGATCGAGGTCGACAACACGCAGCTCGCGGTCGCCGAGAACGGCAACATGCTGGCGGTCCCGGTCCGCGTGCCGGTCGATGCGACGCTCGGCGCGGGCACCACGATCAAGCTCGCGGTGACGGTGACCCAGATGACGCCGTCGGGGCCGGTGTCGCGGACGCTGACCAACCTCGCGGGCGACATCCCGGCGCTGACCTACCAGGCGCTCGACGAGCTGACGGGCGCGGACCAGTCGCTCGCGGTGGGCGCGTCGCACGTGTTCTCGAAGATCGACCTCACCGGCAAGCTGTCGCCCACGGGCGCGACGGCGCCGCTGGTGGTGCGGTCCACGTCGTCGATCGCGATCGCGGGCTCCATCCAGGTGAGCGCTTCGGGGCAGACCGGCGGGCCCAGCGGCGGCAAGGGCGGCAACGGCGGGCCGGCCGGCGTCGGCAGCTCGCCGGGCGCGCCGGGCGATGGCCCGGCCGGCGGCGTCGCCTCGGGGGCCGGCGGCGGGTTCATCGGCAGCGACGCGGTGCCCACGCTGGCGGCGCCGAACCGCGGCAGCGGCGGCGCGGGTGGCAACGGCGGCACGCTCGGTCCGGGCGGCGTCGGCGGTGGCGGCGGTGGCTCGGTCGCGATCACCGCGGCCGGCGACCTCTCGGTGGGCACGATCGACGCGAACGGCGCCGGGGGTGGCTCGGGCTCGGGCATCGGCGCGGGAAGCGGCGGGGGTGGCTCGGGGGGCGTCGTGCTGCTCCGCGCGGGCGGCATGGTCACGTCCGGCGCGGTCCACGCGCGCGCGGGCAGCAACGGCACTGCCGGCCGGATCCGCATCGATGCG
>JBQCJR010000049.1:0-3019 GCA_051952595.1 Kofleriaceae bacterium
CGCAGACTGGATCACCGGCATCATCTCGGCCGACCAGGCCATCAAGGGCGACCTGCGGAAGCTCCGCGATCGCGCGCGCTCCCTGGTGCGCGACTTCTCCTACGCAAGCCGCTTCGTGCAGTCCGTGGCGGAGAACGTCGCGGGGCCGCATGGCGCGACCCTTCAGGTGCGCGTGGCCACCGCGGAAGGCGACTTCAAGCGCTCGCTGAACGACGAGGTCGAGGAGAAGTGGGCGGAGTGGTGTGAGGATCCCACCGTCGATGGCGGCATGTCCTTCACCGACGTGGAGCATCTCCTCTGCGAGACCACCCCGCAGGACGGGTGCTACCTCGTCCGGCTCGTCCCCGGGTACCCGGGGAACCGCTTCCGCTTCGCCATTCAGGTGCTCGATCCCGACCACCTCGAGCATGAGCTGAACCGTCAAGCGGGCGGCGGCCTGGCGGAGATCCGGAACGGCGTGGAGATCGACGCGTGGGGGCGCCCCGTCGCCTACCACCTCTGGACGGTGCACCCGAGCGAGTACGGCCGCGGGGTGCGGAAGCTCGAACGGGTACCCGCCGACCAGATCATCCACCAGTTCATCCGCCGCCGCCCGGGCCAGACGATCGGCGTGCCGTGGTTCGCGCCGGTGCTCATCGATGAGCGGATGCTCTTCGGCTTCCAGGAGTCGGCGATCACCGCGGCGCGGATCGGCGCGGCCGCGCCGTTCTCCCTCGAGGTCGCGGATCCGGCGAATGCGATGCCCGAGGAGTCGATGCCGACGAGCTACGCGCTCGAGGTACCGGAGCCGGGCAACGGGTTTGTCCCGCCGCCGGGGTACAAGGTCGTCTGGAACGAGCCCACGTATCCGAACGGCGAGGTCGACCCGTTCAGCCGCGTGATCCTCCAGTCGATCGCGACCGGGCTTCGGGTGTCGCACCTCACGCTTACCGGTGATCTCCGCGGCGCGAACTACTCCTCGATGCGTGCGGGCCTCATGCCGGAGCGCGACGCCTGGCGCCTCCTCTTCGGCTGGTTCACCCGTGGCTTCCACGATCGCGTGTATCGCGCCTGGGTGCGCACCGCGGTGCTCTCCGGTGCGCTCGAGGTGCCGCCGCGCGAGATCGACCGGGTGCTCCGAAGCGCCCGCTGGCAGCAGCGCGGGTTCTGGAGCGTGGACCCCGAGAAGGAGATCAAGGCCCGGCTCACCCGCATCGCCGCCAGCGCCGACACGCTGACCGCCCTCTGCGCGGAGCACGGACTGGACTACGAAGAAGTACTCCGCGAGCGCCAGCGCGAGATCCGGCTGGCGAAGGAAGCGGGCGTGCCGATCGACCTGGGCGTGGCAAAGGCCGCGGCCCCATCCCCTGCAGGAGACTCCAATGACGACACCGAAGACGCGGGAGGCGCCCAAGGCGCTTCCGACGCTGCATCGGACGCTGGCGATCGCGCTGGGCAGCTTCGCCTCGCGCGCCGACACCACTGACGAGCGGATCCCGATCGCGCTGTCGAGCGAGAATCCCGTCGAGCGCTGGTTCGGCGAGGAGATCCTCGACCACGGCAAGGGCGCCGTCGATCTCTCGCGCGCGGAGAACGGGCTGCCGCTTCTCCTCGACCACAGCACGCGTGACCAGATCGGCGTGATCGAGGAGGTCAGCCTGGGCGACGACAAGGTGATCCGCGGGCTGATGCGGTTCTCCCGCAGCCCGCGCGCGCAGGAGATCCGGCAGGACGTGCTCGACGGGATTCGTTCGAACGCCTCGATCGGCTACCAGATCCGCGAGCTCAAGCTCGAGAAGAGCGACAAGAAGAGTGGGATGGACACCTACCGGGCGACCCAGTGGGCGCTGCTCGAGGGATCCATCGTGGCTGTGCCGGCGGATCCGTCCGTCGGCGTTGGCCGGGGAGCCGACGAGGGGGCGGCGTTCCCGGTGCGCATCGTTTCCCCCGAACCGGCCCCTGAGGCCAGGAGTGTCACCGTGGATCCGAAGGACAAGGACGCGGCGGCCCACAATGGGGCCGCACCCGGCGGGGGTACCGCCGTCACCGAGGTGCGCGATCGTGGCGCGGGCGCGGGTGCGCCCCCGGCCGACACGCGCGCCGCGGACCTCGCCGCGCTCGCCGAGCAGTTCGGCGCCGGCACCGAGCTCTCCGGCTGGATCCGGAGCGGCAAGTCGCTGGGCGAGGTGAAGGACGAGCTGCTCAAGCGCCTGGCGCAGAACGCGCAGCCGATGCTCGCGCCGGTGGTGGAGCTCTCCGCGAAGGAGCAGCGGAAGTACTCGATGGCGCGGCTCATCCACGCCGCGGCCGCGCGCCAGCTGGGGGAGCGCTTCGAGGACGACGGCTTCGAGCGCGAAGTCTCGCGGGAGATCGAGAAGCACCTGCCCGACACCTACCGCAGCCAGGGTGGGTTCTTCGTGCCGACGAACCTGCGCAACCTGCCGCAGTTCGCGTCCCGCGCGGGGCTCGACTCCGGCACGGCTACCAAGGGCGCGGAGCTCAAGTTCACCGAGCAGGGCGAGTTCATCGACATGCTGCGCGCGCGCATGAAGGTGCGGCAGCTCGGCGCCCGGACCCTCTCGGGGCTCGTCGGCCCGGTGCTGTTCCCGAAGCAGACGGCCGCCGGCACGTTCACGATGGTCGGGGAGAACCCCGGCGCGGACGTCGCCGAGTCGAACCTGCTGCTCGGGACCGTGGCGCTCAACCCGAAGACCGGGCAGAGCACCACCTCCTTCTCGAAGCAGCTGCTCGCGCAGGTGCGCACGCCCGACGTGGAAGGCCTCGTTCGCGAAGACCTGGCGAAGGAGCACGCCCTCGGGATCGAGGGGCAGGCGATCTCTGGCTCCGGCGCGGGGAACAACTGCACCGGCCTCACCGCCACCGCGGGGATCGGCTCGGTCGCTGGCGGCGCCAACGGCGCGGCGCCGACGTGGGACAACATCGTCGACCTCGAGACCGCGATCGCAGCCGCGAACGCCGACGTGGCCACCATGGGGTACCTCACCACCCCGGGGATCCGCGGGAAGCTCAAGAAGACCCA
>JBQCJR010000050.1:0-13371 GCA_051952595.1 Kofleriaceae bacterium
CCCTCGCCGCGCCCGCGCCAACCTCCTTCGCCGCGCTCGCGCCAATCGCGCCCCCGCTCGCGCTCGCGCTCGCCCCGCCACCCCTGCTCTCCGCCTCCACCCCGCCCTCGCCACCCACCTGGCGCGCGCGCCTCGCCGTATCCGAGCCAGTCGCGTCCGCGCTCGCGCTCCCCTCCCTCGCCGCGCCCGCGCCAGCCACCTCCGCGCTCGTGCTCTCCCACGTGCTCGCGCCGCCGGCGCTCGCGTTCGCGCTCCCCGGCGCGCTCGCCGCGATGGCGCTCGAGCTCGCGCGCGCCGTCCATCCACGGGTCGTCGTAGAACGGGTGCTCGACGCGACCCACTGCGCGCTCCTGCTTGCGTGGCATCTATGCTCCTTCCGCGGCCCGATCGAGCTCGGCGCACGTCGGGTCGCCAGCGCACGTCGCTCCCGCCACGCTGCGCACGTCGCGCACGCGGCGCCGCACGCGACCGCGCGCGCGCCGTCCCGGGCGTGTCGACGACGCCCGGTTGGGCTCGCGTTCGATGGTGGCAGAGCAACCGTGCATGAACCGACTCGCGTCCGTCGCAGCAAGCAAGCGGCAGACCACCGCGCCCATGCGCGCGGCGCTGCGCGACGTCGGCGCGCGGCATGTCGGATGCACCCACTTCGACAGCCATGAGCCACCCGATCCGGAATCGCCTCGTCGGCCCCAACATCCCTCCGATCGAGCGCGTCGCGACCGCCTTCCTCGGCGGGCTCGCGATCACCGCGGGGCTGCGGCGCCGCTCGCTGCTCGGCCTCGCGGCGGCGGGCGTGGGGGCGATCGCGGTCCTGCGCGCGATCACCGGTCGGTGCCCGGCCTATCGCGCGCGCGCGGTGCGCAAGGGCGTGCACGTCCGCCGCGCGATCACCGTGCAGGCCTCGCCGCGCGAGATCTACGACCTGTGGCGCGACCTCCCCAACCTGCCGCGGTTCCTCCGCCACGTGAGATCGATCGAGCTCGAGGACGACGGGGTCTCGCGCTGGGTGATCGGCGTGCGCGGCCGCGAGCTGTCGTGGCGCGCGCGGATCGTCGAGGACACCCCGGCGCGCCGGCTGCGCTGGCGATCGCTGCCGGGCGGCGACCTCCGCCACGAGGGCTCGATCGAGCTGCGCCCGGCGCCGGGCGATCGCGGCACGATCGTCGAGGTCAAGCTGCACTACTTCCCGCCGGGCGGGCTGGTCGTCGCGAGCGCGCTCTACGGGTTCCTGCGCAAGATCACCGCGGTCGAGATCGGCATGGAGCTGGCGCGGCTCCAGCAGCTGCTCGAGACCGGCGAGCTGGCGACCGGCGCGCGCCGCGTCGACGAGCTGGCCGAGCACGAGCGCGCGTACACCACCACGCCGATCGCGCCGCTGCGCGCCACGCCGATCACCTCGGCGCAGACCTCCGGCTGGGATGGCCGAACGACCACACCGGGAGGGGCGCGATGAAGGCCGTGGTGTGGAACGGCCGGCGCGACCTGCGCGTCGAGACCGTGCCGGATCCCTCGATCGTCAATCCACATGACGCGATCGTGAAGGTCAGCTCCACGGCGATCTGCGGCTCGGACCTCCACCTCTACAACGGCTTCATCCCCGCGATGCGGCCGGGCGACATCCTCGGCCTCGAGTTCATGGGCGAGATCGTCGCCACCGGGCGCGCCTGCGAGCTCGCGATCGGCGATCGCGTGATCGTGCTGTGTGCGATCGCGTGTGGCCGGTGCTGGTTCTGCAAGCAGGAGCTGTACTCCGCGTGCGACAACACCAACCCGCCGGGCACCCAGGCCGCGCTCGAGCTCGCGCACGGCCACGCAGGCGGCGCGCTGTTCGGCTACTCGCACCTCTACGGCGGCTACTCCGGCGGGCAGGCCGAGTACGTGCGCGTGCCGTTCGCCGACGTCGGCTGCCTCAAGATCCCGCCCGAGCTGTCCGACGATCAGGTGCTGTTCCTGACCGACATCTTCCCGACCGGCTACATGGCCGCCGAGAACTGCCGGATCCAGATCGGCGATACCGTCGCGGTGCTCGGCTGCGGCCCGGTCGGCCAGTTCGCGATCAAGAGCGCGTTCCTGCTCGGCGCGGATCGCGTGATCGCGGTCGACGACGTGTCCGAGCGGCTCGCGCTGGCGAGCGAACAGGGCGCCACGATCATCGACGAGCGCCACGGCGACGCGCGCGGCCGGATCGAGGAGCTGACCGGCGGGCGCGGCCCCGACTCGGTGATCGACGCCGTGGGCATGGAGGCCCACGGCGCCGGGCTCGCCGCGCTGTACGACCGGGTCAAGCAGTCGGTCAAGCTCGAGGCCGACCGGCCGATCGCGCTGCGCACCGCGATCCTCCTGTGCCGCAAGGGCGGCACGGTCTCGGTGCCAGGCGTCTACGGCGGCCTGATCGATCGGTTCCCGATGGGCGCCGCGTTTGCGAAGGGCCTCAACTTCGCGATGGGCCAGACCCACTTCCACCGCTACGCGCGCCCGCTGCTCGAGCGGATCAAGGCGCGCGAGGTCGACCCGTCGTTCGTGATCACCCACCGGATCACGCTCGACGATGTCCCGGAGGCCTACCGGATGTTCAACGACAAGCGCGACGGTTGCATCAAGGTCGTCGCGCGCTGCTGACTGGAGCTACTCGATGCCCGGCGTCGCGAGCCGCGGGCCGAAGAACCGCATGCTGGCGATGATCGTCAGCTCGTCGCCGCCCTTGACCTCGCGGCGCGCCGCGACGTCGAGGCCCCACTTCATCGTGGCGAGCCCGAGCCCGCCGCTGATGAACGTCGAATCGGTGCCGTTGTCGTGCAGGCCGCCGATCCGGATCGGGAACCCGGTCGCGCTGCCCGAGCGCAGGAACAGCTCGGCGCCGCCGCCGTAGCGCGCGCGCGCCTCGTCCTCGTCGATCTTCCACCGCGCGTCGAACCCGATCGCGAGGATCGGGAGCGGGCGGGCGTGGATGCCGCCGCCCACGGTGCGCGGGAACTGCGTCGACTCCTCGGTCGCCCACAGGTTCTGCGCCGAGACGCCGAGGTTGATCATCTGGGTCAGCCGCACCGTCGCGCCGAGATCGAACGCGAACCCGCTGCTGTCGGTCTCCCCCATCATGTCGGTGTTGACGTCGAAGTACTTGACCGCGCCGCCGATCAGGATCCGCGGCACCAGCTGGCGCGACAGCGCGACGCCGCCGATGTGGGTGCGGCGCTTGCCGGACATGCCATCGAGCTCCAGCGACGACCCGATGTAGTCGTAGAAGAAGCAGCCCGGCATCACGTTCGTCGAGTCGCACGCCGACGCGCCGATGATCGACGCCGAGTCCGACGCGCGATAGCCGTAGCCACCCTCGAACACCAGCTCGCGGTTGAGCGGCAGGCCCGCCGGGTTGAGGCCGATCGCGCTCGCGCCGGTCGCGCCGCCGCGCATCGCCTCGCCCACCGCGATCTCGCGCGGACCGAGCAGGTCATTCGTGGAGTCGTTGTCGGCGTGCGCCCGAGCGGCCAGGCCGAGCAGGCACGACACGCCGAGGACCGCCGACGCGAGCAGACGCATGTCCCGAGTGTTGGCGCGGTTCGGCGCCGCGTGCAAGAAACACGACGAGCGTGCCAACACGTTGCCAGATCGGCACGCCCCGCCGGGCCGAGTGCGCCGCCGTGACACAGCTCGTCCGACGAAGACGTCGGCCTCTCAGCGCAGCTCGAACACGATGCCGTACGCGTCGTCGTTGACCGTCTCGCTCGGGGTCGCGCCGCCGCCCTGATAGCCGACCACCATCGCGAAGTCGCCGGACACCGCGCCGCCCCAGAACTGGTCGTTCTGGTTCGAGCCGAGCTGGAACGTCTGGATCCCGGTGCCGTACGAGGTGTCGAGCTTGCCGGCGGCGTCGAGGACCACGAACGCCGCGTCCTGCGCCGGCATGTTCGACGGGCCGGTCGAGCCGATCAGCAGCGTCTTACCGTTCGGGAGCGCGATCGCGTTGCGGCAGTTGCTGCCGAGCGCCGCGCCCGACGGATCCACCAGCACCGCGCCACCCGTCACGGCGCCCCACATGTCATCGCGCTCGCCGTTGCTGGTCGCGAACCGCATCGAGACGAAGTCGTTCGCCGAGCCCGAGTTGCGGCCGTAGCCGCCGGTCACCAGGTTCGCGCCGTGCACCGCGAAGTTGTAGATCTCGGTCTGCATCGCGAGCACCGACTCGTGGAACACGCCGCCATCGGCGAACGCGGGGTCGAGCGTGCCGTTCGGCGTCAGCTTGAACAGCACCGGCTGCACGGTGTCACCGGTGAACGACGAGCTCGCGTAGCCGCCCGCGATGATGCTGCCATCGGCGAGCACGTGGATGCCGCGCGAGGTCGCGTTGGAGCCGACCGGGTCCGCCGGCATCTTGATGTCGAGCGTGAACTTGCCGGTGTTGTTGCCGCCGAACGCCATGTCGCGCACGCCGTTGGCCGACAGCTTGACCACGGTGAAGTCCGAGTCGGTGGCGGTCACGCCGGGGTTCCGCGAGGCGGCGTAGATGTAGATGATGCCGCCCGGGCCGATCGCGAGGTCACGCGACACGTCGCGCTGAGCGGCCTGCGAGGCATCGAGCGCGGTGTTGAGATCGAGGATCTGGATCCCGTCGTCGCCTGCGTCGCCGAACGTGGTGTCGAGCGCGCCGGTGGTGCCGTCGAGCCGGATCACCGCGACATCGCGATCCATCGGGTTGATCGCGTTCGCCACCGTGGCGGTCACGATCAGCTTGCCGTCGGGCTGGACCGCGACGTCGATCTCGCCGGCGGTGCCGCTGGCCGAAACCACCGGGGTGATCACGACGCCGCCGTTGCCGAACGCCTGGATCGGTCCGGTGTTCGACATCTTGACCACGACCACCTGCTTGGGCCCGGTCAGGGTCTGCGCGGCGAACCCGGCGGCGTAGAACGTGCCATTCGGCCCCGCGGCCACCGATTGCAGCTGGTCCGGGCCCCCCGCCGCCAGCGGCACCTTGAACGGCACCGGCTTGACGAACGGGTCCGCCGCATCGGGCGGCGCGTCGGGGTTGCCCGACGCATCGGGGTTGGCCGTGTTGTCGTCACCACACGCGGCGAGCAACGACAGGCCGAGGAAGAGGCACGAGAGCTTGTTCATCCGTATTTGCTCCTGAGGCTAGAACCGCGCCTTGTACCCGACGGCCACCATCCGAGGAGGATTGGGCCGCGCTCCGTACGGACGACGCGAGATGATCACCTGCTCGTCGAGCAGGTTGGTGCACGTGGCGTAGAGCTCGGCCCACGCGTGCAGGCGCGCGTGAGCGGAGAGATCGATCGTGAACAGCGACTCGGCCCGCTCGTTCGCCGGGATGTCGCCCTGCCCCGCCACGTCGCGCGACGCGCCGTGGTAGCGCGTGGTCGCGCCGAGCTCGAGGTAGCGGGTCTTCACGCCCGCCGAGAGGCTGAGCTGGTGCTTCGGCAGGTACGGCAGCTCGTCGCCCTTCATCACGTCGCCCCAGCCGGCGAAGTCCGACGAGAACGCGTGGCCGAACTGCGAATCGGTGAACGTGTACGCGAGCGCGACCGGGATCGACAGCGGCGACTTGCGCTTCTCGATCACCGGGATCTCGCCGCCCGCCTGCGCCTCGACGCCGTAGACGTTGACCTGGCCGCCGTTGAACTCCTGGCCCTCCTGCACCTCGGTGCAGCCGCTCGCCAGGGTGCACGAGCCCTTGAGGTTCGAGTAGTCGCTGAAGAAGCCGATCACCGCGGCCTGGAGCCGCGCGTCGTGCCAGCGCACGCCGGCCTCGTAGTTGATGCTCGACTCCGGCTTGATGTCGGCGCCCGCGGAGGGCGCCACCGGCACGAACCCGCGGTGCACGCCGGCCAGCACGCTCGCGCGATCCGTGACGTGGTACTCGAACCCGCCGCCCGGGATCACGACGGCGTAGTTGTCGTCGCGCTGGCCGTTGGTCAGCCAGTCGGCGAACCGGAAGTCGATCAGCTCGAGCCGGAGCCCGGCGGCGACCTCGAGCCGCTTCCAGCGCACGCGATCCTCGACGAAGCCGGCGATCGCGAGGGTCTCGGCGCGCGTGTCGAGCACCGTCGCGCGCGGCCGCTCGGCGCGCACCAGCGAGCCGCTGACCATGTCGTACGCGTCCTCGTACCGGCGGCGATCCGCGCGATCGAAGTGGACGCGCAGGCCAGCGTCGAGGTGGTGGCTGACCGGGCCGGTGGTCCGCTCCGCGGCGAGCGCGGTCTGCACGCCCTGCGAGGTGAACCGGCGATCGTTGGTGCCGAGGATCAGCTGCTCCTCGGGGCTCGAGGTGTCCTCCTGGCCGGTGAGGATCTGGTAGTAGATCGCGTTCGCGCCGGCGTTGGGCTTCGCGAGCAGCCCGTAGAAGTCGCGCATCCCGACGAAGCCGTCGACCTTGCCCCACGCGCGGTGGAACTTGTGGCGGTACGCGGTGGTCTCGATCCGCGTCCGCAGATCGAGGTCCACGCGGTGCGACGCGCGCAGCCGCCAGTGCGTCCAGTTCATCTCGTCGAGCTGCGACGCCACGTAGCGGCGCTGCGGCTGGGCGGCGAAGTCGGCGTCGGTGAGGCCGGTGTACGTCTCGTGCGAGGTCTCGTCGCCGTACCCGGCGCGCAGCTCGAGCTGGTGATAGACCTTCGCCGAGGGCGACGAGGTGAGCCGGCCGGTGACCTGGACGTCGTTCTTGTCGAAGCCGGTCGGCCCGCCGCCGTCGAGCTCCTTGAACCCGTCGGTGCGGAGCTTGACGTACTCCGCCATGATGCCCCAGTGCTCGCGGCGCTCGGCCGCGCGGGCGTGCAGCTTGCCGTACAGATCGGTGCCGCCGGCGAGGTCGATGTACCCCGCGCGCTCGGCGGGGAACGGCTCGCCGATCAGATCGATCGCGCCACCCACGGTGTTCGGTCCGAACCGGATCGCCGCCGGGCCCTTGGTGACCTCGACGCGCGACATCCGGGTGACCAGCGGCGTGTAGTACGCGGCCGGCGCGGTGTACGGAGCCGGCGCGATCAACACGCCGTCCTCCATCAAGGTGACCTTCGCGCTGCGGTCCGCCGCGGCGCCGCGCATGCCGATGTTCGGGCGCAGGCCGTAGCCGTCCTCGTCGCGCAGGTAGACCCCGGCGACCCCGCCGAGCACCTTGTGCAGATCGTTGTGCTCGTCGCGCTCGAGGGTCTCCTTGTCGAGCTCGGTGTGCGCGCCGGGCGGCGGGCGATCGACGATCTCGATCGTCTCGCCGTCGCTGCCGTCGTCGATCGGTGCGTCGGTCGCGACCTCGGCCGTCGCGTCGGGAGTCGCGGGCGCCGCGGCGTCCCCAGGCGCGGGGTCCGGGGGAGGCGCGGGCGGCGCGGGTGCGGGCTCGGTCGCCGGTGCGGGCTCTGCCGCGGGTGGCGCCTGCTCCGGGGCGGGCTCGGGCTGCGCCGCCGCGGACCCTGCGGCCACGACGACGGCGACGGCGACGCCAGATAGCCGCGCGGCGCGCCGCTCAATCGTTATCGGTCGCGACATCGTCGGGGATCTCGAGCGAGAGCACGGTCAAGAACTGAGACTTCAGCTCGTTGGTGAACAGCTTCACCGCGGCGTGCGTGGCGACCACCCCGGGGCGATCGGTGGTCAGCGCCGCGAGGTAGCTATCGGGCAGCGCGTCGGCCTTGGCGATCGCGTCGTCGAGATCGCGCACCATCTTGTCGGCGAGCTCGCTCGAGCCGACCTCGCGGAGGAAGTCGTCGAACCCGAGCCCGTCGGTGGTCTCGGTCTTGCCGGTGACCACCTCGCGCAGCGCGCGCAGGTTGGCGCGAACCGCAAACGAGCCGCGGTCGGACAGCCGGAGCTCGATCTCGCGCTCGCAGATCTCCTCGATGCTGCCACACGCGTTCATCGCGATGCCCGCCGGCTCGGCGAGCTTCATGTCCTTGACCATGCGGTCCACGTAGAACATCGCGTCGGAGATCTCGTTCACCGCCGCCTGCGCGCTCGGGAACATCGAGCCCGAGCGGCCGGCGTTCGCGAGCTGGCCGACGAAGTCGCCGCCGGTCGGCTCCCACGCGTTCACCAGGGTGCGGCCCTGCGCGGCGACGTCGGTCGCGATCGCCTGGGCGAGCCGGCACCGCGCGCGCGGCAGGTTCGCGGCGAGCGCGTCCCAGCCGGCCGGCATCGCGACGCAGCTGTGGGTGGTCGCGGTCGTGAACAGCAGGTACTCCACCGCGAGCAGCGAGCGCGCGTTCGCGAGCTTGGTGGTGACGTCGTAGCTCGCCGGGTCGTTCCACCGCGTGACGGTGTCGCGATCGAGCTGGCACGGCTGGATCAGCGGCCAGGCGTAGATCCGGTCGCGCAGGGTCTTCTCGTCCATCGCGGCGGGGCCGACCAGCATCGCGTCGGCCGGCTGCCAGGCGTCGATCGCTGCCCCCCACGCCGCGCGGGCCTCGTCGAGCGTGGTGCCGACCGCGCCCGCGTCGAGCGCGTCGCAGTAGGCGCCGATCGCCGCGGGCATCGCATCGGCGGCCGCGGCGAACCGGGTCTGCATCGGCAGCAGCACGGTGCGGCCGAGGTGCTCGAGCATCCCGGCGCGGTCGAAGTTGTCGGACCTGGCGTCGGGCGACGTCGAATCTCCGCTACACGCCGGCGCCGCCACCAGGGCGGCGAGCGCGATCGAGAAGCTGCGCATCGACATGGGCGGCATCCTCTTTGATTTGAAAACGACTTTCAACTTTGTTTTCACGGAAACTGAGAGACCCTATCAGTTTCAACGCCGCGAAAACACGTGATTCGGATCCGGTTGCGATCTCGCTCACCGCGCCGCACGGACTTGCGGAGGAGGTCCGGAGGGTTCCGGCAACACCCAGGTCCGCGGCCCGCGGTCGGAGATCTGCAGCAGATCCACCGCCGGATCGATCATCGGCACCGGGCGGCGGCCGTTGAGAGAGACCAGGGTCACCGCGTGCACCTCGAAGTCGCGGTACCCGCGCTGGTGCAGGTCGCGGCCGATCGCGTGGGCGAGCTGGAGGATCAGGTCCGGCTGGCCGCTCATCTCGCGCTCCTGCCGCCAGGTCAGGTAGTTCTGCGGCGGGATCTCGAGCCGCTTGCCGTTCGCGAACTCGGCGACGAACGTCACCGTGCCGTGCTTCTCGCGGATCATCACGTGCCACGCGAACCGCATCCCGTCCTCGTTCCACAGCACCGCGCCGGGATAGACCAGGTGGCGGAACGGCAGCGCGATCTGCACCACGACGTGGAGCGCGATCGCGCCGAACACGATCCGGCGGCGCAGCCGCGAAGCCGCCGGGCGCGGCGAATCGTCCACCGGTAGCTCGACCGGTGGCAGGCTGCGCCGGCGGATCGCCGCGTACAGCCGGCGCGGCCACGACGGCGAGAAGAAGATCAGCGCCGAGGTCGTCATGATGATCGGGAACATCCCGATGTTGAACAGGTAGCCGGTCGCGACGTGGAACCCGAACAGCGCGACGAACGCCGGGAGGCGCGTCCGCGACCACGAGAGCCACACCGAGATCGTCGTGTCGTACAAAAAGCCCGCCCACGACATCACGAGCGCGAACCACGGCTGGGCGAACAGCGCGCCGAAGATCGGCGTCTCGGTGCGCGCGCCGAGCCACAGGTTGAGCGGCTGGCCATGCAGCAGCCAGTCGACCTTGGCCTTGGCGAGCCCGGCGAACGTGTAGACCACGCCGAGCTGGAACCGCAGCAGCCACACCATCCACGCTGGCACGGTCGCGCGGCGCAGCGCGGGGCGCCGCCACGCATCGATCGACCACGCCGCGTTCGCCGGCAACAGCGCGAGCTGCACGCCGAGCAGCACCACCAGGTAGTGGTGGTTGAGGTAGTTGGTGACGTCGACCAGCTGCGTGTACGCGAAGCCGATCACGAACAGCGTGGTGACCAGGCGGTGCGCGGCGCCGAGCGCGATCCCGAGCGCGAGCACGGCGAGCACGCTGTAGTGCACGTACATCCCCCACACCGGCCACGGCCGCACCCACTCGAACCCCGGGTACGAGAAGAACCAGCGCGGCATGCCGTACATCGGCTCGATCCAGCCGGTCGCGAGGAACCGCAGGGTCCCGCAGAACATCACCGCGCCGAAGATGATCCGGAACGCCGCGAGCGACGCGATGTCGACCGGACGCTCGGCGGCGCGCGCGATCCGCGCGAGGCGAGACGACGGACGGAGCAGGCCGGCGAACACGGCCGACATGATAGGCGCTTGCGATCGGCGGAGCACAGGTGTACGGGTAATGAAAATGAAAACCGCGTTCAATTCTTGTTCGTGGCGGGTCCTCGCGTGGGCGAGCGCGCTCGCCGTGGTCGCCGCGTGCGGCGACGACGATCCCACCGTCGCGGAGGAGGCGCCGCCGGTCGTCGAGGGCTACGCCGCGATCGTGCGCGCGAGCTACGCCGACACGCTGACCAAGGCGAAGGCGCTCGAGGCCTCGATCGACGCCTTCGTCGCGGCGCCGAGCGCGGCATCGCTGCAGGCCGCGCGCGACGCGTGGCTCGCCGCGCGCGAGCCGTACGGCCAGACCGAGGTGTACCGGTTCTACGACGGCCCGATCGACAACCCGGACAACGGCCCCGAGGGCCAGCTCAACGCGTGGCCGCTCGACGAGGTCTACATCGACTACGTGGTCGGCGACCCGCAGGCCGGCATCATCAACAACCCGGCGATGTTCCCCGCGCTGACCAAGGAGCTGCTCGCCGAGCAGAATGAGCGCGGCGGCGAGAAGAACATCTCGACCGGCTACCACGCGATCGAGTTCCTGCTGTGGGGCCAGGACCTCAGCACGACCGGCCCGGGCGACCGGCCGCACACCGATTACCTGGCCGGCGCCGATCACTTCGACCGCCGCGGCCAGTACCTCAAGCTCGCCGCCGAGCTGCTCGTCGATGACCTCACCGCGGTCGACGAGGCGTGGAAGGCCGGCGCCACCTACCCGACCGAATTCGCAAGCGATCCCAAGGAGGCGCTGCGGCGCATGCTCCAGGGCATGGGGAGCCTGTCGGGGGCGGAGCTGTCCGGCGAGCGGATGACCGTCGCGATCGACAACCGCGATCAGGAGGACGAGCACTCCTGCTTCAGCGACAACACCCACCGCGATCTGCGCGCCAACGCGCTCGCGATCCAGAACGTCTACCTCGGCCGCTACGGCACCGTGGATGGCCCCGGCATCGACGAGCTGGTGCGCAGCCGCGACGCCGCGCTCGATACCAAGCTGAAGGGCCAGCTCGAGGCCAGCCTCGCGGCGATCGCGGAGATCCCGGTGCCGTTCGACCAGGCGATCCAGAGCGACGCCGGCCGCGAGAAGGCGATGGCGGCGGTGCGCGCGCTCCAGGATCAGACCGAGACGATCGTCGAGGTCGCGACCCTGCTCGGCATCCAGCTCAACCTCGAGTAGCCGATGCGCACCTGGCTCGCCACCCTGATCCTGCTCACCGGCGCGTGCGGCGACGACGGCTCGGACGGCTACGAGCCGGGCGAGGAGCTGGCCGGCGGCGAGACCACGGTGTTCGAGCAGGGGCGCAGCGCGTTCTCGCTCGCCGCGCGCAACCTCAAGGGCGCGCGGCGCGACCGGTTCTTCGTCGGCAACTCGCTGTTCAACCGGAGCTGGGTCACCGCGCCGTCGTCGACCACCGGACTCGACGGGCTCGGCCCGACGTTCAACGCGTCGTCGTGCTCGGCGTGCCACTTCAAGGACGGCCGCGGCGCGCCCCCCGGAGCGCCCGACGAGCCGTTCCTCGGCCTGCTGCTCCGGCTGTCGATCCCCGGTCAGGACGCACACGGCGGCCCGCTCGACGAGCCGAGCTACGGCGGCCAGCTCAACCACCGCGCGATCCTCGGCGTGCCGGCCGAGGGCACCGCGACGGTCGCGTACGACGAGGTCCCCGGCGCGTTCGGCGACGGCACGCCGTATAGCCTGCGCCGGCCGCGCTACCAGCTGTCCGAGCTGGCGTTTGGCCCGCTCGATCCCTCGGCGATGATCTCGCCGCGCGTCGCGCCGGTGATGGCCGGCCTCGGCCTGCTCGAGGCGATCGACGAGGCCGCGGTGCGCGCGCGCGCCGACGAGGACGACGCCGACGGCGACGGGATCTCCGGGCGGACGAACCAGGTGTGGGACCCGGTGACCGGCGCCGCCGCGCTCGGCCGGTTCGGCTGGAAGGCCAACCAGCCCGGCCTGGTCCAGCAGAACGCCGGCGCGTTCCTCGGCGACATCGGGATCACCTCGCCGCTCGCGCCGCTCGACAACTGCCCACCGGCGCAGGTGGCCTGTGCGGCGGCACAGAACGGCGGCTCACCCGAGATCGATCGGGACAAGCTCGACGACGTCACCTACTACAGCCGGCTGCTCGCGGTGCCGGCGCGCCGCGACGTCCGCGATCCCGAGGTGCTGCGCGGCAAGGCGCTGTTCCACGAGGCCGGCTGCGCGAGCTGCCACGTCCCGCGCCACGTCACCGGCGCGCTCGACGGGTTCCCCGAGCTGTCCGGCCAGACGATCTACCCGTACACCGATCTGCTGCTCCACGATCTCGGCGACGAGCTCGCCGATGGCCGGCCGGACTTCCTCGCCAACGGCCGCGAGTGGCGGACCCCGCCGCTGTGGGGTATGGGCCTCGTGCGTGTGGTCAACGGCCACGACCTGCTGCTCCACGATGGCCGCGCGCGCGGCGCGAGCGAGGCCGTGCTGTGGCACGGCGGCGAGGCGGAGGCCGCCCGCGAGGCGTACCGCATGATGGAGGCGAGCGACCGCGCGGCGCTCGTCCGGTTCCTGGAGTCGCTATGAATCGATGCTGGAAGCTCGCCTCGCTCGCCGCGGGGCTCGTCGCCGGACTGACCGGCTGCTCCGATGACTCGAGCGACGCCGAGCGGCGCATCGTGCTGCGCGGGCTCGCCGACGAGGTGGTGCTCCCCGCGCTCGACGAGGCCGCCGCGCGCTCCGCCGCGATGGCCACCGCGATCGACGCGGTGGTCTCCGCGCCCGATCAGGCCACGCTCGACGCCGCCCAGGCCGCGTGGCGCGCCGCGCGGGCGCCGTGGAAGCAGACCGCGGCGTTCGGGTTCGGGCCCGCCGCCGACGAGCGGCTCGGCGTGGCGATCGACCAGAGCCCGGTCGACTTCACCAAGATCGACGCCGAGATCGCGGCCGCCACGCCGATCTCCGACGCCTACATCGACGGGCTCGGCGCGAACCGCAAGGGCTTCCACGCGCTCGAGTACCTGCTGTTCCACTACGACGACGACGCGGCGGTGCTCGCCACGCTGACCACCGACGCGGCCGCCGCGCGCCGCCGCGAGCTGCTCGGCGCGCTCGCGCACAACCACGCCCGGCGGTCTGGCGAGCTCGCCACCGCGTGGTCGGCGAGCGGCGGCGGCTACATCAC
>JBQCJR010000051.1:0-2162 GCA_051952595.1 Kofleriaceae bacterium
CGCGACTTACGTGCACGGTGCGTCGGCTTGGCGCGTCGAACCGGTACCTGATCTCCGGGTCGCGGACTGCCGTATCGTCGGGCTCCGTGTCGATGGTCGTGCAGCGGTACACCACCCAGAGCGGCAAGGCCTTCTGGGTGACCGGGTGGCAATGCGACCCGCTGCCAATCGCCACCTCGCGGATCAATGCGATCGGCACGCCCCTGTCTCGCGCCGCGGAACTTCTCTCCTTCAACTATCCCTTCGGGATGCCGGTCGCCGGCATGTCGATGCTCGTCGACTGCCTCGATCTTGGGACATGGGCGCTCACCAACACCCCTCGGTACATCCAGGTGGGCGTGTCCACGAACCGTGCCCTCTTGCACGGCCTGAATGTCGGCGGACGCTTCGGCGCGCGATACGACAATGGCAGTGGTGGCTTCTCGTCTGCCGCTCCGGTGACTGCCGTATCCACGCAGGGACGTCGCCTGCAGCTTCGGAGCACCGTAAGCAACGAGGCGAAAGCGACGCTCGGGTGGGCGTCGAATGGAGGGGCGGAGGACACGCTCGCCGGCCTGGCGACCGCATACGCGGCAGGACCCACTGACGTCGCCACGGGATACATCAACGGCTCCGGTCCGAACGCCGGGCGCATGGGGCTTCTCAGCGCGCGAATCGCGCGTGGGTTGAAGTCACAGGCTCAGCTCGTGGGGTTCTAACGATGCGGTCCTCACTCCTCGTTGCGGAGGCTATCCCGCACAACGCTGACGGCGAGCCGCTCGCCGACTGCCATGTGGTCAAGACCCTGACCGATGGGCGCCTCGCGATTCACGCGCACCAGTCGGTGGAGATCCCTTCAGGCGTGGAAGTGATTCGGAACGGTCACGAGGCCCGGTGGAGCTGGGCCGATCTGTACGCCACGCATCCCGCCGTCGCCCTCGAGCTGCTCGGCCCCGCACCGGGCACGCCTCCTCACTACTGGACCGACGACCCTCAGCCCTCACCGGAGTAACCGACGATGACGCTCCTCTCCTCTGCCTCCGCGGCTGCCCGGACGATCCAGGCGGCGGCGATCGCGGCCGCCTATCCTGGCGGCAAGATCGCGTTCTACTCGGCGCCGCAGCGCGCCAACGCCGACGCCGCGATCGGCGCCGCCGTGAAGCTCGCGGAGGTCACCGTGTCGGCGCTCGCCGAGGCGAACGGGGTGATCACCGCGACGATCGCCGCGGCGGTGGCCATCCTCGCCTCGGGCAACGCCGCCTGGTGCGTGCTCACGAAAGCCGACGGCAGCGCACCGCTCGACTTCACGTGCGGGCGCAACGGCTACGCGGCCGACGGCGTGACCGTCTCCGCCGGCGCGGCCTACAACGTCAACCTGAACTCGCCGGTCTTCGCGGTGAACGCGGAGTGCGAGCTCACCACGTTCACCATCACCGTGCCTGCCGCGGGCACCTGAGCCGGAGCCTCTCATGCGTATTCGCCAGATCCAGACCCAGCTGAACGCCGAGGGCAAGCGCGTCCCCGTGCTCGACGCGAAGGGGCAGGAGATCGAGCTCGCCTCGATCGACATCCCGCTCGACGTCGAGGCCGCGGGCCCCGAGGTGATCGATCGCTACCTCATCGATCCCGAGGGCGTGCTCGCCGAGCTGCGCCCCGGGGCGGCGCCCGCCGCCCCTGCGCCGGCCACGCCGGCGCGCATGATCCCCGAGCCTGCCGTCGAGGGCTCGGCCACGCCGCCCAACCCCGAGGAGTAACCGATGAGCGCCGACAAGCTGATCACGTTCCTCGGCATCCTCGGCAAGCTGGAGCCGTCGTATGGCGCGGGGGCGACCGTCGCCGCCGCCAGCGACGGGCACCAGCTCGCGGAGCTGCCGGAGTTCACGCCCGAGTGGGCCAACGATGGCACGCGCGTGGCCCCGCCCGGGACGGCGGGCTACCAGCGCAAGGTGGCGCCCACTGGCCGGAACGGATCGATCCCCCTCAAGTTCGAGGCGAAGGGCGCGGGGGCGCCCTACTCCTCCACCGTCGTTCCCCAGGCGCATCCCTTCCTGCGGGCCGCAGGCCTCGACGCCGCGGCTCGCCCGCAGGTGGTCGCGCTGCGCCGCCGTACACGCCTCGCAGCGGCAGCGATGGTGGTTGTAGCCGCTCCTGGTGCCGTGCGGGATCGGCCGCGGCTCGCGCGC
>JBQCJR010000052.1:0-6317 GCA_051952595.1 Kofleriaceae bacterium
CGAGCGGCGGAGCGTCTGGCTATGCGGGTGCAGGCGTGAGCGGCGGAGCTTCTGGCTCTGCGGGAGCAGTCGCGAGCGGCGGAGCCTCTGGTTCTGCGGGCGCGGGCGCGAGCGGCGGAGCCACTGGCTCTGCGGGCGCAGGCGCGAACGGCGGAGCCACTGGCTCTGCGGGCGCAGGCGTGAACGGCGGAGCATCTGGCTCTGCGGGCGCGGGCGCGAGCGGCGGAGCCTCTGGCTCTGCGGGCGCAGGCGCGAGCGGCGGAGCCGCTGGTTCTGCGGGCGCAGGCGCGAGCGGCGCGGGCTCCGGTTCTGCCGGCGGCGTGGCCTCGGGCTCCGTGGGGGCGGGCGTTGGCGGCGTAGGCTCGGGCTCGGCTGGCGTGGGCACGGACGTCGGTGGCACCGGTGCCGCGGGCTCGGTCGGCTCGGGCTCCGTGGGTGCGGGCGCGGACGGCGTCGCCACGGGTTCCGTGGGTGCCGGCGCATCGGGCTCCGCTGGCGCGGGCGCGAGCAGTGGCGGTATCGGCGGCGCGTCGAGCTCGACGGATGTCGGTGGCTCGGCGGGCAACGTCGGCGGCACGGCGGGCAACGTCGGCGGCTCGGCGGGATCTGCACCCGAGGTCGACGTGGGCGCGGCAGGCGCACCTTCGATGGGTGCGTCTGCGGGCGTCGATGCTGGCTCGGCGGGCAGCGTCGCCACCGGGCCGAGCAGCTCCGGTCAGATCGGTCACAGCGCGAGCTCCGGCGCGACGCTCGACGTGCGTGGGGCGCAGCAGCCGAACATCGATGCGTCGAGCGGCGCGACCCTCGATCAACCGGACGTGGCGGGGCAGGCGAGCTCGACCTCGACGTTCTCGTCGTCGTCGAGCGACCAGAAGGTCAGCTCGCCGCGCGACATCAACACGCAGGTGAGCAGCACCCAGCAAGAGGTCGGCACCGAGCGCGTCAGCGCCGGGATGGGCCGCGGCCTCGGGGCGGACGGCTCGTTCGCGATGCACGGCGGCGGCGAGACGATGGTCCAGTCGCGGATCGCCGACCCGACGGCCAACTCGCAGATGGACGCGGGCCGCGAGACCGACGAGGTCAAGCGCGAGTCGCGCGAGGCGGCGGAGATCGGCCGCGGGGCTCGCCTACAGAGCGACGTTCACCTGACCGGTGGACAGGTCGGGCGCGCGAGGAACTTCGAGTTCGACGAGCGCAACCGGATGACCGGCGCGGCGCAGGTCGACGTCGTCGACGAGGCGACCACCGACGCGCGCGGGACCTACGCGGATCCACGCGGCACGGCGAGCGACAAGGCGACCCGCGCGGCGGACTCCAAGATGCGTAGCCACGTGCCGGGCGAAGCCGGCGAGGTCGAGGCGAGCGCGGCGCGGGCTCGCAGCGCGGTCGGCAACCCCAGCGCCGCGGCGAAGGCCGAGGTCGATGTCAGCCTCGAGTCGGAGCAGGGCGAGGCCGAGGCAGAGCTCGGGGTGCGCCGGACGCGGTCGCGCGAGGAGATCGTCGGCGGCCCGAGCGGCAGCGACAACAAGAAGAAGTAGGCGGTCCCGCAGCGTCACAAACTGGCGCTGCAGCCCTCTATCAACGGGGCTCTCGACCTCCGAAAACCTCCGACCCTGCGAGGAGCGTCGTCGTGCGATGGATTTGGAGCGCTGTGCGTTGACCACAGCGAGCCATGTTTTCTACGATTCATGCTCGTTCGAAAGGGTTCGAAACGAAAGGACTCTAGACGGTGGACGAGGAAGCGCTTATTGCGTGGCAGGATGTGTTGGAGATGGTCGTCAACGGGCGACCTAACGACGTCGCCTGCCCATATTGCAGCCATCGTCCGCTGACGATCGAAGAGGTCGAGCAGTCGACCCGGATCTCGTGCGGCAAGTGCGGCAAGTACATCCAGGGTCGGTTCGCATGAACGATCGCGAGTTCCTCGGCAGAGGCCTCCGATTCCCCGTCTCGGTGAACCTGAACGGCGGCGTCTCGAGCTCCGCGCTCGAGGAGAACGTGCGCCAGGCGATCTTCATCATCCTCGGCACCGCGCCGGGCGAGCGGCTCAACCGGCCGGACTTCGGCTGTCGCATCCACGACCTCATGTTCGCGCCGAACAACGACCTCACCGCCGCGCGCGCCGAGGTGTATTGCGAGGAAGCGATCTACAAGTTCGAGCCGCGCGTCGAGAAGGTGGTCAGCCGCGCGATGGCGCACCAGGATCAGCCGAACCGCCTCGACGTGCGCATCGAGTACGTGATCCGAGACAAGAACGACAAGAAGAACCTCGTGTTCCCGTTCTACCTGCGGACCGAGGAAGAGACCGAACAGGGCGTCGCACAGGGCGGCGCGAATGGCGCGAACAGCGCCGATGGCGCGTAACCCGTCACGCCGGAATTCGATCCGGAGCTCGATCCTTCCATGATTCCACCGCCGAAGCTCGACGACCGCACGTTCCACGACATCGTCGAGGAAGCCATCTCGATGATCCCGCGCTATGCGCCGGAGTGGACGAACCACAACCCGTCCGATCCGGGCATCACGCTGATCGAGCTCGCCGCGTGGATGACCGATCTGCTCATCTACCGGCTCAACCAGGTCCCCGACAAGAACTACGTCGCGTTCCTCAACCTGCTCGGGATCAAGCTGCGCGCGCCGCGCGCGGCCAAGGCGCTGCTCCGGTTCTCGCTGGTCGAATCGGCGCAGAAGCAGCGCGTGCCGCGCGGGACCCAGGTCTCGACGCCGCAGGCGACCGAGGAGCACACGGTCACGTTCGAGACCGCGCGCGATCTGGTGGTCACCTCGTCGCGCCCGGACCGCTGCTTCTCGTACTTCGACGAGGCGTACGCGGAGAACAGCCGCTACCTCGATCCACCGGCCACCGCGCAGCTGCCGCCGTTCGAGATCTTCGCCGGCGCGCAGCGGATCGAGCGGTTCCTCTACCTCTCGGATCCGCGGTTCGCGAACACCGGCGAGTCGTCGCTGCTCCGCATCTTCCTCGGCACGCCCGAGCGCGGCGCGCGCGATCTCGCGCGGCTGCTCGAGTGGGAGTACTGGGACGGCTCGCGGTGGAAGGATCTCGAGCTGGCCACGATCGAGATCGATCGCGGCGAGGTGGCGTTCCTCGGCCCGCTGCGGTTCCAGCCGACGACGGTGAACCACATCGAGGGCCTGTGGATGCGCGGCCGGCTGGCCGAGGTGCCGCAGGCGCCCGAGGACACCGAGATCGACACGATCCGCGCGCGCGTCGAGGTGATCGGCGAGGGCGTGCTGCCGACCCAGGCGTACGCGAACCTCGATAGCAACGCGTTCCTGACCCTCGACCTCGGCAAGAACATCTACCCGTTCGGCAAGGATCCGAAGGTCGACTGCATCCTCTACCTCGCGTGCGACGAGCTGCTGCAGACGGCGGACGCGTACATCTCGATCGAGATGCTGCTCGCCGACTCGAGCGTGATCCCGCGGCCGAACCCGTCGGAGCAGCTGGTGCTCGCGTTCGAGTTCTGGGACGGCAAGCGGTGGCGCCACCTCGGCCGCTCGGCGCCGCGCGGCGCGCTGCCGGGCGCCGGCGACGAGCTCGGGTTCCACGACGACACCAAGGCGCTGTCGCAGTCCGGCACGGTCAGCTTCCGGCGGCCGAAGGACATGGAGGCGCTCGAGCTCAACGGCGTCGCCGCGCGCTGGATCCGGGTGCGGATCGAGAAGGGCGACTACGGCGAGCAGGGCACGTACACGCTCGAGAACGAGCGCTGGGTGTTCAAGGACGAGCGCGCGCTGCGTCCGCCCGCGCTGCGCTCGATCACGTTCCGGTACCGCGAGGACTACCGCGACGTGCGCCACGCGCTCTCGTTCAACGACTTCCAGTACACCGACGTCACCGAGGTCGCGCGGACCGAGTACACGATCTTCCAGCCGTTCCAGGCCAAGCCGGAGGAGTCGCCGGCGCTCTACTTCGGGTTCCCGACCCGGCCGCCCAATGACGAGCTCGGGCTGTACTTCCAGCTCGAGGAGGAGCTCGGGCTCGGCTCGCTGCCGACCGAGGAGGCCGAGGTCGCGACCGCCGAGCTCGAGAAGTACGAGACGTTGCGCCGGCTGGCGTGGGAATCTGGCCAGCGCGTGGTGTGGGAGTACTGGGATGGAGACGAGTGGGAGCCGCTGGCGGTCGACGACGAGACCCAGGGATTCACCAGCTCGGGGTTCACGTTCTTCATCGCGCCCGACGACTGGGCGACGTCGAGCAAGTTTACCGAGGAGCGGTTCTGGCTGCGCGCGCGGCTCGAGCAGGGCGGCTACGTCAAGCCGCCGCGCGTGCGGATGATCGTCAGCAACGCGATCGATGGCTACAACCAGGAGACGATCCGCAACGAGACGCTCGGCAGCTCCGATGCCTCGCCGCTGCAACAGGTCAAGCTGCTGCGCTCGCCGCTGCTCGACGACGAGGTGATCGAGATCCGCGAGCGCCAGAAGCCGCCGGCCGACGAGCTGGCGGATCTCGGCCCGGAGCCGGTCCGTCCGGTCGACCCGGACAACGCGCAGAACAACGAGGTGTGGGTGCGCTGGAAGCGGGTCGAGAGCTTCTTCGCCTCGGGGCCGCGCAGCCGCCACTACACGCTCGACTACGTGACCGGCGTGGTGTCGTTCGGTGATGGCCGGCGCGGGTTCGTGCCGCCCGAGGGCAAGAACTGCATCATCGCGACGTCGTACCGGATCGGCGGCGGCGCGCTCGGCAACGTCAACCCGAACACGCTGACCTCGCTCGGCCGCGCGCTCGCGTACATCGAGACGGTCACCAACCCGCTCGCCGCGACCGGCGGCGCGGATCGCGAGACGATCGACGAGGCCAAGGCGCGCGCGCCGTTCACGATCAAGAGCCGCGATCGCGCGGTGACCTCCGAGGACTACGAGATGCTGGCGCTCCGCGCGTCGACGACGCTCGCGCGCGCGCGCTGCGTGCCGGATCGCTCGAACCGCGGCCACGTCACGCTCGCGCTGGTGCCCAAGGCGGAGGTCCGCGGCGAGGAGCTGACGCGCCGGCTGCTGCCCTCGAACGAGGTGCTGCGCTACGTCAAGCGCTACCTCGACGAGCGCAAGCTGGTCGGCACGGTGCTGAACGTGGTGCGCCCGCGCTACAAGGACCTGTCGGTCCGCGTGGTGCTGATCCGTCGCTCGGTGGGCACCTCGGACCGGCTGCGCAAGGAGATCGAGCTCAAGCTGCGCCGCTACCTGCACGCCCTGGTGGGCGGCAAGGACGGCAAGGGCTGGGAGTTCGGCCGGCCGATCCTGAAGCCCGAGCTGATCCACCTCGTCGAAGAAGTTCCCGGCGTCGAAGGCGTCGACGCGCTTGGCATCCGCGACGAGGCGCGGAACGTCGGCGTCGAGCATCTGCGGCTCGAGGACGACGAGCTGCCGTTCCTGGTCCACGTCCATGTCGCGGAGAAGGTCCGCGACGACATCAAGTAGATGGCGTCCGAGCTACTCAACCGCCGCGTCGTCCGGGTGCCCGATGTCGTCGGGCGTCCGCTCAACAAGGCGCAGATCCTCCTCGAGGATGCCGGTCTGCCCAAGATCGTGACGCTGTACCGCGAGTCCTACGAGGACCGCGATACGGTGCTCGAGCAGCGCCCGACGCGTGGCCAGATGGTCTACGAGGGCACCGAGGTCACGATCTGGATCGCGCGCCGCGGCTACCTCGAGCACCTGCCGGCGATCTATCGCCGCTCCGACGCGGTCGGCCGCAACCTGGTCCGCGACCTGTGCTTCCTGTTCGAGCACATGTTCGACTCGGTCGAGGGGAACCTGACCGACGGCTGGCGGTTCTACGATCCACACGTCGCGCCGACCGAGTTCCTCGACTGGCTCGCGGGCTGGAGCGCGTTCACGCTCGATCTCGACTGGCCGGAGGCCGAGCGGCGGGCGCTGGTCAAGCGCGCGGTCGACCTCTACCGGATCCGCGGCACGCAGCGCGGGTTGTCGCTGTTCCTGCGGCTGTTCACCGGCCACGAGCCGGAGATCGCCGAGAACACCTGGCCGTTCAAGGGGTTCCGCATCGAGGGCGAAGGCGCAGAAACCGGTGCCCGGATCGGCATCGATTCGGTGATCCTGCCACCGATGAACTTGGCGCATTGCTTCGTCACGACGATGCCGATCAAGTTCGAGAGCGTGTCGCCGGAGATGGTGATCCGGATCCACCAGATCATCCAGATGGAGAAGCCGGCGCACACAAACTACTACCTCCGATTCGCCGAAGAGAAGGGCGACGTCGAGCTGCGCGAGTTCTTCGCGATCGGCCTGCGCTCCGGGATCGGCATCGGGGCCGAGGTGGTCGAGGCCGCTGA
>JBQCJR010000053.1:0-6104 GCA_051952595.1 Kofleriaceae bacterium
AGCCCAGCGTGTACGTCCAGAACGCGCGGTGCCTCAACACCGCGCCGAACGGATGGAACCGAGCGCCGCGGCTATCGGACGGCCGCGTCTCCGGCCACAGCAACCACGCGCGCAGGCCGGCGGCCGCCGGCAGCACCGCGAGCATCAGGAACACGGCGCGGAGCCCGCCGGCGCCGTACAGGCCCGCTCCGAGCAGCGGACCAAATGCCGGAACGAGCACCAGGATCGCGCTCATCACGCCGTAGATCCGGGGGCCTTCCGGGCGGGTCGCGTAGACATCGCGCACCGTGGCGAACGTGGCGACGAGCATCGCCGCGCCACCGGCGGACTCCACGACCCTGAGCAGGACGAACACGCGGAAGTCGTGCGTCCACGCGAGCCCGAGCGAGGACAGCGCGTACGCGACGGCGCCGGCGAGCAGGACCGGTCGCCGTCCGAACCGATCCGAGAGTGGGCCGAAGATCAGCTGACCGGCGCCGAGCACCACGAGGTAGCCGCTGAGCGTCAGCTGCACGCGTTGCGGTGTGGTGACGAAGATGGCCGGCATGTCTGGGATCGCCGGCAGGTACAAGTCCATCCCGAGCGACGCGATGAGGTCGAACGGGCACAGCAGCAGCAGCGCTGCCGAGAGCGAGAAGTCCCACGAATGAGCGCGCACGACAGCGCCTCCTTGTTGGAAAGGTCCAAAGGATGGCGGCCGCGTCCCAGCGTCCGTGTTCGTTCGAGACGCGCCGCAACAACCGAGCAGGTCAGTCGTTGCGGCTCAGCGATCTGCGAGCTTCATACGCGGGCGGCAGCATACCCCGCGCGCTCCGCAAAGGGAGCCCCGGCGGGGCCGGCTCGAGGCGGGCGTCGTCGGCGGCGGCTCGGTCCGCGCTAGCGCCAGTCACCGAGCTCGGCGTCGAGGATGTCGCAGCACAGCGACACGCACTCGTCGCACAGCGCGGTGCCGTTGCGGCCGAGCAGCTTGCGCACCTGGTGCTCGAGCTTGCCGCACCACGAGCACGCGTTGACCACCTGCGGCCGCTCGCCGCTCGCCGCCGCCGCCTCGAGCAGCTCGGGGCTCGGCACCCGGAACTCGCCGGTCGCGCCGACCTCGAGCCCTCCACCAAGCGCGCGATGGCAGCCGTGGCACACCATCACGAGCTCGCCTCCCTCGAGCGCCTGCGCGCAGATCGGGCAGTTCACCCAACGAGCCTATCGCTCCCACGCGATCCTGACCACCATCTTCGTCCCCTTGCCGGGCTCGCTGGACACGTCGATCCAGCCGCCGTGCTCGGCGACGATCGCGTGGCACGTCGCGAGCCCCAGCCCGGTGCCGTGCTTCTTCGTCGTGTAGAACGGGTCGAAGATCCGCGCGAGCAGCTCGGGCGCGATGCCCGGCCCATCGTCGCGCACCGCGATCGTCGCGCCGTTCGGCGCCCGCCGCACCTCCACCGCGACGTGCTTGCCGCCGCCCGCTGCGGCGTCGGCCGCGTTGCGCAGCAGGTTCCACAGCACCTGGCGCAGCTTCGCCGGGTCGCCGTGGATCGCGAGCGGCTCGTCGATCTCGGCGGTCACCTCGACGTCGGCGAACGCCTGGTCGCCGCGCGCGACCTGCAGGGTCTCGCGGACCAGCACGCCGAGATCGAAGTCGACCGGCTGGCCCGGCCGCGGGTTCGCGTAGTCGAGCAGGCCGCCGATCAGCTCGTTGAGCCGCTGGATCTCGCGGTGGACGATCGCCATCAGCGTGCGATCGTCCTCGGACGCCTGCGGCGCCTGGCGCAGCAGCTCGATCGATCCGGAGATCGACGCGAGCGGGTTGCGGATCTCGTGTGCGATGCCCGCCGCGAGCTGGCCCACGGTCGCGAGCCGCTCGGCGCGCCGCATGTGCTGCTCGAGCCGGCGCAGCTCGGTGAGGTCCTGGAAATTCACGACCCGCCCGATCACGTGGTCCTTGACGTCTCTCAGCGGCGACACCGTCACCCCGACGGTGAGCTCGCCGAGCGCGAGGTCCGCGCGCCGCAGCTCGCCGCTCCGCGACTCGGTCAGCAGCTCGGTGAGCCCCGGCATGATCGTGTCGATCGAGCGATTGATCAGCTCGCCGGTCGGGCGGCGCAGGATGTCCGCCGCGGCCTGGTTCGCGGTGATCACCGTGCCGTCCGGCGCGATCGTGATCAGCCCCGACGCGAGCGACCGCACGATGTCCTGGTGCAGCGTGAACAGCTCGGCCGCCGCCTTGCGCGTGGTCGCCAGGGTCTCGGCGCCCTTCTGCAGCTGATCGCCGAAGATGAACGCCAGCGCGCCGACGCCGATCAGCGCCGCGAAGTGGATGCCGAGGGTGCGCAGCAGGTCGGGGGCGCTCTGCTCCCACGGCCGGAGCTGCGACGACTGCGGCATGTCGATCGCGCGGGTCCACACCAGCAGCGCGACCACGGTCACCGCGATCAGCGACCAGATCGTGACCACGGTCGCGCCGCGCCGGTACGACAGCGCGCCCGCCGCGACGATCGTGAGCGCGTACAGGAACGTGTACGGGCTCTGCGCGCCGCCGGTGATGAACACCAGCAGCGACGTGATCGCGAGGTCCGCGAGGTGCATCGGCCGCGCGACCTTGCGCGGCGCCACGCCCACCCGCAGCAGCACGCCGAACACGATCGACGACAGGTAGGTGGCGGCGATCACCGCCGATTGCAGCCACACCGCGGCCGGGGCGGGCTGGGCGCCGGCGGCGAGCAGCCACAGCGACAGCCCGAGCACCACCGAGACCACCAGGGTGCGCAGCAGGAGCAGCCGGCTGACCCTCCGCCGCAGGTCGCCCGCCGGCGGCGCGGCCACCGGCGTGACCAGCGAATCGCCCGGCGACGGGGCCGCCGGATCGCGTCGCACCACCGGCACCTGCGCGGTGGTCACCACCGCTCAGCCACCCTGCAGGTTGCCGGCGAGCTTGAAGATCGGCAGGGACATCGCGATGATCAACCCGCCGACCACCACGCCGAGGAACGCCATCATCACCGGCTCGATCAGCGAGGTCATCGCGGCGACCGAGGCGTCGACCTCCTCCTCGTAGAAGTCGGCGATCTTCTGGAGCATCTGGTCCATCGCGCCGGTCTGCTCGCCGACGCCGATCATCTGGACGACCATGCTCGGGAACACCTTCGACTCGGCGAGCGGGCCCGCCATGTCGTGGCCCTCGCTGATCCGGTCGCGCGCGCGCAGGATGCCGTTCTGGACCACCCGGTTGCCCGCGGTCCGCGCGCAGATGTCGAGCGCGTCGAGGATCGGCACGCCGGAGGCGAGCAGGGTGCCCAGCGTGCGGGTGAACCGCGCGACCACGATCTTGCGCAGCGTCGGCCCGATGATCGGCAGCCGCAGCATGATCCGATCGAACAGCTCCTTGCCCTGATCGGTCCGCCGCATCGCCGTCACGCCGATGATCAGCGCGGCCAGGCTGCCGACGTACAGGTACCAGCGATCGATGAACCCGTGCGAGAGGTCGATCACGAACTTCGTCGCGCCCGGCAGCTTCGCGTCCGGCCCCATCTGGCCGTACATGTTCTCGAACGTCGGGATGACCTTCACGAGCATCACGGCGATCACTCCGATCGCGACCACCAGGATGCCGACCGGGTAGAACATCGCGCTCTTGATCTGGCCGCGGAGCTTGACCGCCTTCTCGATGTAGAGCGCGAGCCGGTTGAGGATCGTATCGAGGATGCCGCCGACCTCGCCCGCGGCGACCAGGTTGACGTACAGCTCGTCGAACACCTTGGGGTGCCGCCGGAGCGCGTCGGAGAACGTCGAGCCCTGTTCGACCGCGCTCTTCACCTGCGAGAGGATGCGCGCGAAGATCTTGTTCGGCGTCTGCGCCGCGAGAATGTCGAGGCACTGCACGAGCGGCAGGCCGGCATCGATCATCGTCGCCAGCTGGCGGGTGAAGATCTGGAGGTCCTTCGGGCTCACCCCCGAGCCGATCGTGATGTTGATCTGGCGCGCCTCGCGGCGCACCCGGGTCACGATCAGGCCGTCGTTGCGCAGCCGGGTCTCGACGATGTCCGCCGACTCGGCCTCCATCGCGCCGCGCTTGGCCTCGCCGCCTCGAGTTGTCGCTTCCCACTGGAACTTCGCCATCTCGAGTCTCCTTGTGGGCTAGCGCCGCCCGGCGCTCGCCGGCGGTGCGTGGTTGCCGATCGAGCCGCCCGCCGAGAGGATCATGGTCTTCAGCTCGTCGACCTCGCTGGACGCCGAGAGGCAGGTCTCCAGGGTGATCACCTTGCGCAGGTACAGATCGAGCAGCGACTGGTTCATCGTCTGCATCCCGAACTTCGACTGGCCGATCTGCATCTGCGAGTAGATCTGGTGCAGCTTGTCCTCGCGGATCAGGTTGCGGATCGCGGCGTTCGGGATCATGACCTCGGCGGCGAGCGCGCGGCCCTGGCCGTTGGCCTTGGGTAGCAGGGTCTGGGTGATCGCGCCCTCGAGCACGAACGACAGCACCGCGCGGACCTGGCCCTGCGCGTGCGACGGGAACACGTCGATGATCCGGTTGATGCTCTGGATCGCGCTGTTGGTGTGCAGCGTGCCGAACGCGAGGTGGCCGGTCTCGGCGATCGTGAGCGCGGCCTCGACCGTCTCGAGGTCGCGCATCTCGCCGATCAGCACGACGTCGGGGTCCTGGCGCAGGATGTACTTGAGCGCGCGCTTGAACGACATCGAGTCGCGGCCGATCTCGCGCTGGTTGACGAGGCAGTTCTTGTGCTGGTGCTGGAACTCGATCGGGTCCTCGACCGTGATGATGTGACCCTTCACGCTCGTGTTGATCCGATCGATCATCGACGCGAGCGTGGTCGACTTGCCCGAGCCGGTCGGCCCGGTCACCAGCACGAGGCCACGCGGCCGGTCGCACAGCTCGGTGACCACCGGTGGCATGCCGAGGTTCTCGAGCGGCACGATGTTGTACGGAACCACGCGGAACGCGCCGGCGACGCACAGCTGCTGCATGTAGACGTTGGCGCGGAACCGCGCCGTGCCGCGGATCCCGAACGAGAAGTCGAGCTCGAGGTCCTCCTCGAACCGCAGCTTCTGCGCCTCGTTCATCACCGAGTAGCACAGCGTCTTGGTATCGACCGGGCTCAGCGGCTCGGTCTGGAGCTTGACCAGATCGCCGTCGATCCGCAGCCGCGGCGGCGAGCCCGCGGTGATGTGGAGGTCCGAGGCCCCCTTGTCGGTCATCGCCTTGAGCAGCGCCGGCAAGTTGAGCGTGGTCAACTAGTCCTCCACCGTCGTGCGGAGGATCTCCTCGGGCGTCGTCGTGCCCTCGAGGATCTTGGTGATCCCCGCCATCCGTAGGCTCTGCACGCCGCCGCGGATCATCTCCGCCTTGATCTCCGCCGCCGACGCGCCCTGGAGCACCAGCTCCTTCAGCGGCTCGGTGAACGGCATCACCTCGTAGAGCGCGATCCGGCCTTTGTAGCCGGTGTTGTTGCAGGTGTTGCAGCCGCGCCCCTTCATGATCTTCGCGCCGCGGATCTGCTCCTCGCTCATCCCCATCTTGGCCAGCGCCTCGGGGTGCTTGTCGTCGGGGATCTTGCAGTCGCTGCAGATCTTGCGGGCGAGCCGCTGCGCGAGCACCAGGTTGACCGACGCGGTCACCAGGAACGGCTCGATGCCCATGTTGAGCAACCGCGACACCGTCGAGGGCGCGTCGTTGGTGTGCAGCGTCGACAGCACGAGGTGACCGGTGAGCGCGGCCTTGACCCCGATCTCGGCGGTCTCGAAGTCGCGGATCTCGCCGACCATGATGATGTTCGGATCCTGGCGGAGGAACGCGCGCAGCGCGGTCGCGAAGTTGAGGCCGATGTCCTCGTGCATCTGCACCTGGTTGATCCCGTGCAGGTTGAACTCGACCGGGTCCTCGGCGGTCGAGATGTTGCAGTCCGTGGTGTTGAGCTCGGACAGCGCCGAGTACAGCGTCGTGGTCTTGCCGGATCCGGTCGGTCCGGTGACCAGCACCATGCCGTAGGGCTTCTTGATCGCCGCCTTGAAGTCCTCGAGCGGCTTCGCGTCGAAGCCGAGCTTGGTCATGTCGAGCTGCAGCTGCGACTTGTCGAGCAGTCGCATGACGA
>JBQCJR010000054.1:0-2285 GCA_051952595.1 Kofleriaceae bacterium
CGCGGGCCACGACCCTCGGCGCCGCCACGCGCGCCGTAGCCGCGACCTTCAGCGCGACCGCCGCGAGCCCCGGCAGCACCACGAGCGCCGCGGGCACCTTCGCCGCCGCGCGCAGACGTGCCGCCACGGGCGCGAGAGCGCTCGGGACCGGCCTCCCCACCGCGACGACCAGCGTACGACGGCTCGGCGCCGCGGTCCGAGTCGTGCTCGTCCTCGTCGATCTCGGTGGACCAGTCGTCGGCGTCGTCGATGCGGCTCGCGGGATCGGTCGGATCGACGCCGCGGGCGAGGTCGAGCTCGAGCTGATTCTCCTCGGCCTCGGCGCGGGCCTTGGCACGCGCGCGGCGCGAAATGTCGGTGTCCTCGCGATGTGCGCGCCAGGTGCCGCGGGCGACCGCGCTGTGGTCGAGGTTCACGGCGTCGCGGAGCTCGTTGAGCTCCTGCTGGCTCAACTCGCGCGCGTCGCCGATCCGGAGATCGTGGAACGTGAGGTTCGCGAACGCGACGCGCTGGAGCTTGTCGACCCGGTAGCCGAGCGACTCCAGCATGCGGTGGATCTGGCGGTGCTTGCCCTCGTGGATCGTGACCGCGAGCCACGTGTGCTTGGTCTCGCCGGGCAGGAATTGCACCTCGGCGGGCATCGTCGTCGTGCCGTCGTCGAGCTGCACGCCCTTGCGGAGCGCCTTCAGGTCGTCCTGCGTGAGCCGGCCGTGGACCTTCACGTGATACGTCTTCGGCACGTGGCTCGCGGGCGCGAGCAGGCGCGCGGCGAGCTCGCCGTCGTTGGTCAGCAGCAGCACGCCCTCGGAGTAGAAGTCGAGCCGCCCCACCGGCTTGACGGGCACGGGCAGGTTCGGAAGGTAGTCCATCACCGTCGGGCGCCCGCGGTCGTCGGTGACCGCGGTGATGCATGCCTTGGGCTTGTTGAGGAGTACGTAGAACGTATCGAGCGCGACGACGGCCTCGCCGTCGACTTCGACCTGATCGCGGTCGGGATCGATCTTGGTGCCGAGCACGCGGGCGACCGCGCCGTTCACCTTCACGCGGCCCGCGGTGATCAGTTCCTCTGCCTTGCGACGCGCCGCGACACCCGCGGCAGCGAGATAGCGCTGCAATCTTACGGGCGTAGCCATGGCTTACTCCGTTCGAGACTTGGTGGATGGATCGACGTCGTCCTGCGAGTCCGCCGCGAGGAGCGGATCGATCGGCTCGATCGAAGGCTCCTCGGCCCGCAGCTCCGCGACGAGGTCTTCGGGCGAGCCAATCCGGCCTGAACCGGCCGGCCAGCCCGAGCTCTCGATCACGGTCTCGTCGATATCCTGCGGTGACGACATGGCGGTGTCCGATGAATCGTCGGACGCCGAGGTTGTAGCCGAGTCTGCGGCAGATGCGTCATCGAGGCTGACATTTCCTGCAGCAACCTCGACCGGCTCGTCCGGGCTCGCATCCGCGGCGGGTTCTTCGAAGGCGACCGGGGGCTCGAGCTCGTCGGCAGAGCTGGCTGACACGACGGCAGCGTCGGGCTCGCTCGGCTCGATGGCGTGTGCAGCGACGTCGCCGACCTCAGCGGCGGCTTCCACGGGGTCAGCGGCAAGCCCTGCGGAGGCATCGACGGCGAAGAGATCCGGCTCCTCGGTGCTGCTCGCAGCAGCCATCGAGTCAGCGGCTCGCTCGGCAGAGGAATCGGCAACCTCGACGGCGCTCGCCTCGTCAGATGGCGCAGGGTCGTTATCCGCGCTCGCCTCGAACGATGTCGAGCTGGCATCGCTCTCGATGCTCGCGGGCTCTTCGGCGCTCGGCTCAACGACTGCATCGCCGCTGGACTCGTTATTCGACTCGACGGCAGCCGCGACGTCGACCGCAGGCGACTCGAGCTCGACCGCAGGCGACTCGAACTCGACCGCAGGCGCATCGTCCTCGGCCGCTTCGACGCTCTCGACCGCAGAGGTGCTGAATTCCAAGTTATCGGCGATGACTTCCGCGGTGGCAGACGCGCGGTCCGCTTCGTCGGAGCTCGACTCCGCGGCAGTCTCCACGGCCTCGACCTCGGCCACGTCGGCATGTGCGAGCTCGACGGCTTCAGCCTCCGCGGTCTCGAGCTCCACGGAGCTCGCCTGGGTGTCGGGCGCCGAGTCGATTGTAGCGGCAGCCTCGACGGACTCGCCTTCGACATCGAAAGCCGTAACGGCCGCGGGCTCGCTGACCGCGTCGCCCAGGTCGGCGACCGCATCGACCGCGGGGTCGCTCGCATCCGAGGCCATGTCGGTCGCGTCGACCGCCGCCTC
>JBQCJR010000055.1:0-7811 GCA_051952595.1 Kofleriaceae bacterium
GGTCTACGCGTCGCCGACCGGCGCGGATCAAAGCGGCTGCGGGACCTCCATCGGGAACCCGTGCACGTTCGTGCGCGCCAAGCAGGAGATCACGCCGGCGCGCAACACCATCAAGCTACTCGCCGGCTCGTACTCGCTGGGCGGAGGGGACGGGGACATCACCCAGAACACCGTGCTGGCCGCGCGCGAGGCCACGATCACCCGGTCGAACAACGGGCCGATCCTCACCGTGAAGAACGGGTCCCGGTTCGAGATCGTCGGCGGCACGTTGACCAACGCCACGGGCAACGGCGGCGACGCGATCAAGTGCGAGTCCGGCGGCACCGTGGCCGCGACCTCCACGACCTTCGACAACAACAGCGAGAGCGGCGTCGATACCGATACGTGCAAGCTCGCGATCGCGCGCTCGATCTTCACCCGCAATTTCCGCGGCGCGGTGACGATGGGCGGAGATCCGGCGGTGGTGACGTTCACCAGCAACCTCGCCCACCACAACGGGACCACCTCGACGAACGCGATCGGCGGGATCCGGGTTCAGCCCGCGACTGGCAGCAAGATCGACTTCAACACGATCGTCGACAACCTGGCCGATCGCGGAGCCTCGAGCGCCGGAGGCGTGATCTGCACCGGCCCGCTCGAGGCGCGCTACAACATCATCTATCGCAACATGGGCGGGCCGACCCCGTCGGAGGTGCAGATACTCGGCGACTGCAACTTCAGCACGTCGTTCGTCGAGGCCCAGGGTACGCCCGACAACAAGCCGGGGTTCATCAGCCCGGACACCTCCCCGTACGACTACCACCTCAGCGCCTCCTCCCCCGCGGAGTTCGTCGACGCCGCCGGGGCGTGCACCGGGTTCGACCTGGACGGCCGGAAGCGACCGGTCGGCGGCGCGTGCGACCTGGGCGCGTACGAGCGGTTTCCGTAGCCTCGGATCGCCCGCGGTGAAATCTTGATCCTGGCTAGCAACTCGACGCGCCAGCCGTCGATACGGGTACGCATGCGCAGCCTCTGTCTCGTCCTCAGCCTCTGGTTGTTCGCGTCTCCCGCGGCAGCCGACGGCCAGAACCCGATCGTCCTCGAGTCCTACCCCGGCCCGCGGCCCGACACCGCGGATCGCACGATCACCCAGGTGCTCGACGAGCTCGCCGGGGCCGGCTACTTCGCGGGCACGGACGTGGTCGGGCGCAACGTCGAGAAGCAGTCGCGCCCGGCGACCGGCGCCACCGCGTTCCCGGCCGACTTCGCCAAGCAGGTCGCGCGCGGCGAGAACGCGTTCTTCTCGGGCTCGTTCAGCGACGCGGAGAAGCTGCTGTCGCCGCTGGTCGCGCTCGCCCATGCCCACCCCAAGGAGCTGGCCCGCACCCCGGCGCTGCGCGACGACCTGCTGAAGGCGATGATCGCGCTCGCGCTGTCGCAGCAGAAGCTGGGCGATCCGAGCGCCACGCGGGTGACGTTCGGCGAGATCGTGCGCAGCTTCCCCGGCGCCACGCTGTCGCGCGCCACCTATGGCCCCGACGCGTTCAACCTGTTCGAGCAGGTGCGCAAGGATCTCGCGGCGAGCGGGACCGGCCGGCTCGCGGTGCGGATCGTCGGCGGGACCGGCGGGATCTACATCAACGAGCGGTTCGAGAACATGGGCAGCGCGAACGCGAACCTGGTGCCCGGTGACTACCGCGTGTTCGTCAAGGTCGATGCGAGCACGGTGTCGCGCGTGCACCGCGTGATGGTCAAGGCGAACGAGACCAGCACGCTGACCATCCAGCCCGGCCTCGACGCGGTGGTCCAGGTGACCCCGACGTGGACCGGGATGCAGTTCGAGAGCTCGGCGGCGCGGCTCAAGCTCGAGGGCGCGTACGCGCGCTCGCTCGGGCTGTCGATCGGCGCGACCTCGGTGGCGGTGGTCGGGATCGACGTCGAGAACGACAAGCCGGTGGTGTTCGGCGCGCTGATCAACATGCAGACCGGCGCGGACCTGCGGCGCGCGAGCGTATCGCTCAGCCCGACGCCATCGCCGGACACGCTGCGCGCGCTGGCGCGGTTCGTCACCGGCGACAACACCGGGTTCCCGGGGCTCAACGTGAAGGTCGCGCGCGAGCCGGGCGCCCCCGAGGCAGCGACTGGCGAGCCCTCGATCAGCGGCGTGACCAGCGGCGCGACCACCGGTCCGAGCGATGGCGGCCGCGGCGGCGGATCCGGCGCGTGGCGCGGCTGGAAGTACCTGACCGGCGGCGCGGCGATCGCGGCGTTCGGCGCCAGCGCGATCTACTTCTACTACGACGGCAAGTGCACCACCGAGAAGGTGCCGAACCTGCCGTGCCCGGAGAACTACAACATGCTGCCGTACGCGATCGCGTGGCTCGGCGGCGGCGTGGCGATGTCCGCGGTCACCGGGTACCTGCTGCTGCGCAGCGACGGCACCCCGGCCCGGCGCACCGCGTTCATCGTGCCGACCGACGGCGGCGCGTTCGCCGGGTACGCGGCTAGGTTCTGAGCGCCGCGCGCAGGTCCTCGAGGATCCGCGACGGCGCGCGCACGCGCAGGCGCGTGCCGAGGTCATCGTGCTCCTCGGAGAGCACGGTGGTCCGCTCGTGGATCTGGTGGACCACCCGCTGCGAGGCCCACGGCACGACCAGCTCGGCCTCCTCGATCGCGCCGGCGAACCGCGCGATCAGGCGCTCGCGCAGATCGGCGACATCGGCGCGATCCTTGGCGGATAGCTGGAGCGCGCCCGGGTAGCGCTCCGCGAGCGCGGCGCGGCCGGCCTCGTCGACCCGGTCGATCTTGTTGAGCAGGATCCAGGTCGGCACCTCGTCGGCGCCGATCTCGCCGAGCACCTCGCGGGTGACCGCGACCTGGTCGGAGAGCGCGGCGTCCGAGGCGTCGAGCACGTGGAGCAGCAGATCCGCGTCGCCGGCCTCGTCGAGCGTGGACCGGAACGAGGCGACCAGGTCGTGCGGCAGCTTCTTGATGAAGCCGACGGTGTCGCTGACCAGGATCGGCGGCTCGGTCGGCGGCTGGAGCCGGCGCACGGTGGTATCGAGCGTGGCGAACAGCTTGTCCGCGACGTAGACGTCGGTGCTGGTGAGCGCCCGCATCAGCGACGACTTGCCGGCGTTGGTGTAGCCGACCAGCGCGACGGTGGGCAGCTCGCTGCGGCGCGCCCGGCGGGTCTTCGAGCCGCCCTCGATCTGGGAGAGCTCGCCGCGCAGCTCGGCGATCCGGTCGCGGATCCGGCGGCGATCGAGCTCGAGCGAGCTCTCGCCGGCGCCCTTGCCGCCCACCCCGCCGCGCACGCGATCGCCGCCGCCGGCGCTCTCGCGCAGCCGGGGCGCGAGGTAGCGCAGCCGCGCGATCTCGACCTGGAGCCGCGCCTCGCGGGTGCGCGCGTGGCGGTGGAAGATCTCGAGGATCACCGAGGTGCGATCGAGCACGTCGACCCCGGTGGCCTTCTCGAGGTTGCGCTGCTGGGTCGGCGTGAGGTCGTGATCGACGACCACCACCACGGCGAGCGGCGCCGAGGGCGCGGCGTCCGGATCGCCGGCTTCGAGGTCGCTCGGATCGCCGGCCTCTGCCTCCTCGGCCAGATCGTCGTCGTCGTCGGTCTTCTTGCGACCGGGCTTGGCGTACGCCTCCACCACCCCGGTGCCGCCGGTCCACGCGGCGAGTTCCTTGAGCTTGCCCTCGCCGAGCACGACGCCAGGCGCGAGCTTGGCGCGCCGCTGGGTGACCCGGCCCACGATGTCGAGCCCGAGCGTCTTGGCGAGCCGCTCAAGCTCCTCGATCGAAGATCCCAGCTCGCCGTCGTTCACGTCGGGAAGCTGGACCGCGACCACGACCGCCTTCGGACGTTCGTCGCCCTCGGTGTGGAAGGAGAAGCCGGTCTCGGACGCCATGGGGTGCGCACCTTGGCGCAACCGCTAGCGCGGCGCAAGGCCGAGCTCGGCCGCGAACGCCCCGACCAGCTCGGCGAAACGCCGGTGCGCCTCGGCGTGCAGCATGTGGCCGGCGGCCGGCACGATCTCCAGCCGCGCCCCGGGGATCGCCGCGCGCAGCGCCTCGAGCGTGGGGCGGAAGTACGGCGCCGAGCGCGCCCCGCCGAGCAGCAGCACCGGGGTCGCGACCGCGGCCAGCTCGGCGTAGCGAGGGCGGTACGCGAGCAGCGCCGCCGAGTCCGAGCGGATCTCCGCCCACTTCGCCTTGGACCGCGCGGCAAACGCCGCCGGCATGCGCTCGAACGCCGGATCGCCGAGCACGGTGCGCAGGAACAGCTCGGCGGCGGCGGGCCCGCCCTGCTCGGCGACCCGCCGGTCGTACTCGGCGAGGAACGCGTCGGGCACGGCCGGCGCGTCGTCGGACGCGGCGAGCGGCGGCTCGATCAGGACCGCGCCGGCGCACGGCGCGGCGCCGCGGCGGATCAGCTCGAGCGCGACCACGGCCCCGAAGCTCGAGCCGATCACCAGCGCGGGCTCGGGCTGCTCGGCGAGCAGCGCCGCGGCGTCGCCGGCGTGGTCCTCGATCGTGACCTCGCCGGCCCGCCGGTCGTACGCGACCATCGCGAACCGCTCGCGCAGCGACGCGAGCTGGATCGACCACGTGGTGTGGTCCGCCGCGCTGCCGTGGATCAGCAGCGCGCGAGGGCCGGCACCGGCTCGAACCACGTGGAGCGCGCGCGTCATGGCAGTTATGATGAACATACATGGTGCCCGAGGACGGAGAAGCCGCGCCGCCCACCGTCCCGCGGGCACAGGCGGGCGCGCCAGGGGGCACGCCGGGGGGCACGGGCGGCGCGCCCGGCGACGCCTACGCGGCGACGATCGCGCCGGCGGCGTCGACGCCGGGCACCCTGCCGGCCGGCACGCCGGTCCCTCCGGCGCACGACGACGAGCTCGAGTCAGACGTGACGCTCGCGGCGCCGGGCCGCGGCGCGCCGGCCGATGGTGCGAGCGCGCTGCCGGTGGTCTCGCTGGCGCACTACCAGATGGATCGCGAGATCGCGCGCGGCGGGATGGGCCGGATCGTCGCCGCCGAGGACCAGCGGCTCGGCCGGCGGGTCGCGCTCAAGGAGCTGCTCGAGCCGGCCGGCGACCAGCTGGGGCGGTTCGCGCGCGAGGCGCTGATCACCGCGCGGCTCCAGCACCCCGGGATCGTGCCGGTCTACGAGGCCGGGCGGTGGCCGACCGGCGAGCCGTTCTTCGCGATGAAGCTGGTGTCCGGCCGCCCGCTCGATCGAGTGATCGCCGACGCGCGCACGCTCGAGGATCGGCTGGCGCTGCTGCCGCGGATCACCGCCGCCGCGAACGCGATCGCGTACGCGCACAACCAGCGGGTCGTCCACCGCGATCTCAAGCCGGGCAACGTGCTGATCGGCGACTTCGGCGAGACGGTGGTGATCGACTGGGGCCTGGCCAAGGATCTCGACGCGGACCACGATGACGGCGGCGCGCCCGAGCGGCCGGCCCGCGCGCGCCAGCGCTCCGTGACGCGCAGCGGCTCGCCGACCCTGACCGTCGCCGGCGCGGTGATGGGCACGCCGGCGTACATGGCGCCGGAGCAGGCGCGCGGCGAGGCGGTGGATCAGCGCGCCGACGTGTTCGCGCTCGGCGCGATGCTGTACCACCTGCTCGCCGGGGTGCCGCCGTACGACGCGCGCACCGGCACCGACGTGATCGCGGCGGCCGCGGCGGGCAAGGTCGTGCCGCTCGAGGCGCGCGAGCGCCGCGCGCCGCGCGATCTGGTCGCGATCGTCGAGCGCGCGATGGCGCCGCTGCCCGTGGATCGCTACCCCCACGCCGGCGAGCTGGCCGACGAGCTGCGCCGGTTCCTGACCGGCCAGCTGGTGACCGCGCGCGACTACACCACGCTCCAGCGCGTGGGCCGGTTCGTCGCCAAGCACCGCGCGGCCGCGACGATCGCCGCGATCGCGGTGGCCGGGTTCGTGGTGGGCGGCACGCTCGCGGTGCGATCGATCGTGCGCGAGCGCGACAACGCGGACCGCGAGCGCACCCTCGCGGTGACCCGCGGCCGCGCGGCCGAGAAGCTGATCGACGAGATGCTGAACGACATGAAGGACCGGCTCTCGACGATCGGCCGGCTCGACCTGCTCGCGAACCTGGGCGGCGAGGTCCGCGACTACTACACGACGCTGTCCAAGATCCCGGGTGGCATGCGGTTCGAGGACGTCGACCGGATGGCGATCGCGGTCGAGCTGGTCGGCCGCGCCGAGCGCGACTCCGGGCAATCGGATCGCGCGCTCGCGACGTGGACCGAGGCGCGGTCCCGGCTCGCCCGGGTGGTCGGCGGCGACGTGACCCCGGCGACCCGGTTCAAGCGCGTGATGATCGCGCGGCTCGACTTCCAGATCGGGACGATCTACCAGCAGCGCGGCAAGTCGGCCGCCGCGCTCGCCGCCTATGGCAAGGCGGAGGCCGAGTACGCGGCGCTCGCCGCCGAGGCGCCGAACGACCGGCTGATCCTGCTCGGCTCGGCGGAGAACCAGGACCGGCTCGGCGATCTGCAGCGCAACGACGGCAAGCTCGACGGCGCGTTCGAGGCGTACTCCGCGGCGCGCGCGGCGCGCGAGCGCGCGAGCCACCAGACCAGCAGCCGGCCTTCCGAGGAGGTGCTGGCGCTGTCGACCAGCCATCTCAAGCTCGGATCGATCCACCAGGCGCGCGGCGACTCGGCGGCGGCGCTGGCGTCCTATCGCGCGTCGGCGCGGTTGCGCGAGACGGTGCTCGAGGGCCAGCCGGACAACGTCCAGGTCCAGGAGAAGCTGCTCGAGGTCCAGGACGCGCTCGCCGAGCTGCACCGCCTGATCGGCGACGCGGCGAGCGCGATCGAGACCTACCAGCAGGCGATGCCGGTGATGGACGCGCTGGTCCGCCGCGATCCTTCGAACACCACCTGGCGGCGCCAGCGCGGCAACCTGCTCGCCGACCTCGGGTTCACCCTGCTCGACACCGGCGAATTCACCGCCGGGCTCGATCAGCTCGAGCTCGCGATCGCGAGCCAGCAGGAGCTGGTCGCGCGCGATCCGAAGAACTCGACGTGGTCGATCGACCTGTCACAGTCGTTCACCCGCGCCGGCGATGGTTACATCTATGCGGGCGCGCGCGACCGCGGGCTGGACTACTTCGAGCGCGCGCTCGCGATCCGCGAGCGGCTGGCGCGCCGCGATCCGAACAGCGCGCCGTACCGGCGCTCGGTCGCGTGGGCGCACACCAAGCTGGCCGGCGCGCACGTGCTGGCCGGCGAGCTCGATCGGGCGATCGCGGCCCACGAGCGCGCGAGAGAGCTGCGCGCGCGCCTGGTCGCCGAGTCGCCGGCGCAGGTCGGGTTCACCAACGAGCTGGCCTCGACCGAGGTGTCGCTCGGCAAGCTGATCGCCGCGCGCGATGCTGCGCGCGCCGCCTCGCTGATCGACAGCGGATTGAACCGCGCGCGCACCCTCGTCGGCGCCGACGCGCTCAGCAACGAGTGGAAGCGCACCCTGGTCCAGGGGCTGGTCTCCCGGGCCGAGCTCGCGCGGGTGCGCGGCGATCTCGCGACCCGGCGCGCGGCGCTCGACGAGGCGCTCGCCGTGGCGACCGAGGCCGCCGGCCGGGCGCCGCAGAACGTGCACTGGGCGGGCTGGGCGGCGGAGGTCCAGGCCGCACGGGCCGAGCTCGCCGGCGCGACCGGAGATCCGGCCGGCGCCGCGGCAGCGCGCAGGGCGATCCGCGACGCGCTCGAGCCGCTGGCCAAGGCCGGCCGGTTGCCCGCGCCGCGCAAGGCGCTGCTCGAGCGCGCGCGCTGAGCACGCGCGCCCC
>JBQCJR010000056.1:0-3472 GCA_051952595.1 Kofleriaceae bacterium
CTCGCGATCTGGAAGCCGGTGCAGCTGCACTGGCTGGCGTGGCCGCTGGGCGGCTACGACGGCGCGCGGGTGGCCCACTGGCTCGCCTTGCTCGGCCTGGTCGCGTTCACGATCGTGCACGTCGCGCTGGTGCTGGTGCATCCGCGGACGTTCGTCGACATGGTGACCGGGGGCGCGCGCGAGCCGGTGCCGGAACCGCCCGTCGAGTCCGCCGAGTCCGCCGAGTCCGCCGCGCCCGCCAAGTCCGCCGAGTCCGCCAAGTCCGCCGCGCCCGCCGCGCCCGCCGCGCCCGCCGCGCCCGCCGCGCCCGCCGCCGGCAAGCCCGAGGAGCCCGCGCCATGAGCCAGCCGCTGTCTCGCCGCGACATGTTTCGCATCCTCGCCGGGGTCGGGCTCGCCGGCTGCGACTCCGGCCAGCCGCGCCGCGGGTTGCTCGGCGCGATGGAGCGCTGGAACCAGGGCGTCGAGTCGTTCCTGCTCTCGGATCGCGAGCCGGTGGTGACCGCGCCGCTCACGCCGATCGATGCGATCCCGAACTACCACATCGCGCCGACCACGCCGATCGCGCCGGAGAGCTGGAAGCTGATCGTCAGCGGCAAGGTCGCCCGGCCGCTCGCGCTCACCCTCGACGAGCTGCGCCAGCTGCCGCGGATCGACGTGCGGATCCGGCACCACTGCGTCGAGGGCTGGAGCGTGGTCGCCGATTGGACCGGCGTGCGGATCTCCGAGCTCGCCCGGATCGCCGGGGCGCGCGACGTGGGCTACGTCGAGTTCCGGTCGTTCGACATCCCCAGCGAGGGCGCGCGTGGCTACTGGTCGAGCTGGGATCGCCGCAGCGCGATGCACCCCCACACGATGCTCGCCTACGGGATGAACGGCCGGCCGCTGCTCCCCGAGCACGGCGCGCCGGTCCGGCTCTACGGCTCGGTCAAGCTCGGCTACAAGATGGTGAAGTACGTCACCGAGGTCAGCTTCCTCGACGTCGAGACCGGCGGCTACTGGGAGAACCGCGGCTACGAATGGTTCGCCGGGGTGTGACTCCTGATACGCTCGAAGGGATGTGCGGGGAGCGATCGTGCAGCCGTTCCTGATCCCCGACGACTTCCGCGCGTTCATGAAGCAGGTGGTGGCGTACCTGGACGCGCCCGCCGAGGACAAGTTCCTCGACGCCGAGGACGCGCTGCAGGACGAGACCGGGTACGGCGGGCGGCTCGACGGCGCGGACCTCTACCGGTTCGTCTACATCACCGCCGACGGGCTGTACAAATGGGAGCTCACGCTCCGCGAGGCGGCGGTGCGCGAGATCGCGGATGGCCTGCTGATCGAGGTGTCCGGCGAGCGGTTCGACATCGTGCGCACCCACCACCGCGAGTCGGTCGGCATGCCGCTGCTCATCTGGGGCGAGTACGGCGACGACGCGCTGCACGCGCGCGACGACGCTGAGCTGTTGCGCGCGCTCGACGGGTTGCACGCCGCGGCGCGGATCCAGCCGCGGATGCTGCGGATGTGGACGGCCGCCGATGACCAGGTGATCGCGTGCCTGTGGCGCGAGGACTGCGCGCTCTACGTCGTCGAGTCGCCGGACGGCTACTCGACGTCTTGCGGCGAGCCGGGCCGGGTGGGCGAGGGCTTCGAGGTGGTGGATGACGGCCGTCCGATGCAGGTGCCGCCCGGCGATTGTGTGCCGTGGGAGCGCGCGCGCAACGCGCTGCTGCGGTTCGCCGAGCGCGGCGAGCTCGGCCCGGAGATCCGGGTCGACGGCCGGATCCCGAGCCAGCTCCTGATGATGGGCGACGTCGATCGCAAGGCGGCGCTCGCCGCGCGCGGAGATGCGCCGCGCCAGGTCGCGAGCTCGAGCCTGCCCCGGTTGGCGATCGCGCCGGTGGGCGAGGTGGACTCGCCGGTGCCGGTCGCCGCACCGCCCGACGATCGGACCTCGCGCCACCCGATCGCCATCCCGCTCGAGCCGCCGCTGCGGGTCGAGGACCAGGCGGCGTGGGCGCGCCGGCTGATCGAGGTGCTGGATGCGCGCGAGCTGATCGAGCTGGGCGACGGCAACCTCGACGAGATCACGTACCAGCTCGGCGGGCTGCTCCAGGCCCACGGCCGCGAGGCCCAGCACTCGCTCGAGACCGCCGAGTGGCTCGCCAACGAGATCGGCGCGGTGCGCGGGATCTCGCGGCTGTTCGCGACCGCCGGCGATCTGCAGATCGCGCTGCGCCGATCGCGCGACTGACGCTACCGGCCGAGCGCCTGATAGCGGCGGACGGCCAGCGGCACGAAGATCGCGAGCAGCGCGATCGGCCACGCGATCGCGAGCTCGATCGCGTGCTGCGCGGCCCACGACGCGCCGCCGTGGCCGGGGTTGCCGAACAGCTCGCGCGCCGCCGAGATCGTCGACGACAGCGGGTTCCACTCGGCGATCGCGCGGAGCGGGGCGGGCATGGTCTCGGCCGACACGAACGCGTTCGACAGGAACCCGAACGGCCAGATCAGGATCTGCACGACCGCGACGTTCTCGGGCCGGCCGAGCAGCAGGCCGAGGTAGATCCCGATCCACAGGAACGCGAACCGCAGCAGCAGCAACAGGCCGATCGCGAGCAGCGCCGCGCCGGGGCCGCCGCGCCACTGCCAGCTGACGAGCAACCCGCACCCGATCAGTCCGGCGAGCACCACGACCGTGCCGAGCATGTCGGCGAGGCTGCGGCCGACGACCACCGCGGAGCGCGCCATGGGCATCGAGCGGAACCGATCGGTGACGCCCTTGGCGGCGTCGGTCGCTACCGAGATCGCCGTGCCCTCGAGGCCAAACGCCATGGTCATCCCGAACATCCCGGGGAGCAGGAACTCGAGGTAGTCGCCGCCGCCCGGGACGGTCATCGCGCCGCCGAACAGGTAGCCGAACATCAGCACCATCATGATCGGGAACGCGAGCGCGACCACGAGCTGGGCGGGTTGGCGGGCCCAGTGGGCGAGGTTGCGGTGGGTGATCGTCCACCCGTCGGTGAACGCGTGGATCGCGCGGGTCGTCACGAGCGCACCTCGGGCCGCGTGGTGCCGTGGCCGGTGAGCTGGAGGAACACGTCGTCGAGGGTCGGCCGGCGCACCGCGATGTCCGCAGCGGCGACCCCGGCGCCGGCGAGCGCGCGGGTGAGCTCGGTGAGCGCGGCGATCCGGTCGCGCACCGGCGCGCTGATCCGCCGGGCATCGCGATCGATCTCGGTGGCCGCGCCGGTCGCCTTGCGCACGACCGCGGCGGCGAGCTCCAGCTCGTGCTCGGCGGGGAGCACGACATCGATCCGGTCGCCGCCGATCTGCGACTTGAGCTGCTCGGGCGTGCCGTGCGCGATCGCGCGGCCTCGTTCGATCACGCCGATCGATGCCCCGAGCAGGGCGGGCTCCACGAGGTAATGCGTGGGGAGCAGCACCCTGGTGCCGCCGGGGCACATCCCGCGGGCGGGCGCCCCCCCCAA
>JBQCJR010000057.1:0-13807 GCA_051952595.1 Kofleriaceae bacterium
GTCGATGAAGAACGCGATGTTGACGCCGCTCCACGGATCCGGCTCGTAGCCGAGGTAGCAGCCCGAGAAGGTGCCGGTTCCGAGCCGCGCCGCGAGCGTGGCGAGGCCGACCGCCGGATCGACCGTCAGCTCGTGGTAGCGGTTCGCGAACGAGACCGTGCCGGAGACCTCCGCCAACACCTCGGCCGCGTCGGCGAGGTTCGGGCGGTTCACGCCGCCGAGCGAGGTCACGTACGCCTCGTCGAGGCCGAAGCAAGTGAGGCTGCGGCGCCCCCAGCTGCTGGTGTTGATCACGCCGAACCAGCTGAAGCCGCGGCGGATCTCCGCGTCGCGGTGCAGCCCGTTGACCTGCTTGGCGAGCACGTCGAACGGGCTGTCGAGCGCGCCGTCGCGCAGCCCGCGGAACGTCGCCGGACCGATGTCGGTGACACCGACGATCTGGCCGAGCGAGGTGAACGGCCGGGCGGCGATCAGGTTCGCGACCGCACCGACGTTCATGTACAGCGCCTCGCGCAGCTCCTCTTCGGAGGCGGTGTTAGCGTACGCGATGATCGCGTTCTTGTCGTCCCACGACACCGCGACCTCTTCGTAGACGCCGACGCACTCGTAGTCGACGTAGTCGTAGGTCATCGCGCCGGCGTACAGCTCGGCGAGCCGCGCCTGCGCGACGCCCGAGACCGACGAGATGTCGGCCAGGCTCGTGAACGGCTGCACCGCGCGCCGGCTCACCAGCGCCGACGCGATGTTGTACGGCAGGTGGTTATCGAGCATCGCCAGCGTGCCCTCATTGGCAAACTGGATGATGCCGTAACACTCCGGCGCGTAATCGACGCTGTCGTCGGTGGTCAGCGCGGAGCTGGTCGTCGACGTGTCCTCATCGAGCCCAGGCTCGGCGCACGCCCCGACCAGTCCGATGCTCGCGATCACCCCACAAAAACGGTAGAGCTGGTTCATAGGGGTCCTTGTCGCGGCATCCGCCCTGAGAGGTCAAGCACGCGAGATGGCAACGCGCGCCCAGCGCGATCTCGCGGCGCCTCATCCGTGAGTTCGCGTACGCGACGGACCGAGATACTCCTCCTATGGGCTGAGGAACGCGAGACCACACGACTTGTGCGTGAGGAGCGATTCGTCGAGGCACGCGGGATCAATGACTGTCCGGCGGCACGACCACCGCCGTCCGCGTGCGCCACCACCACAGCCCCAGCTCGACGAGCACCACGGCGATCAGCGTGTAGCCGACGGTGGGCAGCAGCCAGCCGAGCCCGCCGAGCACCACGAACAGGACCCACGGGGTGCGGCGGGCGCGGGGCGGGGCGCCGAGCCGGCCGCGCGGGCGGCGCTTCCACCACATCCAGGGGCCGGTCACGCACAGCGCGGCGAGGATCAGCGCCGCGAGGCACGCGAGGATCCGCCCCGGAAGCCCGAGGATCGTGCCGATGTGGATGCCGTACGCGGTGCTGTCGAGCTTGCCGGCCGCCGAGCGATCGTCCCAGCCGAGCTCGATCAGGCGCTTGCCCGAGTACGCGTCGACCCACACCGACGACGCGACCGAGGGCGACTCGTAGCGGTCGTCGTAGCGCAGGAACGTGTACGGCGCCTCGGGCGTCGCCGGGAGTGCGAGGTAGTACGCGCGACGCTCGGTGGCGCGATCGATCCCGGCGCCGGCGGCTGCGGCCTCGGCGCCGATCCGGCGCGCGCCGGGCGAGGTGGTCGAGTGCGGCGGGTGGTCCCAGGTCTCGTGCACGGCGTCCTCGGTCAGCGGGTGCCAGCGGCGCTGGCCGGCCAGCAGCGTCCACATCAGGCCGGTCGCGGTGATCGCGAGCAGCACCGGCACGGCGTACGCACCGACGACGGCATGGAGATCGCGCAGCCATTGTCGCCCCGACATCGCTCGGCGCGGCCACCACACACCGCCGCCGCGGCGCTTGCCGCGTGGCCACCACAGCACCGCGCCGGAGACCAGCAGCAGCAGCGCCCACGACGACGCCCACTCGATCGCGATCCGGCCGGGATCGCCGAGCAGCAGGTCCCAGTGCAGGCCGAACACCACGCCAAAGAACGACGAGCCGGCGCTGCGCTCGCCGAGCCGCGTGGCGCGGTACGGATCGACGTAGATCTCGCGCCGCGTGCCCTCGACGCAGTAGACCACCGCCGGGCGATCGCGCCGGCCGGGCAGGTTGATGCCGAGCGGCGTGCACGTGGGCGGCGCCGCGGCGATCAGCTCGTCGATCGGCCGCAGCGGCCCGGCGGGCTCGACCTCGAGGAGCTCGGGGTTCGCCCACCGATCGAGCTCGGGCTGGAACGCCCACAGCGCGCCGGTGATCGCGATGACAAACAGGATCGGACAGGCGATCACGCCGGCGAGGAAGTGCCAGCGCCACACGATGCCGTAGAACCGGGTCGCCACGCCTCGGCTCACTCGCGCGACAGCGGGTAGAGGCCGTTGAAGTAGCCCACCATCTCGAACCGCGGCGCGCCAGTGTTGGTCTCCGGATCGATCTCGTAGACCGCGCTGGTCGCGCTGTCGGCGCTCTCGCCGGAGTACAGTTTGCCGTCGATCGAGCTGCCGGAGAACCCGATCGCCGAGAACGGCATGCCCTGGACCTCCTCGGCGGTCGGCGGATCGGCGAGCCGGAGCCGCCAGGTCTTGTGCGCCTGGTAGCCCCAGAAGTCGAAGTCGACCGGCTCGACGCCGGGCGGCAGCTTGTCCGGATAGAACATCTTGGCGAACCCGATGCCGGTGCCGTCCCTCGCGGTCTCGAGCTCGGAGATCGACTGCCGCCCGCCGGTCAGCGACGGGATGGCGTAGAAATAGTCCGGGTCGAAGTCGGTCGCGCCTGGCGCGAGCCGGAGCAGGCAGTTGTCGGGGGCGGTGCCGCCGCTCGCGTTCGCGAACATGTGGATCGAGTAGGTGCGGCCGTCGCCCATCACGTACGCGTAGCCGGCTTCGTCGAACACCACGCGCCCGCCGCTCGCGCAGCGATCGTCCTCGGCGTGTGCGATCACCGACATCGCGCGTGGATCGAGGATCGTCAGCGAGACGCCCGGGTAGATCCGACCGCCCGTCCAGTCCGACCACCGCCCCGGGATGTAGACCTTGCCGTCGCGCGCGACGGTGGTCCACACCTCGAGCTCGTAGCCCGCGCGCACCAGGTGGGGCAGCGGGATCTGGCCCTTGATCTCCATCGTCGATGGGTTCCACACGATCGCCGCGGGGATCGCGCTCAGCACGGTCACCGCGGTCTCGTCGTCGACGATCGCGTTGCCGTAGTCGATGTACCGCGCGCCGGTGTTGAGCAGGCTCATCCGGCCCGACTCGGCGATCGCGCCGCGGTCGTCGACCGAGTAGCGGACCCAGGTCGGCTGCTCGGCGAGCCCGACGAAGATGTGGTTGCCGCGGGACATCACGACGCCGTTGCCGGGCAGCTCGATCGCCGAGCGGTTGTCGAACGGGCCGTCGTCGAGCGAGCCGATGGCCTGCACGTACATCGTGCGGTTGCCATCGGGGTCGATCACGATCGAGGCCAGGGCGTAGCTCGACCCGGTCGGAGCCGACTCGCCATCGTCGCCGCCGCACCCGGTGAGGGCTGCGCAACCGGCCACCAGGAGGACGTTGCAGGCGTGCTTGGTGCTCATCGCGAGCACCGATGTCTCATCCACGCCGCGCTCCGGTCAAGTGAAAATGATAATGACTTTCAAAATTGACTCCGCCAAGTCTCGGGAATCAAAGCGGATACCCATGCCGGCCGGGCGGGGCGAAGCCAGACGGTGATCGGTGTAGGGTTCGCCGGTGACCTCGCAACCCGGCATCCTCGCTCCGCTCGCCTCCGCTGGGCGCTACGTCGTGCTCTCGGTAGCGCCGGGCGGCTCGGCGCGCGGCCTCCTCGATCGGCTCCGCGCGCTCCAGATCGACGACTCGATCGTCATCGGGATCGGCGAGCCGCTCGTGCGTGCGCTCGGCGGCTCGCTCGAAGACCTGCGCACGTTCCCCGGGATGTCGGGCGCGGGCGGCGCGATCCCGTCGACCCAGGGCGCGCTGTTCCTGCACACCCGCGCCGCGGATCACGGCGACACGCTGCGCGCGATGCGGCACGTGGTGGCCGCGCTCGGAGAGGACGTGCGGGTGGAGGAGGACGTCGCCGCGTTCAAGCACGACATCGGCCGCGACCTATCGGGCTACGAGGACGGCACGGAGAATCCGGTGGACCACGCCGCCGAGGTCGCGGCGATCGTCCGCGGCGCCGGCCCGGGGCGCGACGGCGGCAGCTTCGTCGCGGTCCAGCGCTGGATCCACGACCTCGCGCGGCTCGAGCGGCTCGATGGCCGCACGCGCGACGAGCTGATCGGCCGCAACCGCGAGACCAACGAAGAGCTCGAGGACGCCCCGGCGCACGCCCACGTCCGGCGCGCGCAGCAGGAGAGCTTCGAGCCGCCCGCGTTCATGGTCCGCCGCTCGATGCCGTTCGGCGATGTGCGCGAGCACGGCCTGTACTTCGTGGCGTACGTCGCCGCGCTCGCGACGTTCGAGCGCATGCTGGTGCGCATGGCCGGCCTCGACGACGGGATCACCGACGGCCTGTTCGCGTTCTCGCGCCCGGTCTCCGGCGGCTACTACTGGTGCCCGCCGCTCGACGGCAGCCACCTGGATCTGCGCGCGCTCGCCTGAGCGTGCCTACTGGTTCCAGTGCTGGGGCCAGTAGTTCGGGTCGTACGGCTGGTTCTGGTACGGCGTGCGCGGCTGGTCGCGCAGCGTGACCGACCAGTTGCCCTGGGTCTGCTGCTGGTCCACCTGATTGTGGAACTGCTGCTCCTGGCCGCGCCACTGATCGAACGTCGGCTGGCCTTGATAGCTGTTGCCCATGTTGATCTGGCCATTCTGCGGAAAGACCATCTCGTTCACGTTGCCGAGTCCGCCGTTCTGCCGCGCCAGCAGGTGACCGGCCTGCCACCGCCCGTTGTGTGACGGCGCGTTCTGGAACTCGCCGCTGCCGCTCTGGCCGCCGACCTGCCAGCTGAACCCGACCTCCCCCGGGACCTGCGCGGGACCGTTGACGTGGTCGCGCACGCCCTGATTGGTCCCGGTCCCGGTGTCGAGGTGCTGGGGCTGGACCTGGAACGAGTGGACGTCGCGGCCGCGCAGGTTGTAGACGCGATGGTTGGGACCGTCGTCGTGGGCCATTCTCGGGTCGTATCACGACGCCTCGGTCGATCCAAACGAGATCGTGAATCCGGATCTCAGTCGATCCAGTGTCGCGCCCAGGAGATCGAGTCTGCGGACTGGCCTCCTCGTGCGATCTGCTCCCACCATGGGAGGAATCGCGCGGTGGTGCGAACCGCGGTCGCGAGCGCGCCGCGCACCGCGTGGGTCGACAGCTGCCCGCGCTCGTCGAGCCAGATCGGCAGTTGATATCGAATCGTGCGGGTCGCCGCGTCGAGCGCGAATCCGGATACATCGAGCGCGGCATTTGCGGTGTTGGTCGCGATCGCGCACCGCTCCACGGCGTCGGGCGGCACCTCGGTCGGGAGCACACACACCACCTGGACCACCCCGTGATCGCGCAGCCAGACCACGTCGAGCGTCGCCTCGTGCTCGCCCGCGCGCGCGCGGGTCTGGAGCCAGCCCGATGGATCGAGGATCGACGGCTGGTGATCCGTGGCGCGCAGCGCCTCGACGAGCGCGGCGAAGTCCTCGAGCACCGGCGGGGGCGCCGGGCGCGGCAGCACCCAGAGCCGCGTGCCACCGATGACCTTGCAGCCGTGGCGCGCGAACACCCGCTGCATCGCCGCGTTCTCGCGCGTCGTGGAGTCGCGGTACGTGGTGGCGCCGGCGCGGTGCAGGCGCGCCAGCGCGTGGTGGTGCAGCGCCGTCCCCAGACCGCGGCCCCGCAGCGCCGGCCGCAGGCCGCAGTACAGCAGCGTGCCGAGCTCGGGGAAGCGCTGTCCGAGCACGAGGCCGGCGGGCGCGCCGTCGAGCTCGGCGACGTGCCACAACGAAGCATCGATCCCGTCGGAGCGGTGCGCCGCGCCGACGAACGATTCGAAGCGCTCGGCGATCGACTCGTGCCGGCGCGCCTGCTCGGCGGGCGGGATGATCTCGGCGAGCAGCGCGAGCATGGCCGCGCGGCCGACCTCGCGCATCGGCCGGTAGGTGAACGGATCCGCGTCGGCCGTCGCGAAGCCCTCGAGCGAGCGCGCGACGTGCACCTGATGGGCGGCGACCACCAACCCGCCCGCCTCGAGCGCGCGCTCGACGGCGCGCTCGTGTGGATCGTCGGGCCCGGCGTCCGGGCCGGGACGCTCGACCTCGGGCGTGGTGCGCCGGGTGGTGGCCTCGAGCCGCCCCCACGGGAAGCGCCGCCGCGCGTCGTCGACGAGCGCCGGCAGGTCGCGCGGGCCGCGGTCGCCGGACCAGCGCACCGCGAGGAAGCGGTACCCGCGGCGGGTGGTCGCGCCGAGGGCGACCGCGACCGGTGCGCCGTCCTCGACGACGACGCGGGTGCCGAGCGGCTCCGCGTCGGCGGCCTCCCTCATGCGCGCGAGGTCCGCGGGCACGGCCCAGCGGGCGGCGAGGTCGGCGAGCTCGGGCGTGAGCGACTCGATGCGGATCGAGGGAGCCGACATGGAGCCGCATCGTACGCCACGCGCGAGGCCCGATCCTGTACTTCGCGATTCGCGCCACCGTACTATCGCGCTCGTGCGCGAACTCCACGACTGGCTCGCGACGCTGGACGCCCAGGTCCTGCACACGATCGGCCAGGCGCCGCGCACGACGATCCAGCCGGCCCGGATCGCGAGGTCCGGCGGGCCGCAGGCGCTGTTCGCGCGGATCGGCGCACACCCGCGGGCGGTGGAGCTGCGCCCCGGACGGGTGATCGGCGAGGGTGGGATGGGGGTGGTGCGCGAGGCCGAGCAGGTCGCGCTCGGGCGCCTGGTCGCGATCAAGACGGTGCAGCGGCGCGCCCACGCGACCACCGCCACCAACGAGCTGCTCCACGAGTCGTGGATCGCCGGGGCGCTCGAGCACCCGAACATCGTGCCGGTCCACCACCTCGACGTCGACGAGGATGGCTCGCCGCTGCTGATCATGAAGCGGGTCGAGGGCGTCGAGTGGAGCACGCTGTTGCGCGACGCCGCGGCGGTGCAGCAGCGGTTCGGCGCCGCCGATCTGCTCGAGTGGAACCTCGGGATCTTGATCCAGGTGCTCAACGGCCTGCGGTTCGCGCACAGCCGCGGGGTGATCCACCGCGACCTCAAGCCGAGCAACGTGATGATCGGCGACTTCGGCGAGGTCTACCTGCTCGACTGGGGCATCGCGGTCAGCCTGCGCGACGACGGCAGCGGCCGGTTCCCGCTCGCCGCCGATGCCACCGAGATCGCCGGCACGCCGTGCTACATGGCGCCCGAGATGCTCGGCCGGTCGAGCGGCGCCGAGCACCCGCTGTCCGAGCGCACCGACGTGTACCTCGCCGGCGCGGTGCTGTACGAGCTGATCGTCGGGCGCGCGCCGCACGGCGGCACCACCGCCGAGGCGGTGATCGCGAGCATCCTCACTGCGCCGGAGCTACCCGATGGTGCACCGCTCGAGCTCGCCGCGCTGTGCCGGCGCGCGCTCGCGCTCGATCCCGGCGAGCGCTTCGCGTCGATCGAGGCGCTCCAGCTCGCGATCCAGGGCTACCTCGATCACCGCGACTCGGCGCGGCTCGCCGCGCGGGCGGGCGAGCGCCTCGACGAGCTGCTCGCGCGCGTGGCCACCGCCGCCCGCCGCGGCGAGGACTCCCAGCGCGAGGAGATCCATCGCCAGCTCGCGATCTGCCGGTTCGGCTTCCACGAGGCGCTCGCCGCGTGGCGCGACAACCCCGAGGCGCGCGCCGGGCTGGCCCGCGCCACCATCGCGGTCGCCGAGTACGAGCTCGCCGCCGGCGATCCACGCGCGGCCGTGGCGCTGCTCAGCGAGCTCGACGAGCGCCCGGCACTGCTCGCCACCGCCCAGGCCGCGGCTGCCTCGCACGCCGCGCGCCGCGACGCGCTCGAGCGGTGGCGCAGCGATCACGATCCACGCGAGGGCGCGCGGGTCCGCTGGCTGTTCGGGGTGGTGTTCGGCGTGCTGTTCACGATCGCGCCGCTGCTCAGCGGGCTGTTCCCCGGCCAGTTCGGGATCCGCCGCCACGCGATGCACCTCGCGTGGTCGCTCGGCTGCTTCTCGGTGTTCTCGGTGTTCGCCGCGGTGTGGCGCAACCGGATCATGGTGACGTCGATCAACCGCCGGCTGTTCTCCACCGCCGCCTACCTGTTCCTGTGCCAGTCAGTGCTGAGCTGCGGCGCGTGGATGCTCGGCCTGCCGGTCGAGTACGTCCAGCTCCTGATGCTGTTCCTGTACGGCGTGGTCGCCGGCTCGCTCGCGATCCACAGCGACCGCTACCTCGCGATCAACGCGGCGCTCTACTTCGCCGCGTTCCTGCTCGGCGCGCGCGCGCCGGAGTGGCGGATGTTCGCGATGGGCGCCTCGAACCTGGCGCTCGCGCTGGTGGTGCTGCTGCGGTGGCGGCCTACTGGATGACGATCGGCGTCGGCGGGACGAGGATCAGCACGTCGCGCTGATCGAGCGCGGTGCAGCCGCCGGCGAGCACGCGGATCCCGGCGCGGAAGATCTGCGCGTCCGCGGTCTGCTGCACGAAGTCGTTGAACGCGCGCACGTCGAACTGGACCCGGGTGCCGGGCGTGACGTTGAAGAACGTGGTCGCGTCGAACGTCGGCGGCGGGATCACCGGCGGGGCGGGCGGCACCATCGAGCCGGTCGGCATCACGGCCTTGATGAAGTCCGCGGTGGTGCGCGGCGCCGGCAGCGGGTTGCCGTGGATATCGCCGGCCTCGCCCTGGCGCTCGCTGGTCGCGTTGAAGGTCGCGAACCGGGTCAGCATCTTGATCCCGGTGACGATGTGCGCGCCGAGGCCGCTGCCGTTGGAGTCGGTGCGGAACACCAGCGGGCACAGGCCATCGGCGTCGGGCGCGCGGCCGGTGCCGCCGACGTTGGTGCAGCACTGTCCCGCCGCGCAGCCCGCCGGCCGCGTCCCGACATCCCACGCCGCGGGCGGGACGCGGGTGCCGGTCGACCGCGCGAGATCCTCGAGGTCGTTGAGCGCGAGGCACGCGTCCGCGAGGCCGGCCTGGGCAGACGAGACGCCGACCGAGCGCGCGCAGATGTTGCCGAGCGCGGTCTTGGTCTGCGCGCGGTCGTGTGCGAACGAGGAGACCGGCGCGCCGTAGGCAACCCCGCCGCTCGCGCACGTGGTGGTCTCGCCCGGGGCGTGCGATTGGGCGTCGGAGATCGTGACGATCACCGGCATGATGTCCGGCCGGAACGACACGCCGCCGACGCCGCCGGTGTGCGCGGGCACGTTGGTGGGCGCGGGCCCGGTCAGGCCTGCACCGGTCGAGACTTGATAGAGCGCCTCGAGCATCGCCTCCGGCCAGTCGTTGCCGCAGCCGGCCGGCGACGACCCGGAGAGGTACTTCGCGGTCGCGGCCTGCACCGCCGCGACGTTGTCGGTGATCTGCTGGTGGAGAAAGAACGGCTGATCGCCCGCGGGCGACGTGCCGCACGACGTGCTGCCGTACGGCGAGAGCGGGAAGTCGTTGAACGCGCCCACGCCGAACTGGGTGTTGGGCACCTCGGTCTGGATCCCCGGGATGATCGTTCCGGTCAGCGCGTTCCGCAGGTTGCCGATCTCGCCGCCCATCGAGCCGGTGGTGTCCATCAGGAAGAACACGTCGAGGCTCGGGATCGCGGTGCCGAAGTCGAGCGGCTTGGCGACCTGACCGGCGGGGTCCTCGTACGGCAGCACGAAGAAGAAGTCCTGCTGCGGACCGGAGCGGCGGTACGCGACCACGGTGATCTGCGCCTGGCCCTCGATGGTGCCCATCTTGGCGGTGATCCGGCCGACCTGGACTCCCGTCGCGGGGAAGCCCGGGATCTCGAGGGTCGGGCCGTTCATCGCGCCGACCGCCGCGTTGTCGACGGACCACGCGACCTGCGACGTGAGATCCTCGTCGACGCCGTCCTGGAAGACGCCGGTCGCGACGAACGCCTGGGAGCCCGGTGTGTTGAGATCGAGCTCGAGGATCGGGTTGGTCGGTGTCACCACGATCGAGCTCAGCGTGTGCGGGCCCCTCGGCCCATCACCGCCGCCTCCGTCGGGGTCGTTCTTTGCGGTGGTGGGACCGCACGAGCCCACCAGGGCGCACATCAAGATGCAGAGCGCGAGCTTGGTCACGAGGCCTCCCAAACCTGCATCGTACTGCAAGCGATCGCGGTCTCCGCCTTTATTCGACGTATTGGTCGATACTATCGGCGCGCGTCGCGTCCGACGCGGGTGCAGCTGCCACTGTGACCGAGGCGGCAGGCGCGCCGGAACGCATCGAGGGCGTCATCGGCGCGGCCGAGCTCGTCGAGGATCGCGCCGCGGTTGGCGAGCACGATCGGATCCTCGGGAGCGAGGCCGAGGGCGCGGTCGGAGGCGCCGAGCGCCTCGGTGGGCTCGCCGGCGCGCATCAGACCCGCGGCGAGCTGGCCCCAGATCTTGGCCGAGTCGGGGGAGATCGCGGCGGCGTCGCGGCAGATCGTCGGGGCCTCGGGGTGGGCGTAATAAGTGAACATCACGCAGCGCACCTCGACGACCCGGGGAGCGCGCGGGGAGATCGCGGCGGCTCGGTCGAGCGACGCGAGGGCCGCGTCCTCCGGCTGGGTCTGCGCGAGGTCGAGCCAGACGTCCGGATCGTCCGGACGCGCCGCGGCGACGGTGGATAACAGCGCGTGCGCCTCGGTGGTGCGGCCGAGGTAGTCGGCGAGGTGCGCGAGGTCGTGGACCACGTCGAGCTCGTGCGGCGCGGCGTGCAGCACCGCGAGCAGGTCGTCGTGGGCGGCGCGGAGTCGGCCGAGGCGGTAGCGCAGGTGACCACGCGACGCGCGGGCGGCGAGATCGCCGGGAGCGGCGGCGACCGCGTCGTCGAGCGCGGCCTCGCACTCGCTCCAGCGGCGCTCGCGGCACGGCGCCGGTGCGTTCGGCGGAATGCGTGTGGTGTCGAGCAGGCGGCGATCGATCGGCGCGTCCTCGACGGGGAACGCCGAGGCCGGCAGGCCGGGCCAGGTCGCGAGGTCGATCGGCGCTGGCGCGCCGGTGGGGGCAAGGGCGTGCGCGTCGAGGCGCGGGGGCAGGGCCGCGTCCGCGGGGAGGTGCACCTCCGCGACGGCGGGCGCGGCCGGGGCGCCGGAGCCGGAGCGCGCGCGGGAGATCGCGACCCACGCGGCGACGCTGGCCGCGGCGACGCCGAGACCGGCGATGGCGATGCCGCGGCGCGTGCGCGAACGCTGCGGGGCAGGGAGCGCGTGCTCGGCGGACGCGCCGCTGTTGGAGTGCGAGGCGGCGTGCTCGTTGGAGTGCGGGCCGGCGTGGTCGGCGGACGCGTGGCGCCGAACGGATGCGTCGGGGGAGGGCGAGGGCGCGTGATCGGGGGACGCGTGGTGCGCGGGAGGGGGATGCGACGCGGCGGACGCTTCGGGCCCAGCGGTGGTCGCCGGGGGCGCCGGCTCCGCGAGCTCCGCGGCGAGGGCGGCGAGCGCCGGATCGGCGGGGCGATAGGCGAGGCACTGATCGATCGCGCGCAGCCCGAGGAAGCCGCGCTGGGTGCGGGCGAACGCGGTCAGCCGCGCGACCTCGCGCTCGACGAGGTCGGCCTCGGTCGCCGCGCGGTCCGGGCCGAGCAGCGCCGCGAGCGTGCGGTCGTCCACGGGGAGCCGCTCCGCGAGCTCGGCCGCGCTCGGGCGAGCGGTGGGATCGCGCGCGAGGCCGCGGGCGACCAGCTCGGCCAGCTCGCGGTCGGCGCGGCGCTCGAGCTGATCGAGCCGCGGCGCGTGGCCGGCCAGGATCGCGGCGACCTCTTCGCTCACCGCGGCGCGCTGGAACGGGCGCCGCCCGGCGATCAGCTCGTACAGGATCACCGCGAGCGCCCACGCGTCGGTCGCCGCGGTGATCTCGGCGCCCTCGATCTGCTCGGGGGCCATGTACGGCGCCGAGCCGGCGACCGCGCCCTCCTCGGTGTACCGCGAGTGGCCGGCGGCGAGCGCGAGGCCGAGATCGACGATCACGAGCCGGCCGTCGTGGGTGCACATCACGTTCTCCGGCTTGAGATCGCGATGGACCAGCCCGGCGGCGTGGATCGCGGCGGTCGCGCCGGCGAGCGCGCCGACCAGCTGGATCGCCGCGGGTGGGCTCGGGCGCCAGCCGGCGAGCAGCTCGCGCAGCGTGTGGCCGGCGAGCAGCGGCATCACCAGGTACGGCCCGAGCTCGGGATCCTCGCCATGCGCGCGCAGCGCCACGATCCGCGGGTGCTCGAGCCGCGCGAGGGCCGCGATCTCGCGGCGCAGCCGATCGCCCGCGCGTGGATCGTCGAGCGCGGCGCTCGGGGCCAGCAGCTTGACCGCGACCTGCTCTCCGGTCGTCGACCGGGCGCGATACACTCGCGCCGAGCCGCCGGCGCCGAGCCGCTGCTCGACGAGGTAGTCGCCGATGCACCAGCTCGAGCCCGTGGAACCGCCGATGGAGCTACGCGTCACGCTCCCCGATCGTACGTCGATCAGGGCGCCGCTGGTTCGCGATCTGACGAGCATCGGGGCGAGCGCGGCGAGCGATGTCTGCGTGCCGGGCCTGCCCGCGGAGTGGGCGGTGCTCGATCGCCGCGCCGGCCTCGTGCTGGTCCGGGTCGCCGACCGCACCCGGCTCGACCTCGCGGTCGGCGTCGCGCAGCGGCTCGATGGCGTCGAGGTCGTGGTCGGCGCGCCGTCGGCCGCCGATGCCACCGCTCCGCCGCCCGCGCGCACGATCGCCGAGCTGGCCACCGCGCTCGCCGGCGCCGAGGACCCGGAGCAGGCGATGCGGCTGCTGCTCGATTGGACGCTGGGCTGGGCGGAGGCCGACGGCGGCGCGATCGTGGCGCGCGAGACGGGTGGCTACCAGGTGATCGCCGCACACGGCTCGACCGGCATCCCGCTCGCCGACGCCGCCGCGCTGCTCTCCGATACCCTGGTGCGCGACGTGCTCGAGTCCGCGCGGCCGATCCAGCTCGCGGACGGCGCCGCGGGGACGCGCTACGCGAACGTCCACTCGGTGGTGAACCTGCGGCTGCGCTCGATCGCGTGCGTGCCGATGCCGCTCGGGCACGAGGTCGTCGGCGCGCTGCTCGTCGGTCGCAAGGACGTGCGCCGCCCGCTGCCCGCGGCGCTGGTCGCCGAGCTCACGGTGATCGCGGCGATGGCCAGCCCGCTGGTGGTCCAGCTGCGGCGGCGGGCCAGCGCGCCGTCTCCCGCGACGCTGGTCGGCGAGAGCGCGGCGATGCGCGCGGTGCGGCGCTCGATCGACAAGCTCGCGCCCTACGATCTCTCGGTGCTGGTCACCGGCCCGAGCGGGACGGGTAAGGAGCTGGTCGCGCGCGCGCTCCACGCCGGCAGCCCGCGCGCCGAGGGGCCGCTGGTCGCGGTGAGCTGCGCGGCGGTGCCGGCCTCGCTGCTCGAGGCCGAGCTGTTCGGCTACAAGATGGGCGCGTTCCCCGGCGCCGCCACCGACCGGATCGGCAAGCTCGAGGCGGCGCACGGCGGCACGCTGTTCCTCGACGAGATCGGCGACTGCCCGCTGCCGATGCAGGCCGCGCTGCTGCGCGCGCTGCAGGAGCGCGAGATCGTGCGGATCGGCGATCCGGTCGCGCGCCGCGTCGACTTCCGGCTGGTCGCCGCGACCCACAAGGACCTCGACGCCGA
>JBQCJR010000058.1:0-6084 GCA_051952595.1 Kofleriaceae bacterium
ACGGTCATTCCCTGGTCGCGTGGGCGGAGGCGGCGCATGGGCGTGCTCGGTGCGTGCGGCTACCAGGACTTGATGTCGTCCGCCGTGCCTTCCTGCTTGTCGGGACCCGCCGACATCACGGCGAAGCCCTTCGCGCCGGCCGGCACGTTCTGGCCGCAGAACATCTTGTACTGCGTGCCCCACGGATCGATCGTGTCCTTCTCGGTCTTGCCCATGTGCGCCGCGACGGCCATCAGGTCCGCCGGGCACGGGGTCTGGCTGTTGGCCAGCGACCACTGCGGGTACGCCTCGAACGCGAACTTGTCGATCGCGAGCTTGGCGATGTCCTCCTTGGACTTGCTGAACATGTCCATCACCCGCGGCACGACGACGAGACCCATCACGAGGCCGAGGATCGCGATCACGATCATGATCTCGAGCATGGTGAGGCCACGCTCGCGACGGCGACGCGAACGGCGGACGAGCAGGCGATGCAGGGTGGTGCGGATGCGGTTCATAGGTTCCTCACTGTCGGTTATTTCGGGCCGCCGAGCGATCCGAGGTCCATGATCGGTTGCAGGATCGAGATGACGATGAAAGCAACTGCGATGCCCATGGTGAGCAGCATCAGCGGCTCGAGCAACGCGATGAAGCGCGACAGCTTGGTGTCGATCTCCGCCTCGTAGGTCGAGGCCACGCGCTCCAGCATCTGCTCGAGCTGGCCGGCCCGCTCGCCGACCGCGGTCATGTGGATCATCGTCGGCGGGAACTGCCCGGACTTCTTGAGGGTCATCGCGAGTGACTCGCCCTCGGTGACCGCCTTCTTGGCGTCTTCCACGGCCTGCTGCAGCAGCACGTTCGCCATCGTCGCCTTCGCGGCGTCGAGCGAGCGCAGCATCGGCACTCCGGACTGCAGCATCGTGCCGAGCGTGCGCGCGAACCGCGCGACGTTGATCGTGCGGACCAGCGGGCCGATCGAAGGCAGGCGCAGCACGAACCGGTGCCACACCTGCTTGCCGGCGGTGCTGCCCTTCCACTTCACGAACAGCACGCCGCCCACCACCAGCGTGCCGGCGATCGCGAGCCAGTTGCGGCCGATGAAGCCCGAGGTCGCGATCAGGAACCGCGTGTTGATCGGCAGGGTCCGGCCCTGCTGGGTGAACGTCTTGGTGATCTCGGGGATCACCTTGATCATGAGGACCGCGATGATGATCGTGCCGATCAGCACCATCACCGTCGGGTAGATCATCGCGCCGGTGACCTTCGCCTTGAGCTTCTGCGAGTTCTCGAGGAAGTCGGCGAGCCGGCCGAGCACCTCGTCGAGGTTGCCGGCGAGCTCGCCCGCGCGGACCATCGACACGAACAGCTCGTCGAACACCTTGGGGTGCTTGGCGAGCGCGTCGCCGAACGCGATACCCTCGTTGACCGCGGTGCGGACCTCGGCGAGCTGGGTCCGGAACCGCTGGTTCGGCTGCTGATCGACCAGCGCGCCGAGCGACTCGGCGAGCGGGATGCCGCTCTTGATCAGCGTCGCGAGCTGGCGGGTGAACGCGGCGATCTCGGTCTTCTTGACGCCGCCGAGCAGCCCGCCGAAATCGACCTCGCGCGACAGCCCCGACCGCTTCGCGTTCTGCTCCTTGGCCGCCTTGCCGCCCTTCGACAGATCGAAGCTGGTGACGTGCACGCCGTCCTTGCGGAGCAGCTGGCGCAGCGCCTTCGGCGACTCGGCGTCGCGGGTCCCCGACACCGTCTTGCCGGTCGGCGAGATGCCCTTGAACGCGTACATCGGCATGGCGCTAGTCTCCCGCCTCCGCGGTCATCAGCATGACCTCCTCGGGCGTCGTCATGCCCTGGACGATCTTGCGCGCTCCATCGAACCGCAGCGAGATCATGCCGGCCTCGACCGCCGCGCTGCGGATCGTCCCGGCGTCGGCCTTGTCGAGGCTCAGCCGGCGCACCTGATCGTTGATCATCAGCAGCTCGTAGATGCCGGTCCGGCCGCGGTAGCCGAGCTGGTTGCACGCCGGGCAGCCGACCGGCTCGAACACCGTGCCGACCGGCGGCGGGCGCAGGCCCTTGACCCCCGGGAACTTGTAGGCGCCGGCGAAGAAGATGTCCGGATCGAGCCCGATCTCGCGCAGCATCTCCTCGGACGGGCGCACCGGGCGCGCGCACTCGTAGCACGGCCGGCGGACCAGGCGCTGGGCGAGCAGGCCGACCAGCGACGACGCGACGAGGAACGGCTCGATCCCCATGTCGATGAGGCGGGTGATGCCGCCGGCGGCGTCGTTGGTGTGCACCGTGGAGAACACCAGGTGACCGGTGAGCGACGCGGTGATCGCGACCTCGGCGGTCTCGCGATCGCGGATCTCGCCGACCATGATCACGTCCGGATCGTGGCGGAGGAACGACCGCAGCCCCGAGGCGAACGTCAGATCGATCTTGGAGTTGACCTGGGTCTGCGAGATGCCCTCGAGCTGGTACTCGACCGGATCCTCGACGGTAAGGATGTTGATGTCCGGCTTGTTGATCTCCGACAGGCAGGCGTACAGCGTGGTCGTCTTGCCGGAGCCGGTCGGCCCGGTGACCAGCAAGATGCCGTGGGGCCGCGCGATGATGCTGCGGATCAGCTCGAGGTGGTCCTCGGCGAACCCGATGTCGGCGAGGCCGAGCAACACCGAGCTGCGATCGAGCAAGCGGATCGTGATCCGCTCGCCGGCCGCGGTCGGCACGGTCGCGACGCGCATGTCGACGTCCTTGCCGGCCATCTTGCGCCGGATCCGGCCGTCCTGCGGCAGCCGCTTCTCGGCGATGTTGAGCCCGGCCATGATCTTGACGCGCGCGATGATCGACGCGAGGAACTTGCGCGGTGCGCGCTTGGCCTCGCGCAGCGCGCCGTCGATCCGGTAGCGCACCACGACGTCCTTCTCGCCGGGCTCGATGTGGATATCCGACGCGCGATCCTTGGCGGCCTGGAACATCAGCGAGTTGACCCACCGGATGATCGGCGCCTCGTCGTTGGCGTCGAGCATGTCCACGAGCTCCTCGGACTGGAACTCCTCGGACTCCTCCTCCTCCTTCTTGCCCTCCTCGAGCTCGGCGCCGCCGCGCAGCCGGGTGTACGTCTTGTTGATGTGGTCGACGATCTTGCCGCTCGCCACCACGACCGGCTCGACCGGCTCGCCGAGCAGCACGCCGACCGCGTCGATCACGTCGACCGCCGTGGGATCGGCGACCGCGACCACCACCCGCCCCGCGCCATCGCGGGCGAGCGGCAGCACCAGGCGCTGGCGCGCGAAGTTGATCGGCAGCTTGTCGATCAGCTGGACCGGGATGTCCTCGGCGCGCGGCAGGTCGCGCAAATACGGCATCTCGGACTGCGCCGAGAGCGCGAGCGCGAGCTGGTCCTCGTCGATCAGCTTGAGCCGCACCAGCAGCTCCCCGAGCAACCCGCCCTCTTCGCGCTGCTTGTTCAGCGCGCGCTCGATCGCCTCCGGCGCGATCCCGCACCGCGCGATCAAGATCTCGCCGAGCCGCGGCGCGACCGGGGCGAGCGGCGAACCATCGCCGACGAGAGGAACCGGGAGTCCGGGGGTCGCCATTACTTGTTGTCCTTGGGATCCGCCGCGTCTGGCCCTTGCGGCGCGTACTCGATCGCCCCCTCCATCACCTGCTGGCGGTTCCCCGCGCCGCGGAGGATCTCCAGATCCTGCTCCACCGACAGGATCGCCCGGTTGATCTCCTCCACCACGCCGCGCTTCCGCCGGTAGTCGACCTTCGGCATGTACTTCATCTCGTTGAGCGTCGCGAACGAGCGCACGAACTCCTCGCGCTCGCGCACCTTGCGCTCGCGGATCGACTGCAGATCGAGCTGGTCCTTGATGATGTACGGCGTGAGCAGGATCAGCAGGTTGGTCTTGCGCTTGGTCTTCTTCGAGAACTTGAACAGGTAGCCGAGGATCGGGATGTCGCCGAGCAGCGGCACCTTGGACTCGGAGTAGATGTCGCGCTCCTGGATCAGGCCGCCGACCACCACGCTCTGCTGGTCGTGCACGACCACCTGGGTCTTCAGCTTGCGCTCGGTCCAGGTCGGGCCGAGCTCGGGATCCGAGCCGCCGATGTCCTTGGTCTCCTGCTCGATCTCGAGGCGGACCGCGTCGTTGCTCGAGATGTGCGGCGTGACGTTGAGGGTCAGGTTCAGCTTCTCGCGCTGGATGTTCTGGCCGATCGAGCCGGGCAAGCTCTGGCCGCCCTGCTGCGGCAGGCCGAACCCACCGAACGTCAGGCCGGCCTTGTACGGGATGTTGTTGCCGACCGAGAACTCGGCCTTCTCGTTGTCGATCGCGATCACGTGCGGCGCCGACAGGATGTTGGTGTTGTCCTGGGTCGCGAGCGCCTGGAACAGGATCCCGTACGACGGGATGCTCGTGCCGAGGAAGGTCTGCGAGTTGGTGAGCGGCTCGCCGATCAGGCCGCCGATCAGGCCGGTCGCCGAGACCAGCGTGGTCAGGTTGAGCGACTTGAGATCCGGCGTCTGCACGCCGCCGAGCACCAGCGAGCCGTCATCGGTCGGGATGCCGCCGTGCGAGCTGGTGCCGATGTTGAGCCCCTTGGACAGCTGCACCTCGAGGATCAGCGCCTCGATGAAGATCTGGCGGCGCGGCAGATCGAGATCCTTGATCACGCGCTTGATCGCGATGAAGTCGCGGCCGCTCGCCATCACGAGCAGCGAGTTGGTCGCCTTGTCGCCGATGATCCGCACCTGGCCCTCGAGCGAGGTGCCCTCGCCGATCGGGCCGGGCGGCGGCGTGGGCATCGCCTGCTGGCCGGGCCCGCCCTGGCGACCCTGCTGGCGCTGCTGCGGCTGCTGGCCGAGCGCGTTGTTGAGCGTGGTCGCCAGCTCCTCGGCGAGCGCGTTCTGGAGCAGGTAGACGTTGATCGACGCGCCGCCCTCGGTCTCGAGCGGGATGTCGAGCCGCGCGACCAGCGCCTTGACGCGGAGGTAGCCCGGCTCGTCCGACACCACGATCAGGGTGTTGGTGCGATCGTCGACCATGATCCGCGACGGCACCGCCGCCGCGACGTCCGCGGTCGCCGGCGCCACGGTGGGCTGGCCCGCGACCCGCATCTTGGCGCCCCCACCCGCGGCCGGCGCGCCACCACCACCGCCGCCCGACAGCCCCAGGATCTCGTTGAGCTTGGTCGCCAGCTGGGTCGCGTCGGCGTACTTGACCGGGATGGTGTAGATGCTGTCGCTGCCGCCGGGGATGTCGATCGCGCGGGAGAGCGACTGCATGTCGCGCACCTGCGACGCGTAGTCGGTGATGATCAGCAGGTTGCCCGCGACGCCCACCGTGCCGGCCGGCGAGCGGATCGCGTCGAGCGCCTGGCGCAGCGTCTCGACCGAGGCGTGGGTCGGACGCAGGATGTAGCGGACGATCTGGTCCTGGTTCGGCGGGACGCCCTGCTTGTAGATCGGGACGGTCTCGCTCTTGGCGGTCGCCGACTCGACGATCCGCAGCACGTTGCCCTTCGGCACCACGGTGAGCCCCATCGTCGAGAGCGACGCGAGGAACAGGTTCCATGCCTCGCCGGCGCTCATCTGGACCGGCGCCATCACCGTGACCTTCTTGCCGGTCGACACGATCCGCGGGTCGAGCAGGAAGTTGCGGCAGGTGAAGCCCATCGCCCACGCGATCAGGTCCTTCAGCTCGGTCTCGGGCTTGAACGTGACGTTGACCGGGCCGGTCTTCTTCGAGCACGGATAGAGCGGCTGATCCATCGGGGTGCCCGCGCCGTCCTTCTCGGACGGCTGCGCGAGCGCCGCCCGCGGCGCGATCGCCGCGGCGAGGGTGACCGCGACCAGCAGATGGGAGAGCGTCGTGTACTTAGTCTTCATAGGGTCTCGAGGGTCGACGGGTCAGCGGATCGAATACTTGATGGTCACGGGCTTGCCGCGGCGGGTAACGTCCAGCTCGAGCGACGACGCGTCGCGGAGCTTGGTGTACGCGCTGAGCGCGGCGTCGGCCGAGTTGAGCTCGAGCCCGTTGATCGACGTGATCGTGTCGCCGTTGGTCAGGCCGAGCTTCGCGTACACCGAGGTCG
>JBQCJR010000059.1:0-10132 GCA_051952595.1 Kofleriaceae bacterium
CACTACAGCACCGCGAGCAACGGCAAGCTCACCACCCTGCTCGAGATGGACATCGACCACGTGGCGATCGATCGCCGGCTGGCCGCCACGCGCGGCGAGGTCCTCGACGCGGGCGCCTCGGATCACCGGCCGGTCGTCGTCGTGCTGACGCGCGCCCGGCCGAACTAGGCCGCTCGCTACAGCCCGAACTTCGACGAGGCGAACACCGTCTCGAGCAGCTGATCGACCTCGCGGATCATGCGGGCCGCCGCGTCGCCGGGCAGCGCGGCGAGCGCGACCTTGATCTCGTTCAGGTTCTTGAGCTGGCTGAACAGCTGGATGTCCGAGAGCTCGGTGCCCGAGGTCAGCAGCTCCCGGATCAGGCCGAGCTCGGTCAGCAGATCATCGAGGCTCGCCGACGGGCCGATGAACCGGCGCTCGTCCGGGTGCTCGCGGTAGTACGAGTCGACCACCGGATTCACGATCTCCTCGAGCAGCTCGACCTGATCGAGGTTGTTCCAGATGTGGCGCAGGATGAAGAAGTCGCCGTCGTGCACGCGGGTGCGGCCATCGAACACCGCCGAGGCCGCGAACAGCTTGAGCAGCTTGACCGCGCGGCGATCCGACACCGAGATGCCCTCGCTGCGGATCTGGAACACGAGTCCCTTGTACTTGGTCAGGAACTCCTCGGGGAACACCATGAACTTGTCGAAGTTCTGCTGGATCTGGCGCAGGTCGCGCGCCGAGATCACCGGCCGGAGCTCGCTCGCCGGGCGCCCCGCCGGATCGAGGCCGCGCCCGGTCATCTTGCGCAGCTCGAGCGAGATGCCCTTCTTCATCAGCTCGTGGAAGTGGTAGCTGTCGAGGTTGTCCGACAGCACGCGCACGAGGAAGCGATCGAACATCGCTGCGAGGTTCTCGTCGTTCGGGACCTCGTTCGACGCGGCGTACAGCGAGATCAGCGGCACCGGCACGACCTCGGGGCCGTTCTGGAACTTGCGCTCGTTGATCACGTGCAGCAGCGAGTTCAGGATCGCCGAGTTCGACTTGAAGATCTCGTCGAGGAACACGACCTCGGCGGTCGGCAGCATGTTGTCGAGGCGGCGGGTGTACCGGCCCTCGCGGAACGCCGCGATGTCCACCGGTCCGAACAGCTCGTTGGGCTCGGTGAACCGGGTCAGCAGGTACTCGAAGTAGCGCGCGTCGATCAGCTTCGCGAACATGTCGATCATCGCCGACTTCGCGGTGCCGGGCGGGCCGACGATCACCATGTGCTCGCCGGCGATCGCCGACACCGTCATCAGCCGGATGATCTCCTGCTTGTCGAGGAACTGCGCGCCCATCTGACGCGCGAGGTCCTGGAACGCGGCCGAGGCCCGCGCGACATCGACGGCAAAACTACGCGGAGTGGTGGGCGGCGCGACCATCTAGCGGACTCACATTACCCCAGGAACGCGCGATCGGCGCCCGGCATCGGGTGGATTGTGTCATGGCGGCTACGGACTCGGAAGCTCGACGATCTCGCGCGGATCGCGGATCGCGTCGGGCCGGAGGTGGCGGCGCAGCCGGACCGCGAGCGCGTCGATCACGGCATCGCTGAGCAGCTCGGCGGTCTGGGCGCGGTGAACCTTCCACCGCCGCTCGAGCGCGGGCAGCCCCGCGATCCCCGGCGGCGCGACCAGCCGCGGATCGACCGTGGCGAGCGCGCCCGGCAGCGCGAACAGCGTCGCGAGACCACGCGGCCGCTGCCCGGCGGCCTCGGCGGACAGCACCGTGGAGATCAGCGGGCTCTTGGCTCCCGGCTCGCGCAGGCCGAGCTCGCCGAGGCAGAACAACGCGTTCAGATGAACCAGGAACGCGGTCACCGTGCGCACGTCGGCCTCGTCGGGCGCACGCTCGAGCATCTGCTCGTACGCCGCGGCCAGCCGCGCCGGTCCGGCCACCTGGTCGCGCGGCGGGGCGTCGGGCACCAGCCTGTAGGCGATCGCGCGCGCGAGCTCGGGGTCGCGGAGCAGGAACACCGCGTCCTCCCAGTGGAGCGGCGGCGCGCCGGGGTGCGAGTCGAGCAGCTGGGTGAGCGGCGTGCGGCGAAGCAGCGTCGCGATCACCGGCGAGGTGTCCGGCACGGCGAGCAGCTCGTCGAAGTCGACCACCGTGACCTCCTCGCGGACCCGGCGCACGCCGCGCCACGAGGTCAGCCGCGCCGGCGGCCGCTGGCCCTGGAACCGCGCCCGTCCGGTCCACCACGACACCGTGATGTCGCTGCGGGTCAGGTGGAACAGGTTGTGGAGCAGCGCGTGGCGCGCCATCACCCGGGTGCGATCGCGGGTCAGCGGCAGGCTCACCATCGCGAGCGCCGTGTCGATGATCCGGCGGCGCTGCTTGTCGCTCACCGCCCAGGTCTCGGCGCGCGGGTGCACCAGGAACAGCGCGTTGTGCAGCCCGGCAGCGAGCGAGAGCTCCTCGGCGTCGAGCACGAACGAAGGCGGGCGGCACACCAGGGTCGACAGCACCGCGGTGCGCGCGTCATCGACCGCGACCAGCTCGACCGTCGCGTGATCGAGCTCGCCGATCCAGCGATCGAGATCCGGCTGCGGGATCGGCGCGCCGACGTGTAGCTCGCCGCCGGCGACCAGCGGCCGCACGAACCGATCCAGGAACTCGCGGACGTGCGGGCGGGCCACTACTTGTCCCCGGAGGGCAGCAGCTTGCGATCGGGAGCCTCGGGGAAGCCCCACAGCGCGAACCGGCCCACCGCGTCGTTGACCACCTGGGCCTCGGCGGAGACCTCGGCGGCATAGTCGATCGGCTCGCCGCGCTCGACCTCGACCTTGGCGAGCGCTCGCCGCTCGAGCGTGGTGAACGAGCTCTCGGTGACCTGGAACGGCCGGCCGTCGCTGGTGAACACCGTGACGATGCCCGAGCCGTGGCCGAGCGCGCGCCCCAGCACCTCGGGCGAGACCCGCGGCACGACGTCCATCCCGAGCGGCACGAGCAGCCCGGGAGCCAGCTCGCACAGCAGCTGGCCGAGCGGGATCACGTCGAGGTTCTCCGAGCCGACCACCAGGATCCCGCGATCGGTCGCCGCGACGCGGTGACCGCGCAGGCTGACCGGCGGGAGCGCGAACAGGATCCGCTTGAGCCGCGCGGCGTGCTCGAGCGGGATCAGCGTGGCGACCACGCGGCGCGGCGGGCCCATCGCCGCCGCGAGCTTGAGCTCGACGCCGATCGCCTCGGCCGGCCCACCGGCGTGCGCCGATGGCTCGCGCGGCCGATCGAGCTCGAGATCGACGCGCGTGAGGTCCGCAATGTCGGACAGCGCGAGCGGCCCGGGCAACACGTCGACTCGATCGTTGGGCCAGAACACGTGGAACGTGTCGGCGGGGAACACCGAGGCACACGACGCCAGGTCGATCGGATGGGCGTAGCCGACCGCGACCGCGGCGTTTGCGCCGGCCGGCCGGAACACGTCGATCCCCGGCGTGCCGAGGAACAGCTGCAGGATCCGCTCGGGCAGCGCGCGCGCGCGGATCAGCATGTAGCCGCGCTCCCGCCCCTGATCCTCGAACGCACTCGTCGAGCCGGGCGTGAACAGCCCGGCCTGCGCCTCGACCCGGTTGCGCCACAGGTAGCGGATGATCCCGTCGGAGAGCCCGCGCGCGACCGACAGGTACAGCTCGCCGCGATCCTCGGCATCGAGCTGCTCGCCTCCCGGCAGCTTGCGGATCGACAGCCGGAACAGCAGGCGCTGGAACGGAAGCTCGCCCTCGCGCAGATAGCCCTGGGCGAACTCGTCGCCGTGGACCATGAAGTCGGTCGAGGCCGGCATCGCGCCGATGTCGACCGCGTCGTAGCCGTACGGCGAGCGATCGTCGCGGTACTTGACGAAGTGCTTCGCGGTGCCGGTGTACATCGCGCCGCCGACCAGCCGGCACAGCCGCGCCGCGCGATCCGCGGCGTACGACGACACCGCGGGGATCTGGACGACGATCTCCCGGCTGCCGAGCGCCGTGCGGCACTTCAGGATCGAGAGGTTCGCGAGCAGCTCGTCGAGCGACGCCTCCGACGAGTACAGCCGGAACCACGACACCGCGCCCTCGAGCGTCGCGAACGTCATGACGCAGAACCGGCCGAGCAGGATCCCGCGCGGATCGGGCGCGACGCCCGGCGTGAAGAAGCGGGTCTGGCCCTGTGCGACGTGCTCGAGCGCCATCGCGGGCAGCCTAGCACGCGGGGCGAACCGCGGATGGCTGGCGAGCTCCCTGTGGGCTAGCTGCTGGCGAGCTGCACGTCGACGCGGCGATCCTGCCGCCAGCCGGTCTCGTCGGTGCCGGACGCGTCGATCGAGCCGCGCGTGGTCACCGCCATCTGCGCCTCGGGCACGCCGAGCCGTCCGAGATACTGGCTCACCGACTGGGCGCGCCGCGAGCCGAGGCCGAGGTTGTACTCCTCGGTGCCGCGCGGATCCGCCCGCCCGATCAGCGAGACCGTCTTGCCCTTGAGCGCGCCGGTGGTGAGGCACGTCGCGAGCTGATCGAGCACCACGCGATCCTCGGCGGTCAGCTCGTCCTTGTCGTAGTCGAACGTGGGGTTGGTCGTCGCGGGCCCCTTGATCCCACACGCGGTCGCGATGTCGGACGACACCGCGAGCCCCGGGCTGACCGGCGTATCGGTCTGGATGTCGCTCGCCGGCTTCTTCGGCTCGGCGGTCGCCGCCGGCGCCGGGGCCGCCGGGATCGTCTTCGCCTTCGCCTTGTCCTTCGAGCAGGCGGTGGCCGCGAGTGCGAGGGCGAGGGCAAGCGTGCTGATCTTCATGGGCGCATCCTGCCACATCGAGATATAGGTTCACGAACTCTGTCGTGAGCCGGAGCGTTAGACCCATGCAGCCAACTCCACGACTTCTCTCACTCGCGGCACTCGCCACACTCGCGCTCGTCGGGTGCGGCAAGAAGGCAGATCCCAAGGCGAAGCACGACGCCGGCCCCACCGGGCCCGCGATCGCGCCGATCGCCACTCCGGTGGTCGGCGTCGACTCGATCAAGCGGATGAACTTCATCTACGAGGCAGGTGCGCCCAGCTACGAAAAAGCCGTGGCCGCGTACCGGGCCAAGCCGCGCGACTGGGCCGCGATCCGCAGCCACACCGAGGCCGCGCTCGCCAAGGACCCGAACCACTACGACGCGCACCGGCTGCTCGCGAGCGCGCTCGCCAAGTCCGGCGATCACGCCGCGGCCGCGGATCACCTGGTGATCGCGCTCGCCGCGGATCACGGCAAGTACGGCCCGAGCATCGCGAAGGACGACGATCTGAAGGAGTTCCTCGCCACGCCGCACGGCGCGGCGGTCACCGAGGTCGCCGCGAGGATCGCCGAGGAGTACACGAAGCGGATCACCGGTGGGATCTGGCTGGTCGGCCGGCGCAGCGCGTACAAGTGGCCGCGCAACCGCGGCGTCGAGACCTCGACGACGCGCGGCGAGCTCTACGCGTTCGATCGCGAGACCCGGCGCTACCTGCGCCTCACCCACACCGAGCACCAGGTCGCCGGGTTCGTCCGGTCCCCGGGCCCCGAGGTCGCCGTGCTCGGCTTCGACAAGATCGATCGTCCCAAGGACGGCGCCGACGCGCCGCCGACGTTCGCGCGCGCGTGGCTCGAGGTGCTCGACACCACGACGTGGGAGCGGCTCGGCCCGCGGGTCCAGCTCGGCGGTGCGCGCGAGGTCGCGGCCGGCTACGCCGAGGGCGCCCAGCTGCTGATCGCGACCGCGGCGGCGAGCGGGCGCTGGGGGCTCGCCGCACCGGTCGTGTCGTCGCTCGATCGCACGACCGGCAAGCTGACCAAGGTCGGCGCGCAGCTGCCCGCGCTGCGGGTCGCGCTGTCGCTCGAGGAGGGCCGGCTGGTCCGCTTCCCCGACGTCACCGCGCTGTGGTCCGGCGAGCCGCCCACCGCGCCGGCGTTCGAGACCGGCGGCACGGTGATCCGCGTCCCCGAGTCCGGCGCCGCCGCGCAAGCGTCGGTCGCGATCGCGCCCGGCGGCGGGCGGATCGCGTTCGCGACCGCGGTCGATCCGTGCGCGAAGAACGTCGCGCCGTCGCTGTACGTCGCGGACACCAAGTCCGGCGCGCTCAAGCACGTGCTCACCGCGCCCAGCCGGTTCGCGACCCGCTGGGTCGATGCCACCACCCTCGCGTACGAGGATGGCGACGGCGCGATCCGGCTGTGGGATGCGACCACCGGGCGCGAGGCGATGCGCCTCGACAACAAGGCCGGCCTCGCGCTCGACGCGCTGTCGCTCTCCGAAGCGCCGCTGTGCAAGCAGGCGCCGCCCGCGGTCGAGGACGGCGGAGGCTCGGGGGACGAGCCACCGCTGCCGCCCGAGGAGCCCGGTGGTCCGGTGACCACACCGCAGTGAACCACACGGCCGCTCGCGAACGGGCCGCCCAGGGGCGGCCGGATCTCGTATGATGTCGCGTGCGCATCTTTCTGGTACGCCACGGCGACGCAGTTCCCGAGGAAGACGCCGGTAGCGATCGCGATCGCTGGCTATCGCCGCGCGGCCGCGAAGCCGCTCGCATCCTCGGGCGACTGCTGCGCGAGCAACGGCTCGAGCCGGACGCGATCCTGTCATCGCCTCTGCCCCGCGCGGTGCAGACCGCCGAGCTGCTCGCGTCGAGCCTCGACTACTTCGCCGCGATCACCACGCGTCGCTGCTTCGAACCCTCGGCGCAGCCGCGGATCGCGGCCGGCGAGCTCGCGGCCGCCGGCGGCACGGTGCTGGTGATCGGCCACGAGCCTTCGATCTCGTCGCTCGGCGCGTACCTCGTCGGGCTGCCCGCGTTCCCGCCGTTCCGCACCGCGCAGTGCTGCGCGATCGAGCACGGCAAGCCGACGTGGACCGCGCGGCCGGACATCGATCAGATCCTGCCGTACTTCGTCGAGTAGCGCGCTAGCCGAACACCTCGCGCGCGCGCGCCGCGAGGCCCCACGCCACCGAGGTCAGCTCCTCGCCGCCGACCAGCCGATCAGCGCCGAACCGCGCGGCGAGCCGGCCGCGCACCGCCGGCACCAGCGACGAGCCGCCGGTCGCGAACACCCGATCGACGTCGCGCGCCGATGCGCCCGCGCGCGCGAGCACGTCGTCGAGCACGAGATCGATCGCGTCGAGATCCTCGGCGATCCACTGCTCGAACCCCGCGCGCGCGATCGGCAGATCGAGCTCGATCTCGTCGAGCATGACCCGGTCCTCGGCGCGGTTCGAGATCCGCACCTTCGCGCCCTCGACCGCGCGGTGGAGCACCAGGCCGAGATCTTCGTCGACCACCCGCACCAGCTTGTCGAACTTCGCCGGATCGAGCGCGCCGTGGGCCACGCGATCGAGCAGCCGCAGCGTGGACTCCTCGCGCAGGAACGACAGGTAGTGCCAGCGCCGCAGGTGGCCGTACAGCCACGCCGGCACCGGCGCCTCACCGCCCAGCTCGTCGCGATAGCGCGTGCCGCGGCCGAGCGCCGGCGCGACCAGCGCGTCGATCACGCGGGCATCGAACGCGTCGCCCGACACGCCGATGCCGCCGGTCGCGAGCACCTCGCTGCGCCCCGGCCCCACCCGCACCAGCGTGAAGTCGGCGGTGCCGCCGCCGAAGTCGGCGACCACCAGCAGCTCGTCGCGCTCGAGCCGCGCCGCGTAGCGCGCCGCCGCGCCAACCGGCTCGTACTCGAACACCACCTCGTCGAAGCCCGCCTTGGTGAGCGCCTCGCGCATCCGGCCGACCGCGCGCGCGTCGTCCTCGGCGTCCTCGGCGCCCCAGTAGCGCACCGGCCGGCCGACCACGCAGCGGCGCCCCAGCTCGACCGGCGACGCCGCGCGCAGCTGGCGCACGTACGCCGCGATCATGTCGTCGAGCTGGTAGCGCCTGCCGAAGATGTGGGTGCGCGAGAACGAGGCGCTCGCCAGGTGCGACTTGATCGACTGCACCAGCCGGCCCTCGCCCTCGGTCTCGAGGTAGCGCGCGATCGCCGGGGCGCCCGCGGTCAGCCCACCGCCCGGCTCGAAGTAGAGCACCGTGCGCCAGTGCGATGCGCCCGCGAGCGGCACCAGCCGGACGTCGCCGGCGCGGTCCGCGATCGCGACCGCCGAGTTCGTGGTGCCGAAGTCGATGCCGACGAAGTCGCCATGATCCATGGCCCGCACCCTGGGGGATCGCGGCGCTATTTACTAGCTGCCGGAGTGCGGCTATCCTGTGGGAGCTGATCGGGATGCGAGACGGCGTGGCTCCCACCCAGGCGATCGCCGGTCGCGCCTACGGGCACCGCGCGACCCTCGAGGTCGCCGGAGAGACCCTGACCTGGCGCGCGCAGCGCGGCCACGCTCGGCCGATCTCGGAGAACATCGTCACCACGATCCACGACGTCGCCGACGCGCGCTGGATCGAGCAGCGCTGGAGCGTGCCCGGCACCGGCCTCGTCGCGCTCGGCGCGATCCAGGCGATCAGCGAGGGCCTCGCGTGGGCCGCCGCGCCCGCCGCGATCGGCGCGGTGCTCGTCGGCTGGCGGATCGTGCGGCCGCGCCGCTACCTGGTGCTCGAGCTCGGCGACCGCCGGCTCGTGCTCGCCGTCGATCCGCCGTGCGCGCCGCACGCCCGCGCGCTCGCCGCGCGGATCGATCGCGCGCTCGCGACCGGCGAGCGCCCCGCCACCCCGCCGCCGCTACCCTGACTTGACCGCGAGCTTCTTGTCGCCGCCGCCGGTGATCGACGCGAAGAAGTCGTTGCCCTTGTCGTCCACCACGATGAACGCCGGGAAATCGACGACCTCGATCCGCCACACCGCCTCCATGCCGAGCTCGGGATACTCGAGCACCTCGACCTTCTTGATGCAGTCCTTGGCGAGCCGCGCCGCCGGGCCGCCGATCGAGCCGAGGTAGAACCCGCCGTGCTTCCTGCACGCCTCGGTCACCTGCGGCGAGCGGTTGCCCTTGGCGAGCATCACCATGCTGCCGCCGTGCGACTGGAACAGGTCCACGTACGAGTCCATGCGGCCCGCCGTCGTCGGGCCGAACGAGCCCGACGCGTAGCCCTCCGGCGTCTTCGCCGGGCCGGCGTAGTACACGCAGTGGTCGCGCAGGTACGACGGCACGCCCTCGCCGCGATCGATCCGCTCCTTGAGCTTGGCGTGCGCGATGTCGCGCGCGACGATCATCGGGCCGCTCAGCGAGAGCCGGGTGCGGATCGGGTAGCGCGAGAGCCGTGCGCGGATCTCGCTCATCGGCATCCGCAGATCGATCTCGACCACCTCGCCGGACAGCTCGGCGTGGGTGGTGTCCGGCAGGTACTTCGCCGGATCGGTCTCGAGCTGCTCGAGGAACACGCCCTCGCGCGTGATCTTGCCGAGCGCCTGGCGATCCGCCGAGCAGCTGACCGCCACCGCGACCGGGCAGCTCGCGCCGTGGCGCGGCAGCCGGATCACGCGCGCGTCGTGGCAGAAGTACTTGCCGCCGAACTGCGCGCCGATCCCGGTGCTGCGCGAGATCTCGAGCACGCGCTGCTCCCACTCGAGATCGCGGAACGCGCGGCCGAGCGCGTTGCCGGAGGTCGGCAGGCCATCGAGGTAGCGCGCCGAGGCCAGCTTCGCGGTCTTGAGCGTCTGCTCGGCGCTCGTCCCGCCGATCACGATCGCGAGGTGGTACGGCGGGCACGCCGCGGTGCCGAGCGAGCGCAGCTTCTGATCGAGGAACGCGGCGAGGCTCTTCGGATTGAGCAGCGCCTTCGTCTCCTGGAACAGCAGGCTCTTGTTCGCGGAGCCACCGCCCTTCGCCATGAACAGAAAGTGGTACTCGTCGCCGCCGGTCGCGTAGAGCTCGATCTGCGCCGGCAGGTTCGTGCCGGTGTTCTTCTCCTCGAACATGTCGAGCGGCGCGACCTGCGAGTAGCGCAGGTTCGTCGTCGTGAACGTCTCGTAGATGCCGCGCGACAGCGCTTCTTCATCGCCGCCGCCCGTGTAGACGCGCTGGCCCTTCTTGCCCATCACGATCGCCGTGCCGGTATCCTGACAGCCCGGCAACACGCCGCCCGCCGCGATGTTCGCGTTCTTCAAGAGCTCGAGCGCGACGAACTTGTCGTTCGGCGACGCCTCGGGGTCGTCGAGGATCTTGCGCAGCTG
>JBQCJR010000060.1:0-3183 GCA_051952595.1 Kofleriaceae bacterium
GCGGCGCGATGCCGAACCTCGGGGTCTTGGTCGATGATGCCCAGCGGCTCGCCGCGTTCATCGCCGCCACGCCACTCGCCGCCCCCGCGGAGCCTGCCCCGGTCGCGCGACCACCGCGGCTCGCCCGCCGGGTGACCTGGGGCGAGGTCGAGTCCAAGGTGTTTCGCAAGGTGTGCTGGCACTGCCACGCCGTGGCCGACTACGCGCTCGGCGACGGCGGCCCGGGCAATACCGGTGGCTTCGGGTTCGCGCCGCGTGGGCTCGATCTGTCGTCGTACGCCGGGATCAGCGCAGGATCCGTCGATGATGCCGGGGAGCCGCGCAGCATTTTCGCGCTCCTGCCCGATGGCACGCCGCGGCTGGTCGCGCACCTGCTCGCGCGCCACGCCGAGCAGGCCGGCCAGGTCGTCGACGGGATCCGCGGCATGCCGCTCGGCCTGCCCGCGCTGCCGCTCGAGCACATCCAGCTCGTCGACACCTGGATCGCCCAGGGCCGGCCGCAGTGAAACGCCTGGTACGTGGTTCGCATCCAACCTTCAACAAGATGCAGATCCAGGTCAGGCACGATGACAACATCTCCGGTAGCGATCGCCTGAGCGAACGCGTCGCGGCGTCCGTCGAGGCCGCGCTCGGTCGGTTCGGCGCCCAGATCACCCGCGTCGAGGTGTTCCTCGCCGACGAGAACGGCCCGAAGGCGGGCGGCGACGACATCCGCTGCACGATGGAGGCGCGGCTCGAGGGCCGCCAGCCGACCGCGGTGACCCACCACGCGTCGGACCTCGAGGTCGCCGTCGACGTCGCGGCCGACAAGCTGGCCCGCGCGCTCGATCACCAGCTCGGCCGGATCCGCGAGAACGTCCCGATCTCGTAGCGCGGCTGTCAGAAGCGCCCCGAGAGGCCAGGCGAGCGCTGTTGGTGTAACGTCGATGCCATGGCTGGCAGTGACGTCCTGGTCTGGCTCGACATGGAGATGACCGGGCTCGATCCGGCGAAGGAACGGATCATCGAGGTCGCGACGATCCTCACCGATGGCAACCTCCACGAGATCGGCACCGGTCCGGACCTGGTGATCCACCAGCCGGACGAGGTGCTCGCCGCGATGGACGACTGGAACAAGAGCCACCACGGGGCCTCCGGGCTGATCGATCGGGTGAAGTCCTCGACGGTGACCGATGGCGATGCCGAGGCGCAGACCCTGGCGTTCCTCAACGCCCACGTGGGGCCCAAGGATCGCCCGGTGCTCGCCGGCAACTCGATCCACCAGGACCGCCGGTTCATCCGCCGCTACATGCCGCGGCTCGATGCGCGGCTGCACTACCGCATGGTCGATGTCTCGACGATCAAGGAGCTCGCCCGGCGCTGGTACCCGCAGGCGATCGCGCGGCAGCCGGCGAAGAAGGACACCCACCGCGCGCTCGATGACATCCGCGAGTCGATCGAGGAGCTGCGGTACTACCGCGCGAACGTGTTCGTCCAGCCGCTGGCTCCGCCGACCTCCACCTCCGAGCCACCTGCCGGCTAACCGAGTGGCCGGCGCGTCCGGGCGCTGTCCATCCAGCTGAAATCACGGCGCCGGACACTGTCCGAGATCCCGGACGGACGGGCATGTCCGTTGCTGGACGCGCGAGACATGCGCACGACTGCTCTGTTCGCCGCCGCGGCCGCGCTGACCTCCGGGCTGGCGCTGGCCGGCTGCACCGAGGAGGCCGCCGAGTCCGAGGATCCGGACGACAGCATCTTCGTCGACGACAGCAAGGCCGACGACTTCTACAGCCTGTCGGCGCAGGAGTACCTGCTCGAGGGCAAGTCGACCGTCGTGCTCGACGCCGCCCAGGCGCAGCTGCCGGCGGCCGAGCGGCTCGCCGCGGCCAAGCAGCTCGTCGGCTACAAGCAGATCGCGATCGCGTGGTTCATCACCCAGTACCTGGTGGACAAGGAGCACGACGATCCGAACGCCAGCTTCGGTGGGTTCGGCGGCATGGCCAAGGCCGGCGCGTACGAGGACCTCGAGATCCGCGAGCGCGCGGATCGCCGCACGTTCGACTTCACGTTCCGGCAGATCGCCGCGGGCGGCAAGAACCTGATGCAGAAGCTGCCGATCCGCACCTCGGGCGGCAAGGCGGTGTTCGATCTCGAGATCGGCCGGCCGTCGAACGCCGAGCTCGCGCGGCTCGAGACCAACGCGGAGTGGTACCGCGAGGCGCCGTGGTCGAGCTGGAACCCGGCCACGGCGAGCGCCGATCAGAAGGAGAAGATCGCGTTCTCGATCCGGAAGGAGCAGTCCTCGTCGGACGGCTTCTTCGATCTGGCGCGGCTCACCGCCGACGGCAAGCTCGACCTGGACGTCTATTTCGGCTGGGACTACCACTCGGCGTACCACCTGAAGCACTCCAAGCAGTTCTTCACCTGGTTGAAGGACCAGGGCTTCCGCGCGCCGGTCGCGAGCTGGGACGCGCTCACCCACACCTCCGGTGCGTTCACCCGCACGGTCAACGCCGGCGGCCGGACGATCGGCGTCGAGGTCCGGGTGTACTTCGGCAAGCCGGGCACGCCGACGGATCCGGACACCGACGCCGGGGGCACGCTGCTCGAGGACCGCGCGCGCGGGTCGCTCGCCACCCGCGACGTGGTGATCTACTCCGGTCACTCCGGCCCGTTCTACGGGTTCGCGCTCGCCAACTGGAAGAAGACCGCCGAGGGCGACCTCGACGACGCCGAGATCCGCACCGCGCGGATGCCCGCGGATCGCTACCAGGTGGTGCTCGCCGAGGGCTGCGATACCTACCAGATCGGCACCGCGTTCAAGGAGAACCCGAACAAGGCCGGCAAGAACGTCGACGTGATCACGACGACCTCGTTCTCCGATGCGTCCTCGCCGGCCGCGGTCGAGAACTTCGTCGCCACCCTGCTCGCTCGCGACAGCCGCCAGCGGCTGCGCCCCCAGCCGGTATCGAGCCTGCTCACCAAGCTCGATTCGGGCTCGTGGGGATTCACCTCGCTCTACGGGATGCACGGGATCGACGACAACCCGAAGCTGGTTCCGTTCGCGAACCGCACGAGCTTCGGCAAGCGCTGCTCGGCGAACGCCGATTGCGGCGGCCCGGGCAATCTGTGCGTGTCGGTGGGCGCGGCGGGCAAGCAGTGCACGGCGGCGTGCACCGGCACCGGCACCGGCGCGAGCGG
>JBQCJR010000061.1:0-5062 GCA_051952595.1 Kofleriaceae bacterium
GTGCGAGGCCATGGCGTGTCTCCGTCTCGTGGTCGTGCGGTTCAGTCGTCGAACCGGAAGTTCGCCGGATCCTTTTCCATGATCCGCTCCATCGCCGCCTCTTCGAGCAGGTCGATCATCCGCTGACCGCCGTACTTCTTCATCAGCTTGTCGTCGTACTCGTCGGCGACCAGCGCGACGTCGCGCAGCGTGGCGGTCAGCTCCTCGGGATCGAGCGTGGTGCCGCCGAGGATCGTGTGGGTGAACAGGATCGTGTGCTCCACGGGATCCATCGCGAACGCGCCGAACCGCAGGTGGCTGTTGAGCTCGAGCAGCTGCTTGGCGAGCGGGCCGTCGACGTCGACGCCCTTCACCAGCTGCGCGGTGCAGCGCACCATCGCGCGGTTGTCTCCCCACGGGACGACGTTGATCATCACGTAGGCCGAGCCCTGCTTGATGACGTAGAGCGAGTCATCGACCTTTCGGTACGCGGGGCTGTTCTGGATCGTGCGCTCGATCAGGAGCGCGGTCGCAACCTCGGCGGGGTTCATATGGACGCCGTTGTTACCACGCGGGCCACGGACGATGTGCCACGCGATGTGACCGATCGCGCGGCGAGTCTCACGTACGCGTCGTCACCATGTCACCCGGCCACGTGGTGGACCGTGCGATACTCGCGCCGTGCGAAACGCTCTCGCCTTGACCGCGATCGCGTTCGTCTCCACGGTCGGCTCCGCGATCTCCTCTGCCGAGGTCATCAAGGAGATCATCGTAGAGGAGAACACCAAGACCACGGCAGAGACCGTCCAGCTGATCGCCAAGATCTCGGTCGGCGACGAGTGGTCGCCCGATATGGTCGAGCAGATCAAGCGCGACCTGGTGTCGAGCGGGCTGTTCAAGGACGTGATCGTGTTCTGGGAGAACGTCGTCGACGGCGTGCGCGTGCGCTTGCTGGTCAAGGACAAGCACTCGTGGGTCGTCGCGCCCTCGTTCTACACCCAGCCCACCAACATCGGCGGTGGCATCGGGTTCGGCGAGAACAACCTGTTCGGCTACAACCAGAAGCTGCTGCTCTACGCGCAGATCGCGACCGGCGACTCGTTCTTCATCGGCGCGTGGCAGATCCCGGCGATCGGCGGCACGCGGTTCTACACACACGTCGACACCTACCTGAAGAGCTCGCGCAACATCGAGTACCGCGCGCCGACCAAGTACCTCGATAACCCCGAGCCGGTGCGCGAGTCGCGCCTCAACTACCTCAACGCCGGCGTGCGGCTCGGCATGGAGCTGTTCCGCGGGTTCCGGATCGACACGCGGCTGCGCGCGGCGCGCGTGACGTTCCCGCGCAGCTCGCTCAAGTACCTCGGCGAGGATCCCGCGATGGCGGCGGCGGATCTCGGTATCGCGCCCGGCGATCCGATCCCGGCGCCCGGCATGGAGGGCTGGGACGTCTCGAACGAGTGGACGGTTTCGATCGATCGTCGCGCCAACTGGTACGGGATCCAGACCGGCTACATGTACAAGGCCGCGTACGAGACCGCCGCGGTGTCGCTCGGCTCGGACTTCCGCTACTCGCTGTTCGGCGGCTCGCTGTACCACGCGACCCAGGTGCTCGAGCGCCACAACCTGGTGATCCGCGGCGGCCTCGCCTATGGCTCGCACCTGCCGTTCCAGCAGGAGCTCGCGATGGGCGGCACCACGATGCGCGGTTATCTCAACTACCAGTTCCGCGGCGATTTCAAGGCCCAGGCGAACCTCGAGTACTCGGTGCCGTTCGTGACGGTCAACGGGCTCTCGGTCCGGCTGCTCGGCTTCCTCGACTCCGGCTACACCACGTTCATCAAGGCGCGCTCCGACGACGAGCAGCGCCACTACCTGCCGGGCTCGGCGCACCGCGGCTTCGCTGGATTCAAGAACTCGGTCGGCGTCGGGACGCGGCTGTACCTGCGGCAGATCGTGTTGCCCCTCCTGGGTCTCGATTTTGGGTATGGTCTCGAAGCCCGTGACTACCAGGTCTATCTCGCGGTCGGTCTTACTGATTAGCGCGCTCGGCGCGGGTTGTAGTCAGGGCCCCACCGCGAGCCACCCGTCGGTCGCCGAGCCGACGCTGGTGCTGGTGGGCGGCGACGTGCGCACGATGGATCCCGCACACCCCGAGGCCACCGCCGTCGCGATCGCCGGCGATCGGATCGTCGCGGTCGGCAGCGACGCCGAGATCCGGCCGCTCGCGACCGCGCGCACGCGGGTCGTCGAGCTCGCGGGCCGCTCGGTCGCGCCAGGGCTGATCGACGCGCACTGCCACCTGTACGGGCTCGGCACGGATCTCGAGCGCGTGTCGGTGCGCGGCTTTGCCTCCGAGGACGAGGCCACGCGCGCGATCGCCGAGGCGGCGCGCACCCGGCCCGCCGGCGAGTGGTTGCGCGGCAGCGGCTGGGATCAGAACCGCTGGCCCGGCGCGCAGTTCCCGAGCAAGGCGTCGCTCGATGCGGTGGTCTCGGATCGCCCGGTCGTGCTGACGCGCATCGATGGCCACGCGATCTGGGTCAACAGCCGCGCGCTCGCCGCCGCGAACATCACCGCCGCGACCCGCGATCCGGCGGGCGGCAAGATCGTGCGCGACGCGTCCGGCGCGCCGACCGGGGTGCTGGTCGACAACGCGATCGAGCTCGTCGAGGCCGCGGCGCCCGCCGCGAGCCGCGAGGTCCGCGAGCGCCGGATCCGCGCCGCCTCGGCGCGTGCCGTCGCCGCCGGGCTCACCGGCGTGCACGAGATGGGCATCGACGACGAGACCGCCGCGGTCTACCGCGACCTCGCGTCGCGCGGTGAGCTGCCGCTGCGCGTCTACGCCTACCTGTCCGGTGATCCCGGTCGGCTCGATCGCGTGCGCACCGCGCCCGAGGCCCCGGTCGGCCGGTTCGCGCTGCGCGGCGTGAAGTTCTTCGCGGACGGCGCGCTCGGCTCGCGCGGCGCGCGGCTGCGCGAGCCGTACGACGACGAGCCCACCAACCGCGGGCTGTGGGTGACCGAGCCCGAGCAGCTCGCCGCCGCGATCGACGCGGCCACCAGCGGCGGCTGGCAGGTCGCCGTCCACGCGATCGGCGACGCCGCGATCTCGACCGTGATCGATGCGTATCTGGTCGCCCGGAACAAGTACCAGGGAGATCACCGACCGCGGATCGAGCACCTGCAGGTGGTGAGCCTCGACGACTGGCCGCGGCTCGTCGAGGCTCGCGCGATCGCGTCGATGCAGCCCACCCACGCCACCAGCGACATGCCGTGGGCCGAGGCGCGGGTCGGCGGCGGCCGGATCAAGGGCGCCTACGCGTGGCGCACCGCCCTGGACAAGGGAATTCCGCTCGCCGCCGGCTCCGATTTTCCCGTCGAGGAGGTGTCGCCGCTGCTCGGCATCTACGCCGCCGTGACGCGCACCGACCAGAGCGGGCAACCGCCCGGAGGTTGGTATCCTCGCCAGCGCATGACGCTCGAGGAGGCCATCGCGGGGTTCACCCGAGGTGCGGCGTACGCCGAGTTCGCCGAGGCGTCGCGTGGCATGATCGCGCCCGGACGCACCGCCGATCTGACCGTGTTCGCCGGCAAGCTGGCCGCCGATCGCTCGCTGCTCGAGCTCGGGGTCGCGATGACGATCGTCGACGGCGCGGCCGCGTACGAGGCAAGGCAAGGCAAGTGAGGTTCTGTCCGTTCTGCAGCGCCGAGAACGCCGACGAGCTGGCGGTGTGCGGCTCGTGTGGCCGTCGCTTGCCGCCCCTCCCACCGCGCCGCGCGCGCAACGCCCCACCCACCGGCGTGCAGCTGCCCCCGCGCCCCAACGCGGCCATTACACCCGGCGGCGCCCCTCGCCGCACCGGCGCCACCGTCCCGCCGCCCGCGTCCGGCCCGCCCATGTCCGGCCCGTCCGCGTCCGGCTCTCCGATGTCCGGTGCGTCCGCGTCCGGCTCTCCCGTGTCCGGCTCGCCGATGTCCGGCTCGCCGATGTCCGGCTCGCCGATGTCCGGCTCTCCGCTGTCCGGCTCGCCGATGTCCGGCTCACCGATGTCCGGCTCGCCGATGTCCGGTCCGCCGATGTCCGGCCCGCCGATGTCCGGCTCGCCTGTGTCCGGCCCACCGATGTCCGGCTCGCCGCCATCTGGCGCGCTGCGACTGCCCGATCACAACGCGACCGTCGTCGCCGGTCCTCGAGCTGACCACGACGCCACGACGGTTGGCGGCCCGCAGTACCCGCAGAACCTCCTGTCCGGCACGGCGACTCCGGCGTCCGGTGCAGCTCCCGGAATGTCCGGCGGCGGACACGCGGCGTCCGGCGCGGCTCCCGGACTGTCCGGCAGCGGACACGCGGCGTCCGGCGCAGCTCCCGGACTGTTCGGCAGCGGACACGCAGCGTCCGGCGGCGGACAAGGGGCGTCCGGCGGTGGACAAGTGCCGCCGGCCGATGATCCGCAGCGGCGGTCGCTGCTCCACGCGATCTCGCCGGGCCCGGCGGCGCAGCGCCGCGAGCCGGCGCCGCCGGAGCCGCGCGATGGCGAGCACGCCAGGCGCCGCGGCGACGTGCCCTCGGTGTTGTCCACGCAGCCGCTGCGCACGGGACTGCCGCCGCAGGAGGGGACGCGCAGCAGGCCGGCCTCGATTCCTCCGCCGATCGCGCAGCCGGGCCGGGCGGCGCCGCTCGGAGCTCCGGGTGTCGCGCGGACGGGCTCGCCGAGCACGCCGCCACCGCTCGGGGCGCCGAGCACGAGCACGCCGCAGCCACCACCGGGCACCCCGAGCACGCCACCTCCGCAGAGCGCGGCGGGCGCCCCCGCGCGCACGACGTCGCCGGGCCAACCGCCGTTCGCTCCACCGAGCACTCCGCCTCCGCGCTCGACCGCACCGGGCCAGCTAGCGCCGCTGGCGCCACCTCCGAGTGCATCTCCGGGGCAGCCGCTGCCGCCTCCGAGCACGCCCTCTGGGCAGCCACCGCTGGCGCCGACGTATCCACCTCCGAGCACGCCCTCTGGGCAGCCACCGCTGGCACCGACGTATACACCTCCGAGCGCGCCCCCTGTGCAGCCACCGCTGGCGCCGACGT
>JBQCJR010000062.1:0-9745 GCA_051952595.1 Kofleriaceae bacterium
CGCGGGTATCGATGCTCCGCCGGCTCGCGATCATCACGGTGATCGTGACGATCTCGGCGGCGCTGCTCGACTACCTGTTCAAGGCGGTGGTCACCGCGGACGTCCGGCAGCCGGACGACCTGGCGCGGCTGTTCGCGCTGTTCCACGGCGTGGTCGGGATCTCGACCGCGGTCGTGCAGTGGACGCTCGGCCGGCGCGCGCTACAGCGCTGGGGACTCGCGCGCACCCTCGCGACCCTGCCCGGCGCGGTGATCGTGTTCGGCGCGGCCGCGCTCGCGGCGCCCGGGCTCGGCAGCTTCGTGGCGCTGCGCGGCGCCGAGAACGTGCTGCGCAACTCGCTGTACCGCGACGCCTACGAGGTGTTCTACACCCCGCTGCTCGTGCACGAGCGCCGCGCGACGAAGACGGTGATCGACGTCGGCGTCGAGCGGCTGGGCGACGTGCTCGGCGGCCTGCTCGTGCTCGCGCTGCTCGCGATGACCCAGCCGGCCACCACCTTGCTGCTGGTGTGCGCCGTCGGGCTCTCGGCGCTCGGCGTGCTCGTCGCGCTCGAAGCCCAGCGCAGCTACGTGCAGGCGCTCGAGCGCAGCCTGACCGCGAGCGCGATCGAGCTCGAGATCCGCGCGACGGTCGCCCGCGCGCTCGCGCTGCCCGCGGATCCGGTCCGGTCGGCGTTCCACAACCTGTGGAGCAGCGATCACGCGCTGCGCGGCGTCGCGCTCGAGTACCTCGAGAACGTGCTGCCCGGCGACCTCCGCGATCGGCTGTGGCGCGCGTTGGGCATCGAGGCGCCGCGGCCCGGCGCCCGGAAGCGGCCGATCGAGGACGTGCTCGCCGAGCTGCGCTCGCGGTGCGCCCGCAGCGGCGAGCCGCGCCCGCTCGAGCTGCCGCCCAGCGGGGCGATCGCGGCGCTCGAGTAGCATGCGAGCCTCCGGGCGCGCTCGCGCTACTGCCGGTGCAGCCCGATCACGCGAGGGTGGCCGCCGGTATCCACCGCGAGGTGCACCAGCGTGCCCGGCATACCGCGCGAGCTCTCGAGGTCGATGATGGTGTAGCGCCCCGCACCCGCGGCGAACGGCACCTCGACACACGCATGGCCGGACGGGTCCGGGTCGATCGTGGCGCGGAACGGCAGCGCGCGCCCGCTCCGGTCGTACGCCGTCGCGGTGAACCGGGTCGCCGTCCACTCGAGGCGGTGGCGCATCGCGAGATCGACGAAGCACAGCCGCGAGCCCTCGATCGTGAACTCGTCGACCGGGTTGACCTCGCGGAACCAGTGGCGCGCGGTGATCCGCTGGCGCTGCTGGAGCGTGTCGATCAGGTACGCCGTCGACTGCGGGTTCGTGAACCGCGCGCTCGCGACCGCGGCGGCGAGCTGCGCGCGGGTGAACCGGATCAGGATCTTCGCGCCCCAGAACTGATCGAACCGGTCCGCCCACACCACCGCCAGGTAGCTCGTCGTGTTGGCCTTGTAGGTGCCGGGACCGTAGTGGTTGGCGCTGTACAGGCCGATCCCGCGCAGCCGCGGCTGCGGGCGGCCCTCCCACGGCTGGCGGTGGATCCCGAGCGTCACCACCGAGAGCGACCACTCGCGCGGATCGACGTTGTACTGGTAGTCGGGGTACCAGCGCTGGTCGGACGCGGCCATCGCGCCGAGCGACTTGCCGAAGTCGATCAGGTAGTGCACCACGTAGCGCACGCGTGGATCGACCGGATCGGCCTGCCATGCGTCGAGCGTGTTCTCCTGCTTGAGGTCCGCCACCGCGAGCCAGGCCGCCAGCGGCGCGAACCCGCGGATGTCGCGCCGCAGCTGGTGCGAGATCCGGTCGTTCGGGTCGTCCTCGCGCACGCCGAGCCGAGGCGCGCCGCCGAGCGGCTTGCCCGCGATGTACATCGACGCCAGCCCGCGGATCCGCCCGTCCGGTTCGATCGCGACGCTCTGGAGCTCCTCGTCGAGGAACGCGCCGCCGAACTTGTACGCCTCGCCGAACCGATCGACCAGCTTCGCCTCGGGGCTGACCACGATATCGCCGCGGTGGAAGTAGACCACGTGATCCGAGGGCACGTTCCACCCGGACGCCCACAGCAACCGGGACACCACGGCGTCCGCGCCGGACTCGACCTCCGGGATGTGGTTGCGATCGAGCTTGAGCACGAACTTGTGGCCACGGCAGTCGCGGACGACATAGCTGACCTGGTTGATGCCGCGCCGCGCGCCCTCGATCGTCCACGGGAAGTGGCCCTCGGGCGAGTCGCCGTGGCCCGGCCCGGCCTCGATCTCGGCCGGCGAGAAATCGCGCACGCCGATCCGGTTCACGAACCAGGTCGAGTCCGGGACCTCGTCGAGCGAGTTGACCCCGAGCGCGCGGCGGTGGCGCGTCAGATCGAGGCCCCGGATCGTGCGGATATAGAACGCGTCGAAGTGATAGAACGACGACCGGAACGGCAGCTCGCGCGGCGGCCTGGGAACATCATGGCGATCGTCGACCCGCCACACCGGTGGTGCGTTGGTGAACCGCACCGGCCCCACCGGCGACGGATTGCGGTGACACGCCGCGACCGCGACCGCGATCGCGACCATCGAACCGGAGCGCATCAGTACCTCCTCACTCGCGGCTGCGCATCGAACGTCGGATCGAACGACAGGAACGCGAAGAACCCGCCGTTGATCGAGCTGGCGAGCGTCGCGCGCATCAGGAACCCGCGAGGCGCGTAGAACTCGACGCCGCCGCCGAACCCGAACCGCAGGTTCGAGAACGACAGATCGTCGAGCTCGCCATAGACCCGCCCGACATCGCCGAACACCACCGCCGCGACGTTCTGGCCGAGCGCCCACACGTAGTTGGCCTGGCCGACGATCGCGATCCGGTCGCGGAACCGGTTGCGCTGGTAGCCGCGCAGCAGGACCGCGCCGCCGAGCCGCGGCAGCTCGCTGAACGGGACCTCGTCGCGCTCCTCGGTCACCATCTCGCCGAGCAGCCGGAGCTCGAGCACCCGCGGGCCGTTGCTGATCCGCAGGTAGTGCTGGAGATCGACGCCGATCCGGAAGTAGCCCGGCCCATCGGTCACGTCCTCGCGCCCGACGTAGACCTGGGCCAGCCCGCCGGTGCCGCGCATGCCCTTCGCGTCGAGCGGGTTCGCCGGGCGCCGGGTGTCCCACGATAGCTCGAGCTCCTCGAGGAACAGGTGGAAGCCGCCGAACCCGGGGATCGTATCGAGCTGGTACGCCTCGTTGATCGGCACGCCGCGGCCGTCGCTGTCGCTCGGCTCGAAGTCCTTGTCGAAGAACCCCGCCGTGAACGTGAGCCCGAGATCGCGCGCGAGCGCGTAGCGCACCCACGGCGCGACGCGCGTGATCGTCACCTGATACTGCGACTCGATCGCGACCGGCGGCACGGCGAGCGCATCGAGCGGCTCCGGCGGCGGCGTCTCCTGGACGTCGGTGACGTTGTCGAAGCCGAAGAACCGCTCGCCGACGCGGCGCTCGTAGCGCACCTGGAACCCGGCGGTGAACCGCCCGAGCCAGTTGCCGCTGTGGACGTCGAGCGAGAGCACGCGGCGGAGCACCGTGCCGAGGCCGGCGTGCACGCTGATCCGCTCACCGTGGTCGAACACGTCGCGCAGCAGCGCGCCGACGCCGATGTTGAACCCGAAGTCGTTCTCGAATGTCGCCCGCGGGAACACACCGATCTTGCGGTCGGTGGTGAAGAACAGCTGGATCGTCCGGTGGACGAGCGAGTAGCGATCGTTGAGGTAGGTCAGCCCGCGGACCGGCTGGCCGACGATCACGACCGGGACCCGCGGGATCCACAGCAGGCCGCGGAGGATCCACCGCCCGGCGCCGTCGCCGGTATCGATCGGATCGACGCGACCACTCTCCTGGCCGGGGCGCGGAGCACCACGCACGTCGGCGGCGGACGGGGCCGCGGGAGTCGGAGGCAGCGCGGCGTCCGCGGTGGGTGGCGGGGGCGCCGGTGGTGGCTGGGCCCGCGCAGGTCCATGCGCGAGCACGAGCGCCCACCCCACCAGCACCACGCTGCGCCACCTGACCACCTGCGAAAACTACGGTGGCCCCCTCGGATGACGAGGCGGATGGCTGTGAGAGAAACGCGAGGGCGCGCCGCCGCCGCAGGTCGAGGCGGCGGCGCACGGTCAGCGGCCGCGGATCAACGCGCCGGCTCGGGCCGGATCACCGCGGCGATCGAGGCGACCCATCCGCCGATCGTGCCGATCGCCATCGCTCGGGCGCCCCAGCCGAGCGCGAGCAGATCGAACAGCCCACCGCGGAACTTGAGCAGCACGAACGAGAACGCCAGCGTGGTCGCGATCGCGATCCAGCGCTGCATGCCCAACCGCAGCGACGCCGCGGCGAGCACGACCGCGAACCCGAAGCTCGCGACGAGGATGTAGACGTCCTCCCCGCGCGGTCCGTGGCGGGTCTCCCACCAGCTTGCATCGTTCAGCGATGGGAGGAACACGCCGACCAGCGCGAGTGCGCCGAAACCGAGGACCCCGAGCTTGGCGTGTCGCATGCTCGGTCGGTGAGATAGCGCGAGCTACGCCTGCGGTTCCGGCTTGACCAGCGCCAGGATCGAGACGATCAGACCACCGGCCGCGGCGATCAGCATCAGCTTGGCCGAGAGCGGGGCCGCGCCGATGTGCGAGATCGCCTTCCAGATCTCCATCTTGAACGAGGCGAGACCGAAGCCGGCCACGGCGAGCCCGGCGTGCACCTGCTTGAACGGCGGTTTCGCGAGCCCGATCGCGCCAACGGCGGTCGGGATGCCGAACGCCGCGAGCATCAGGAGGAGCTGGACCTTGTCGAACTCCATGAAGAGCTTGAACATCGATGGCATGCCGTCTCCGAGCGGCAGGAACATCGAGATGAGACCAACGATGCCGAACACCAGCACGACTACTTTCAGATTCCTCACGAATTATCTCCCGGCAGAAGTTGCGAGCGCAGGTTCACCGAATTCCAACCCGGTGTCTGGCGATCTCCCCCTATTCGCGGATCGCGAGGGCATCATCGCCCAGGGGCAATCCAAATAACAGCAATTCTGTGGCCAGTAACGCCCTGACGTGCCACTTGCACTTGCACGGTGATCTGGGTCATCCGGTACCCGAAACCCGCGACAGGCTGGGTCTCCGGAGAGACAAGGGTGATAGGAAGGGGAACATGGACGAGCGCACGGCCGAGCAGCTCCTCGAAGGTCGCCCCGTGGTCCCCGCGATGGCCGGATCGATCCAGGACATGAAGGCGTTGCGCGCGCGTTGCCTGGCCGCCGAAATCCCTGCCCAGGTCGGCTGCCCGTCGGGCGCCTCCAAGGGTTGAGGGACCCGCACGCACCTCCTGGTCCAGGAGGCAGATCTCGACCGGCTCGCCGCGCTGCTGCGCGACGACTGGGCCGACCACCTCGCGCGCGAGGGCCTCGCCCCGGTCGCCCTCGACAATTTGATCGAGGGCGAAGACCCGCCCTGCCCGGCCTGTGGCACCGCCGCGCCCCTGGTCGACGGCACGTGCTCGGACTGCGGGCTGTTCCTCGGATAAGGATCAGAGAAGCTCCGATCGCCCGCTGACGGTTGCGCGGACCCTGGGGGTTCCGTAGATTCCGCCGTCATGTCCGAGGCTGTCGAGCTGCCCGCGTCGATCGCGAAGCGACGCACGTTCGCGATCATCGCGCACCCCGATGCGGGCAAAACGACCCTCACCGAGAAGCTGCTGCTGTTCGGCGGCGCGATCCAGCTGGCGGGCGCGGTCAAGGCGCGCGGCGACCGACGGCGCGCCCGCTCCGACTGGATGAAGGTCGAGCGCGAGCGCGGCATCTCGGTGACCACGTCGGTGATGACATTCGATTTCCGCGACTGCACGTTCAACCTGCTCGACACGCCGGGCCACGAGGACTTCAGCGAGGACACCTACCGCACGCTCACCGCGGTGGACTCGGCGGTCATGGTGATCGACGCCGCCAAGGGCATCGAGACCCAGACCCGCAAGCTGTTCGAGGTCTGCCGGCTGCGAGATGTTCCGATCACCACCTTCATCAACAAGATGGATCGCGAGGGTCGCGATCCGTTCGACCTGCTCGACGAGATCGCGCGCGACCTCCAGCTCGAGGTCACCCCGGCGAGCTGGCCGATCGGCAGCGGCAAGGAGTTCCGCGGCTGCTACGACCTGTTCGCCGACCAGCTGATCCTGATGGAGCGGACCAAGGGCGAGTACCTCCAGGAGGGCATCCGGGTCGAGGGGCTCGACGATCCCAAGCTCGACGAGCTGCTGCCCGAGAGCGCGGTCCGCAAGCTCCGCGAGGACGTCGAGATGGTCCGCGGGCTGTGCCCGAAGTTCGATCTCGAGATGTACCGCGCGGGCCACATGACCCCGGTGTTCTTCGGCAGCGCGGTCAACAACTTCGGCGTCCGCGAGCTGCTCTCCGGCGTGGCCCGGCTGGCCCCGCCGCCCCGCCCGCAGCCGACCCGCGAGCGCACGGTCGCCCCCGAGGAGAAGAAGGTCTCGGGGTTCGTGTTCAAGATCCAGGCGAACATGGATCCCAAGCACCGCGATCGGATCGCGTTCGTGCGGCTGGCGTCCGGCCACTTCACCCGCGGCATGCGGCTGACCGTGCCGCGCACCGGCAAGGCGCTGGGCGTCCACAACGCGATGCTGTTCCAGGCCAACGAGCGCGAGCTCGCCGAGGAGGCGTGGGCCGGCGACATCATCGGGATCCCGAACCACGGCACGCTGCGGATCGGCGACGCGCTCACCGAGGGCGAGGGGCTGCACTTCACCGGCATCCCGAGCTTCGCGCCGGAGTTCCTGCGCCGGGTCCGCGCCGATGATCCGATGAAGGCCAAGCACCTCGGCCGCGCGCTCGAGCAGATCGCCGAGGAGGGCGCGGCGCAGGTGTTCAAGATGTTCCTCGGCTCCGACTTCGTGGTCGGCGTCGTCGGTGCGCTGCAGTTCGACGTGCTCGCCGACCGGATCCGCTCGGAGTACGACCTGCCCTGCCACTTCGAGGCGACCTCGTTCGAGGTCGCGCGGTGGGTGGACGGCGACGATCCGAAGATGATCCGCCGGTTCGCCGACGCCAACCGCGACAACATCGCCGAGGATCACTCCGGCGCGACGGTGTTCCTGGCGCGCAACGACTGGCAGCTCAACCGCGCCAAGACCGACTACCCCGCGCTGCGCTTCCTGCAGACCCGCGAGCAAGCACCGCTGACCGCCGCCTCTGCGTGAGGCGTGAACGGCCGTCCTGCGCAGGGACGGGACAGTGCGCAGCGCGCGAACGCGCCTCGCGACGCAAGTCATCGACATCGCGACGACATCGCGATGGGATCAGCCTGGTTCGCGCGTTGCAGAACACGGCTGCCATGAAGCGCACCCTGCTCCTCGGCATCGCATCCACGCTGCTCGCCGCCTGCACCGCGCTCGGGCTCAACGACGACACCGGCAACCTCAGCGGCAAGGGCAGTGGTAGTGGCAGCGGCAGCTGCCAGCTCGAGCCGTCCGGCATGAGCTGTAGCGCCGACGCGGACTGCCCCTCCAACGAGGAGTGCGAGCACGGCCTCTGCAAGCTGCACCGCAGCGCGTGCGAGGACAGCGGCTCGGGCTCGGGCAGCGGCAGCGGCAGCGGCAGCGACGACCCGCGGGGCAACGAGTGCACGGTCGACGCCGATTGCGGCGCGAACCTCGAGTGCGAGCACGGCTTCTGCAAGCCCCACGGCGGCGTCTGAACGGTTAGCTCGCCCCTGCTCTCGTAGTGCCCTCCTCCAGCGGACACGAACCGGACGAGGGCAGGGGTCGAGCGCTCTCTCGCCGCGATCAGCGGCGGAGATCCTCGACGTGATCGAGATCGCGATCCGCCGGCACGTCGATCGTCACCGCGCGCTCGACTTTGAGCTGCGGGTTCGAGAACACGAGGCGATGCGTGCCGGGCGCGAGCTGGATCGTCGCGATCGTCTCGTACGAGGTCGATCCGCCGTCGACGGTGAAGGTCGCCCACGGCCGCGCATTGACGCGGACCTTGCGCAGCCCCTGCGGCGGAGCCGGCGCGGGACGCGGCGCGGGATCTCCGGCTCGCGGTGCCGGATCTCCGGTCCGCGGCACGGCGGAATCTCGCCGCGCGCGCGACCTCGCCGGTGGCTTGGCCGGTGTGGTCTCCGGCGCCGAGAGCTCCGGCGGCCGCAGCACCGCGACCTGCACGCGGGGCAGATCGACGGTCTCGGCGCGCGCGGCATCGACCGGAGCCGCCGCGACCACCGGCTCGGGATCGCGCCGCGGGCTGCGATCGCGACCGAGCGCCAGGACGAGCCCGATCGCGAGCGCGCCGGCCACCCCGAGCGCGCCCAGCGCGGCGAACCAGCGGACGCGCGCGGGTCGACCCGCCGGCTCCGGGGCGCGGACCTGGGGCGGATCGGGTGACGGCGCGGGTGCAGGAGCAGAGCGCGCCGGCTCGGGGGATTCGCTCGGAGATCCACCCGCGTCGGCGGCGGTCGCGGCGAACGACCGCTCGGTCCCGGTGCCGATCCCGCCGCCGTCGTCGAGGAAGCTGAGCATCGCCGCGCCGTCGAACGGCGGCTGGACCCAGCCGCTCGGCTCCCCCGGATCGCGCGCGCCCTCCCACGCAGCGGCGAGCCAGGTCGCGAGTCGCCGCGCCGGCGCCTCCCCGGGCCGCGCCGCGCGCTCGCCCACGATGAACGCATCGAGCGCCGCGAGCATCGAACGGGCATCGGAAAAACGATGGGCCGGATCGACAGCCGTCGCGCGATCGACGATCGCGACCAGCGCCGCATCGTGCCCAGCGGGCCACGGCGAGAGCGCGCCGCGCCGCGCCGCCTCGATCAGCGCGCCCCGATCCTCGCCGGGCCGCGCCCGCTCGCCGGTGAGCGCCTCGCGCAGCACAAGGCCCACCGCGTAGACATCGGCGCGCGCGTCGACCGGCTCGCCGCGCGCTTGCTCGGGCGCCATGTACGCCGGGGTGCCGGCCAGCTGGGACGTCTGCTCTCCCGCGAGCGCCGCCACCCCGAAGTCGGTCAGCTTGACCTCGCCGGACCACGAGACCAGGACATTGCGAGGCGTCACATCGCGGTGCACGACCCCGAGGTGCTCGCCGTCGTCGCGCCGGCGGTGGTGTGCATAGTCGAGCGCCTGGCAGCACTCGGCCGCCACGAACGCCGCCACCACGGCGGGCAGCGGCGACACCCCGGGCCGGCCGAGCGTCGAGCCGAGGTCCTTGCCCTCGACGCGCTCCATCGCGAGGAACACCTGCTCGCCGACCCGCCCGAAGTCGAACACCGGAACGATGTTCTGATGGGCGAGGCTCATCGAGAGCCGCGCCTCGCGCACGAACAGCTCGAGGAACCGCGCGTCGCCCGCGCGCTCGGCCCGGATCCGCTTCACCACCAGCAGCTTCTCGAGCCCCGCGGCGCGCCGCCGGGCGAGGTAGACCTCCGCCATCCCTCCTCGAGCGATCGGGCGCAACAGCTCGTAGCGACCCAGCTCACGCGACATCGGGTGAAGTATAGTCGCATGATTGCTTCTCGACGGCGCGCGAACGAACATCCCGCGACGCGTGCACGTGCGTGATCTGGCCGTCGCTGCCGCCGCGATCGTCGCGGCGATCACATCCGCCGTGCCGGTGGCGCGCGCGGGGCCCCCAAAGGCACTCGCGCGCCAGATATATCGGTTGGGGACGCCAAACCAAACTAACACCCTAACCCCCCCTCGCCCCGCCCTTGGGCCCGC
>JBQCJR010000063.1:0-9883 GCA_051952595.1 Kofleriaceae bacterium
TTCGACTTCACGGCCTGCGAGGCGAGGTCCTCGCCGTTGGTGCGCGAGATGCCGCTGTTGAAGAAGAACTTGAGCTCGAAGATGCCCTGCGGGGTGTGGACGTACTTCGACGTCGTCACGCGCGACACCGTCGACTCGTGCATCCCGATGTCCTCGGCGACGTCGCGCAGGATCAGCGGCTTCTACAAGAACGCGATGGGCAACTCGACCGCCAGCAAGGACTACGTCCAGGACAAGCTGCGGTCGGCGCAGTGGCTGATCCGGTCGATCCAGCAGCGCCAGCGCACCATCATCAAGGTCGCCGAGTCGATCCTGAAGTTCCAGCGCGAGTTCTTCGACAAGGGCATCGCACACCTGAAGCCCCTGATCCTCCGCGACGTCGCCGAGGACATCGGCATGCACGAGTCGACGGTGTCGCGCGTGACCACCTCGAAGTACGTGCACACGCCGCAGGGCATCTTCGAGCTCAAGTTCTTCTTCAACAGCGGCATCTCGCGGACCAACGGCGACGACCTCGCCTCGCAGGCCGTGAAGTCGAAGATCAAGGAGCTCGTCGGCGCCGAGGACCCGAAGCGCCCACACTCCGACCAGAAGATCGTCGAGCTGCTCAAGAAGGGTGGGATCGACATCGCGCGACGCACCGTGGCGAAGTACCGCGAGCAGCTGGGCATCCTCAGCTCGTCCAAGCGCAAGCAAGTGTTCTGACGCGCGCGCCGGACTCCCGGCCGCGTAGATCGGTTAGACTCGCCGCCGCTTCGGCAATTTCTCGTCGACGAACGCGTGATCGTTCGGTGACACCCGAAGTACAATCGATCCCGACCCCAAACAGTTTCAGGGAGGGATCGATGCAATTCGCGGTGACGTTCCGCCACATGGAACCGACCGAGGCACTGAAGTCGTACGCCAAAGAGCGCATGGAACGGGTCCGGAAGTACCTGCCGGATCCGATCTCCTGCCACGTCGTGCTCAGCACCGAGCGTCACAAGCACCGTATCGATGTCACTTTCCAGCTCCACAACGGGCTCTCCGTTGCGGGGCACGAGACGACCGAGAACATGTACAGCTCGATCGATCTCTGCATCGCCAAGATCGAGCGCCAGGTCCGCAAGTACAAGGGCAAGCTCGAGGGCATGAAGGCGCGGCCACACCACGTGGTCGCGCTGCCGTGGTCGCACTCGATCGTCTCCGAGGCGTTCCAGGGCATCGACGAGATGAACGGCAATGGTGCGCCGGCGCTCGCTCGGGAGCATCACGAGGCGGGGCCGTCGCCGGAGTTCCAGGTCGTCAAGACCGAGAAGTTCCACGCCCAGCCGCTGTCGGTGGCCGACGCGATCGTGCAGCTCAACCTGCTCCACGAGCCGTTCCTGGTGTTCCGCCACGACACCGACGGCCGGGTCGCGGTGGTGTACAAGCGCGAGGACGGCGCCTACGGCCTGATCGAGACGCCGACCGGCGCGGCCTGACCACCCCGGCCGGGGTGATGATCCGATCGACCGGCTCATGAAACGTGGCTGGCGGTCCGGGGCGCGCCGCCGTCGCGACCGTGGTAGCTTGATTCGCGGCTGATGAAGATTGTCGACCTCATCAAGCGCGACATGGTCGTACCGGCGCTCCACGCGACGGACAAGCGGGGCATCCTGGAGGAGCTGGCCACGTACATGGCCGGGCACCATCCTCGGATCGATCGCGCCACGCTCGCGAAGGTGCTGATCGAGCGCGAGCAGCTCGCGTCGACGGCGATCGGCGAGGGCGTCGCGATCCCACACGGCAAGCTGGCCTCGGTGGGAGAGATCGTCGCATGCCTCGGCCGCGCGCCGAGCGGCGTCGAGTTCGACTCGATGGACGGTCAGCCGACGTATCTGTTCTTCGTCCTGGTCGCGCCCGAATCGTCGACCGGTGCGCACCTGAAGGCGCTCGCGCGGATCAGCCGCGTGTTCAAGGATCCCGAGTTCCGCCGCCGCTTGCTCGCGGCCCCCGACGGCGACTCGATGTACCAAGTGGTAGCCGACGAGGACGCCAAGTACTGAATGGCGATCGCGATCACGGTCGGTGAGCTGCTGGACTGCCCCGCGCTGCACGTCGAGGCGGTGGCGGGGCACGCTGGCCTGTCCCGGACCGTCAGCGTGCCGCGGATCCAGAAGCCGGGGCTCGCGCTCACCGGTTGGCCGGAGCAGCTCCACGAGGGGCGGGTGCTCGTGCTCGGCGGCACCGAGATCGAGTACCTCGGCGACCACGAGATCGCGCGCACCCAGGGCGTCGCCACGATGCTCGCGAGCGATCCGGCGTGCATCGTCGTGTGCCGCGGCCGGACCCCGCCCGACGAGCTGCGCGTCGCGGTCGAGGCGCGCGGCGTGCCGCTCTTGATCTCGAGCCTGGCCACCGCCGAGTTCATCGTGGCGGTCACCGCGTGGATGGCGGACCGGCTCGCGCCCTCCACCGAGCTGCACGGCGTGTTGCTCGACGTGCTCGGGATCGGCGTGCTGCTGATCGGCAAGAGCGGGATCGGCAAGAGCGAGACCGCGCTCGATCTGGTGATGCGTGGCCACCGGCTGGTCGCCGACGACGTGGTGTGCATCCGGCGGAGCGGGGCGCACGTGGTGGGCCGCAGCCGCGAGCTGATCGGCCACCACATGGAGCTGCGCGGGATCGGGATCGTCAACGTCAAGGACCTGTTCGGGATCGCGGCGGTCCGCGAGACCAAGCGGATCGAGCTCGTGATCGAGCTGCGCGAGTGGGTCGACGGCGAGGACTACGACCGGCTCGGGTTCGACGATCGCTACCAGGAGATCCTCGGCGCGCTGGTCCCGACGATCCACCTGCCGGTGCGGCCCGGTCGCAACCTGGCCACCCTGATCGAGGTCGCGGCGCGCAACCAGCTGCTGAAGGTCCAGGGGACCCACTCCGCGCGCGCGTTCCGCGAGCAGCTCGATCGCGCGATGCGCGCGAACGTCGCGCGCGACGCGACCCCACCGGGCGCGGCCGGAGCGTCGGTCGGCTCGTCGGTCGGCTCGTCGGCGGGTTCGTCGGCCGGCTCGTCAGCCGCCGCCAACCACGAGGCCGAGCTCCGGCACGACGCCGGTCTGGACGCGGTGGAGTAGGCGATGCAGATCGTGATCGTCACGGGACTGTCGGGCGCCGGGAAGAGCACGGCGCTGCGCGCGCTCGAGGACATCGAGTTCACCTGCGTCGACAACATCCCGGTGCCGCTGGTCGATCAGCTGGTCGAGCACCTCGCGCACGAGGGCGACCGCGACAAGCTCGCGATCGCGATCGATTCGCGGCAGCGCCGCAACCTCGGCGCGTGGCACGGCGCGCTGTCCAAGCTGCGCGGCGCCGGCCACCGGCTCGAGGTGATGTTCCTCGACGCGAGCGACGAGGTGCTGCTGCGCCGGTTCAGCGAGACCCGGCGGCGCCACCCGCTGTCCGGCGACGATCTCTCCGATGGCCTGCGCCGCGATCGCGAGGTGATGGCCGAGCTGCGCCACGGCGCCGCGGTGGTCGACACCTCGAACCTCAACATGCACCAGCTGAAGGCGATCATCCAGGATCGCTACGGCGGCACCGGCAAGCTCGCGGTGACCCTGGTGTCGTTCGGGTTCAAGCACGGCCTGCCGCTCGAGTTCAACCTGGTGTTCGACGTGCGGTTCCTGCCGAACCCGTACTTCGAGCCGAGCCTGACCCACCTCGACGGCCGCGATCCGGAGGTCGCCAAGTTCGTGCTCGGCGCCGACGGGCTCGAGATGGTGCACAAGGCCGAGAACCTGCTGCGCTTCACGCTTCCGCACTTCCAGAAGGAGGGGAAGCTGTACGTCACGATCTGCGTCGGTTGCACGGGCGGTCGCCACCGCTCGGTGACCATCGTCGAGGAGCTGCGGCGGCGGCTCGGCGGCGAGTGGGACATCCTGGTCCGCCATCGCGATGTCGAACGGGGGCAGTGATGGGAGCCGATGACCGCGCCGAGAAGACGCTGGTGATCCAGAACGAGCTCGGCCTGCACGCCCGCGCGGCGACCAAGTTCGTGCAGACCGCCTCGAAGTACCCGACCTGCGAGGTCACGCTCGCGAAGGACGGCCCCGAGGTCAACGGCAAGAGCATCCTCAGCGTGCTCACGCTGGTCGCGCCCAAGGGCACGACCGTGACGATCCGCGCCAAGGGCGACCGCGCGACCGAGGTGGTCGCGGCGCTGGCCGCGCTGATCGACGACAAGTTCGGCGAGGGGAAGTGACGCGCCGATCCGAGACCACCGGTGATGGTCGCCAGGAAGTCCGCCGCCTCGGGCTCGGGGTCTCGGCGGGGATCGCGTTTGGCCGCGCGTACCTGATCGGCCGCGATACGCTCAAGGCGCCGCGCCACCACATCGAGCAAGACGACGTGGATACCGAGGTCGCGCGGCTGTACAAGGCGATCGCCGCGAGCGACAAGCAGCTCGCCAAGATCAAGGAGAAGCTCGCCTCGGAGAACGAGAGCGACTACCACATCATCACGGCGCACCAGATGATGCTCCACGACGAGCACCTGGTCGGCGCCGCGGTGGGCTACATCCGCGAGGAGCGGATCAACTCGGAGTGGGCGCTGCGCCGCGCGGTCGACGACATCCGCGGGGTGTTCGACTCGATCGAGGACGAGTACCTGCGCGAGCGGCGGAGCGACGTCGAGTTCGTGTTCGAGCGCGTGCTGCGCAACCTGCTCGGCCGCGACACCGGCCCACCGACCCCGCCGCCGGACGCGATCGTCGTCGCGTACGACCTGTCACCGGCGGACACCGCGCAGCTCCACAAGGCGGCGGTCGCAGGCCTCATCACGGACGCCGGCGGCAAGACCTCGCACACCGCGATCATCGCGCGCGCCCACGAGATCCCCGCGGTGGTGGGGCTCGAGAACATCACCGAGGTGGTCGAGACCGATGACCTGGTGCTGATCGACGGCGGCGCCGGCGTGGTGATCGTCAACCCGACCGCGGCGACGGTGGGCGAGTACCGCGAGGAGCAGCGCCGCCAGGTCGCGGCGGGTGCGCTGCTCCAGCTGATGCGCGACCTGCCGGCGCGCACCAAGGACGACGTCGACATCCAGCTGTTCTGCAACATCGATGGCCCCGACGAGCTCGACGACGCGCTCGACTATGGCGCGATGGGCGTCGGGCTGTTCCGCACCGAGTACCTGTTCATGGGCCGCACCGAGCTGCCCGACGAGGAGCGCCACTACCAAACGGCGATCCAGGTGCTCGAGCGGCTCAAGGGCGCGCCGGCGACCATCCGCACGTTCGATCTCGGCGCCGACAAGCTGGCGCCGTTCCTCGAGGACGCGGATCTCAAGGAGGTCAACCCGGCGCTCGGGCTGCGCTCGATCCGGCTGTGCCTCGCCGAGCTCGGCCGCGACCTGTTCAAGGTCCAGCTGCGCGGCCTGCTCCGCGCGTCCGCCCACGGCCCGCTCAAGATCATGTTCCCGATGATCTCCGGGGTGGCCGAGCTGCGCGCGACCCGGGTGGTGGTCGACGAGGTCAAGGCCGAGCTCGTGGCCGAGGGCATCGCGTTCGATCCGGACGTCAAGCTCGGGATCATGATCGAGATGCCGTCGGCGGCGCTCACCGCGGACCTGCTCGCCGCCGAGGCTGACTTCTTCTCGATCGGCACCAACGACCTGATCCAGTACACGATGGCGGTCGACCGGGTGAACGAGTACGTGTCGTACCTGTACGAGCCGCTCCACCCGTCGCTGATCCGGCTGATCGGCGAGGTCGCGAGGGCGGCCAACGCGGCCGGGATCCCGGTGACGGTGTGCGGCGAGATGGCGGGCGAGCCGATGATCGCGCCGATCCTGATCGGCCTGGGGATCCGCGAGCTGTCGATGAGCGCGGTCTCGGTGCCGGAGGTCAAGGCGACGATCCGCGCGATGAGCGTGAGCGAGGCCGAGGCGCTGGTGAAGCGGGTCGAGAAGCTGCCGACCGCCGCCGAGGTCCGCGCGATGGTGAGCGACTTCGTGTTCGGCCTGACCGAGCAGCGCAAGGAGCGCAAGGCTTGACCTCGCGGTGGGGAGCCGCGGCGATCGCCGCGATCGTGCTCGCCGCCACGCACCCCGCCGATGCCGGAGATCCGCGGCGCGTCCACCGCACCGTCGAGTCGGATCACTTCGTCGTCCACTACTACGAGCCGCTCGGCGACGTGGCGCGCCGGGTCGCGGTGCTCGCCGAGCGCGCCCACCGCAACCTGGTCCCCGCGCTCGCGCACGCGCCCGCGGAGAAGACGCTCGTCGTGCTGGTCGACGACACCGACAGCGCGAACGGGTTCGCCGGCGTGCTGCCGCGCAACGCGATCACGCTGTACGCGACCGGGCCGGGCAGCTTCACCGAGCTCGACGATCACGACGACTGGCTCTACGAGCTGGTCACCCACGAGTACACCCACATCCTCCACCTCGACACGATGGAGGGCCTGCCGAACCTCTACAACCGGATCTTCGGCAAGACCTGGGCGCCCAACCAGATCATGCCGCGCTGGCTGATCGAGGGCATCGCGGTGTACCAGGAGTCGAAGCGCTCGGCGGGCGGGCGCAACCGCGGCAGCCGGTTCGATCAGTTCATCCGGATCGCGCGCCACGAGAACAAGGACCTGCGGCTCGACGAGGTCACCGGCACGCCGCGCCAGTTCCCGCGCGGCAACGCGGCGTACGTCTACGGCTCGCACTTCCTGCGCTACGTGTTCGATCGCTACGGCGACGACACGGTGCGCGCGATGTCGCACGCGTCCGGCTCGTACCCGGGGCCGTTCGCGGTGAACCGCCAGATCGCCAAGGTGGTGGGCAAGTCGTTCCCCGAGCTGTACGACGACTGGAAGGGCTACCTGCGCGATCGCTACGGCATGCAGGAGATGGCGGCCGAGCGGCGCGGCCTGATCACCGGGCGGCCGCTGACCCGCACCGCCGAGAGCAACCTGTTCCCGCAGTTCACCGCCGACGGCCAGCACCTCGTGTGGCTGCAGGCGAACGGCTACCGGATCCCGCAGGTGCGTACGATGCCGGCGGGCGGCGATGCGTCGAGCGCGCGCGACGTGGCGCGGATCGACGCGATCGGTCAGTTCGATCTGCTCGGCGATGGCTCGATGATCTTCGAGCAGGGCGGCTGGTTGTTCCGCCGCGAGTACGCGTTCCAGGACCTGTTCCGGCGCGACGCGCGCACCGGCGAGATCGTGCGGCTGACCCGCGGCCGGCGCGCCCGCGATCCGGCGGTGTCGCCCGATGGCCGGCGGATCGCGTACTCGATGAACCAGGCCTCGGAGAGCGTGCTCGCGGTGATGGACGCCGTGCCCGACGCGCCGGCCTCGGTGGTGTGGCGCGGCCAGCGCCACGACCAGGCGTTCCAGCCGGCGTGGAGCCCCGATGGCACGCGGATCGCGTTCTCGGCGTGGCGGCGCGGCGGCTACCGCGACATCCTGATCGTCGAGCTGGCGTCGGGGCGGGTCGAGGAGATCACCTCGGATCGCGCGATCGACATGTGGCCGGCGTGGTCGCGCGACGGCCGCTACCTCTACTTCGACAGCGATCGCACCGGGATCTCGAACATCTACGCGTACGACACCACGGCGCGCGCGCTGTGGCAGGTGACCAACGTGCTCGGAGGCGCGTTCCACGCCGCGCCGTCGCCCGACCACACGCGGCTGGTGTTCCAGGCGGCGGTGCCGGCCGGCGGCTACGATCTGTTCGAGCTGCCGATCGATCCGGCGAGCTGGCTGCCGGCGCGCGACTACGTCGACGATCGCCCGCCGCCGGTGGTGGTCCGCGACGACGAGGCGCGGGTCAGCGAGCCACGCCCGTACCGCGCGCTCGAGACGCTCGCGCCGCGCGCGTGGACGGTGCAGACGGTGCTCGGCGCGGCGCCGAGCGCGACCGTACAGACCGGCGGCAGCGACGCGATGGGGCTGCACTCGTACGCGCTCACCGTGGGCTCGACGCTCGACAACGCCGATCTGAACATCGGCGCGTTCTACGGCTACGGGCGGTGGCGCAACAGCGTGCGGGTGGCCGCGGCGCGCACGATCTCCACGCGCTCCGGCTACCGGATCGACGGCGTCCCGGCGACCTATCGCCAGGAGGACTGGAGCGCGACGCTCTCGACCAGCATCCCGTTCGAGGCGCGCCCGCAGTCGAGCTGGACACTGTCGTTCGACTACGATCTCGACTGGTACCGCGCGGTCAGCTCGCCGGACATCGATCTCGATCCCTCCGATCGGGTCACGATCCGGCCGATCACCGACTACATCCAGGCCGGGGTCGCGACGCGGGTCGGCTACTCGCGGGTGCGTGGCACCACGTACGGCGTCGGGCCGCGCTACGGGTTCGACACGGCGATCGGGCTGCGCCTCGATCACCCGGCGCTCGGCGCCACGTACCACAACGTCACCGTCAGCTACACGTTCAACGGGTTCCGGCGGCTGTGGGGCAACACGCCGGTGCTCGCGGCGCGACTCAACGGCGCGCTGCGCTCGGGCGACCTGTTGCGCGCCGGCGCGTACGGCCTCGGCGGGGTGCCCTCGCAGGACGTCGCGCGGTCGATCGTCGATAGCACGCGGACCGGCAGCACCGGCTACCTGCGTGGCTACGAGCCGCGCGCGATCACCGGCAACCAGTACCACCTGCTCAACCTCGAGTACCGCCAGGAGCTGCTGCGGATCGAGCGCGGGCTCGCGACCCTGCCGGTCTACGTGCGGCGGATCCACGGCGCGCTGATGTCCGATACCGGCGTCGCGTTCGACGGCACGTTCCACGCGGATCGCAACCTCAAGACCTCGGTGGGCGGCGCGCTGCGGCTCGACGCGTACTTCGGCTACTTCGTGCCGGGGACGTTCGAGGTCGGCTACGCGCGTGGGCTGAGCAGCGCGGGGATCGGCGAGACCTGGTTCCTGCTCACGGGGAGCCTGTGATCGAGATGAGCGAGTCGGACGAGTCCGGCGAGTCGGGGGAGTCGAGCCGGCAGAGCGTCGCCGGCGAGGTCGCGGTCGAGGTCGCGCGCCAGCTCGCCGATCCGGTGCGCTCGCTCCGCGACCGGCTCGGGCTGGTGGTCGATCACCTCGAGCGCCACGTCGCGACCTCGACCGGGCCGACGCCGTACCCATGGCGCTCGCTGCAGGCGCTCCGCCAGGACCTCGCGGCGGCGTACCTCGAGGCGACCACCCTGGCGCGCCGGCTCGACGAGCTCGATCGCGCGCTCGCCGACGATCCGCCGGGCTGGTTCGATCTCGCGGCCGCCGTCGAGCTCGGGCTGCGGCTCGCCAACCACCACCTGACGTCCGGGCTCGAGCTGCTGATCGATCTCGGCAACACGCCGCTGGTCCGCGGCACGCCGGGCACCCTGGCGCTCGTGGTCGCGCAGCTGGTCGCGACCTGCGCGAGCTCGGCGCGCGAGCTGCCGGGCTCGACGCTGAGCGTGCGGGTCTCGACCGACGGCGCGTGGGCGCTGCTGACCGTCGCCGACAACGGCGCCGGCGCGCCGCGCGCGGACCAGATCGGCGCGGTCGCGCGCGAGATCGTCGGGCCGTGGGGCGCGGTGGTCGACGCGGCGTCCGAGGCGGGGCAGGGTTGCGCGTTCGAGCTGCGGCTGATGACCGTGCCGCCGTAGCGGCCGCGGTCGGATCAATTCTTCGTATCGAAGCAGTGCGAGCCGGCGGCGAACGTGTCGACCTTCGACACGCAGTCGACCAGCTTCTCGTAGCGCGCGTAGGTCATGATGCTCTTCAGGATCGCGAACGACTCGTTGCAGCGCTCGGCGCGGGTCGTGCCGGTCAGCACCTCGACGCGCGGCTGCGCCATGTGGCGCAGCTTGTAGTCGACCGTGGAGACCAGCGCGTTGACGAACCGGTCCCACTTGGCCGGGTTGTCCTTCGCGAGCTCCTCG
>JBQCJR010000064.1:0-2574 GCA_051952595.1 Kofleriaceae bacterium
CGCGGAGGAGAAGAAGGTCGAGGAGGCGCGGCGCGCCGAGGAGATGCGGCGCGCCGAGGAGGCGAAGCGGACCGAGGAGGCGCTGAAGGTCGAGGAGGCGAAGAAGCTCGAGGAGGCGCGGCGGGCCGAGGAGGCGAAGCGCGCGGCCCCGCAGAACGACCCGAACGGCGACGGTGCGGCCGTCGGTGGCTCGGTCAGCGGCTCCGGCTCGACCGGAACGCCGGGCAGCGGGACGCTGGTGACCACGGGCGACGCGCAGCTCGATCGCGTGCAGCAGATCGATATCAACGCGATCCGCGATCAGCGGGTCGGTGGGTCGGGCAGCGGGATCCCGGACTCGCGCGGTGGGCCGGCGGTGGCGGCCGGTGGTGCAGCTGGGCAGCCGAACGCGAATCCGAACGCGGGCCTGCCGGCGAGCAACGCCGCCCACGGCGGAGTGACGGGCGTGAACAGCGCGGTGCCGGAGCAGCCGAAGGCGGCCCCGGTCTACAAGAAGTGGTGGTTCTGGGCGCTGGTCGCGGTCGGCGCGTACGTCGCGTACGAGGTCGCGACCACCGACTCGAAGGCGCCGAATTCGCGCGCCCGCGAGCTGCCGCTCGGCCCGCAATCGATGCCGGGAGGGCAGGCCGGCGCGACGCTGTTCCGCTGGTAGCTGAGGTAAACTGCGGCGTGGCCGCGACCGAACAACAACTCCGACGCGCGACCGAGCGGTTGCGCCAGCATCCCGGGGACCACGGCGCCTGGCTCGAAGTCGCGGCGCTGCTCGCCGCGCTCGGCAGCCCCGATGACGCCGAGCTCGCGTTCGCGACGATCGGCGAGGGCGCCCGGATCGGCGGGCAGGTCGCGCTCGCCGTCGCGTGCGGGCGCCACCTCGCCGAGCTAGGCAGCGTGCGCGGCCCCGAGCTCGTCGACCAGGTGATCGAGACCTACGCGGCGGGTGGTGGCGTCAGCGGTGCGCCGCAGCTGCGCCCCGATGCGCCCCCCGCGGGCGCGAGCGCGGCCGACGCGCCGGTGCTCGCCGAGCCGAGCGGTGATCCGCTCGAGGACGCGCGCGTGGTGGTGCGCACGCTCGGCGCGTGGCTGACCTCGCGCAAGATCGCGCAGGTCGCGCCGGCGCCGCTGCTGTCCGCGCTGCCCACGGCAGGCGCGCGTGCGCTCGTCGGCGTGATGACCGCGCGTGCGTTCCAGGCCGGTCAGACGATCATCGAGGCCGGCGCCCCGGCGAGCGCGCTGTACTGGCTCGCCCACGGCACGGCCACCGTGGTGCGCGAAGGCGCCGAGCTCGGCGAGCTGCACTCCGGCGCGTTCTTCGGCGAGATCGCGCTGGTCGGCGGCACCCGGCGCACCGCGCAGGTCACCGCGCGCGACGACGTGTGGCTGCTCGAGATCCCGTCGCGCGCGATCGAGACCGCGGCCCAGAAGTTCCCGCAGCTCGCCGAGGTGCTCGCGTTCCACGCGCGGGCGCGATTGCTCTCGAACCTGGTGCGCACGTCGGAGCTGTTCCGCGCGCTCGGCGACGCGCATCGCGATCAGCTGCTCGCGAAGTTCGAGCCCCAGCTGGTCGCCGCGGGCACGACGTTCATCGTCGAGGGTCAGAACAACCAGCACCTGTGGGTCGTGGTCTCCGGTCGCTGCGAGGTGCGCTCGGCCGGTGGCGCGCTGAGCGAGCTCGGCCCCGGCGCCGCCGTCGGCGAGATCTCGCTGGTCAGCGGCGCGCCGGCGGTGGCGGATGTCGTCGCGCTCGAGCCGGCGGTGCTGCTGCGGCTCTCGAAGCAGCACTACGACGAGATCTCGAAGCAGCACCCCGCGCTGCGCGCCGAGGTCGAGAAGCTCGTCGTGGCACGCGAGACCGCAAACCGCGCGCTGTTCCAGGACGCGTCAGACCTGATCGTATAAGGTACGCCGTCGTGCGGAGCCGCAACTGTCTCGTGCTCGCGGTGCTAGCGGCGGGATGCGTGGATCAGGGCCCGGGCCCGCAGCCCCGCAAGATCGATCCCGGCTACGTGCGCGAGAACCTGCTGACCGCGGATCCGGGCGGCGCGATCGAGCGGTTCGACGCGACGCTCGGCGGCAAGGTCGTGTACCTCGGCAACAAGATCGACCGTGCGCGCGTGGCGCCCGGCGAGACCGCGACGATCACGCACTACTGGAAGGTGCTCGCGCCGGTCGGTCCGGCGTGGAAGGTGTTCTCGGTGGTGCGCGCGCCGGCCGGCTCGGCGGACTTCATGAACCTCGGCGCGACCGACATGGAGCTCGGGTACGGCCCGGCGAAGTGGCGCGCCGGCGACATCATCGCCGACCCGCAGCCGATCACGATCCGGCCGGACTGGCGATCGCCGAGCGCGACGGTGCTGGTCGGGCTGATCGAGGTCGGCCGCCACGGCACGCTGGACCGCATGGAGGTCGCCGGGCCGCGCACGCAGGACCGCGCGATCGTCGCGCGCGTGCTCGAGATCGATCTGTCGCGCGCGCCGCCGCCGCCCGGCACGGTGCACGTCCCGCGCGCGGAGGGCGAGATCAAGATCGACGGCGTGGCGAACGAGCCGGCGTGGCGCACCGCCGCGGCCTCCGGCG
>JBQCJR010000065.1:0-5491 GCA_051952595.1 Kofleriaceae bacterium
TCGATGCGAACGCCGTCATCGTCGCGAACATCGTGGCTCCGCCGAGCAACCAGCCGCCCGGGTATCCGAGCAACGAGACCATCTATCACTACTTCGCCGTCATCGGGTACAACCCGAACACCCGCCAGGTCTACATCGCCGACTCGGCGAACTTCGGCGGCAACCAGCGCTACTGGCTCTCGTTCGATCAGCTCGCGTCGCTGATCCCGCCCAAGGGCTACTCGGCGCACGGCTGCGGCACCGGCCGTCCGATCGGCGCGATCCGCGAGAAGTATGTCGCGCTCGGCGGCTGCAGCTCGGTGATCGGCGCGCCGCAGACCGACGAGCTCGCCACGCCCGACGGCGCCGGTCGCTACACCACGTTCGAGCGCGGCTCGATCTACTGGACCGCCGCGACCGGCGCGTTCGAGGTCCACGGCGCGATCCGGGATCTCTGGAAGGCGCTCGGCTGGGAGGCCGGGCCGCTCGGTTATCCGATCTCCGACGAGACCCGGACGCCCGACGGGATCGGCCGCTACAACGTGTTCCAGCGCGGATCGATCTACTGGTCGCCCTCGACCGGTGCGCACGAGGTCCGCGGGAGGATCCGCGACAAGTGGGCCGAGCTTGGCTGGGAGGCCGGCTCGCTCGGCTATCCCACCTCCGACGAGCACGACGTAGCCGGCGGACGCCGCTCGCAGTTCCAGCGCGGCACGATCACGTGGCGCGCCGCGACCGATACGTTCGAGGTCGCCCTGGCGCCGTAGCGCTACAGCGCGAGCGCCGAGCGCACCGCGAGTGCACCGCCCGCGCCGAGCAGCAGCAGCCACACCACGCGCTCGAACCGCGTGGGGTCCAGCGCGCGGTGCACGCGCTCGCCGAGCCACAGCCCCGGGATGACCGCGAGCGCCAGCGCGGTGCCGCGATCGAGCGTCGCGCGCGTGTACAGCTCGAGCGAGAGGAAGTTCGCCAGCAACGCGACGTTGAGCACGAGCCACAACACCGCCAGCGTCGCGCGGAACGTGCGCTTGGCGCGCTCGGGATCCGCGATCTGCGCCGCGAGCCGCCGCCGCGCGACGTACACGATCATCGGGCCGCCGGTGCCGAACAGGCCGTGTGCGACCCCGCCGAGCACGAGCAGCAGCGTGCGCCACGGCTGGCCGAGCGGCCGCTCGGCCGGGCGGACCAGCTGGAGCAGCGCCAGGGCCGCGACGAACGCCCCGAACGCCAGCGCGAGCAGGCCCTTGGCCGGCAGGTGGAACAGCGCCAGACCGCCCGCGGCCCCCACCGCGATCGCCGGGGCCAGCTCCACGATCAGGAACCGCCACGCGATCGCGCGCCACCCCGTGGCCACCAGCCACGCCGAGAGCGCCATGTTGACCGGCACGAACGCGGGGAGCAGCTCGTCGAGCGCCACCACCTGGGCGCCCACGCTCGCCGCGATCACCGTGCCGCCGAACCCGATCGCGCCCTCGGTGCCGAACGCCACCAGGGCGATCAGGAATAGGACGATCGAGGGCTCCATGACCGGGCGCATCTTCGGCCGAGCGCCGCCCCGCCGGCGCACCGCCAGGTGCGATAGATCGCGACAGCAGTAGGGATCGTTTTGCGGTGACGCAGCGCCCCGGATCGAGTAGGAACACCGGCATGACCGAGGCTGTCCGGCGGCTCGAGCAACGCCTGTATCGCGAGGTGAAGGACACCTGCGAGAGCTATCAGCTGCTCGCGCCGGGCGACCGCGTCATGGTCGCGATGTCGGGCGGCAAGGACAGCTACACCCTGTTCCACCTGCTCACCCGGCTGGTCCCGCGGCTGCCGTTCGCCGTCGAGCTGATCGCCGTCCACCTCGATCAGGTGCAGCCGGGCTACGACGGTGCCGGGCTGCGCGCGTTCCTCGAGGCCTCGGGGCAGCGGTTCGAGATCCTGCGCGAGGACACCTACTCGGTCGTCACCTCGCACCTGCCCGAGTCCGCCACGTACTGCTCGATGTGCTCGCGGCTGCGGCGCGGCATCCTGTACACCGCCGCCGAGCGGCTCGGCTGCAACAAGATCGCGCTCGGCCACCACCGCGACGACTCGCTCGAGACGTTCCTGCTCAACCTGTTCTATAGCGGCAAGCTCCAGGCGATGCCCGCGAGCTACCGCACCGACGACGGGCGGTTCGAGGTGATCCGGCCGCTGATCGAGTGCGCCGAGGACCAGATCGCCGCGTTCGCCGCCGAGCAGGCGTTCCCGATCATCCCGTGCAACCTGTGCGGCTCGCAGGATGGCCTCAAGCGCGACGCGATGACCGCGCTGCTCGCCCAGCTCGAGCGCGACAACCCCCACGTGCGCTCGATCATGCTCAACGCGCTCCGCAACGTGCGGCCGACCCACCTGCTCGATCGCGATGTCGCGCGGGCGTGGGCCGAGCGGTCCAGCGAGATCCGTCCGGTCACGCTGCCCGCGCCGCGCCCGCGCCACGCCGCGGCGACCCCGGTCGTCGAGGGCGGCAAGCTGCGGCTGCCCGTCGTCGACTGAGCTACTGGCAGAACGCCGCGCGGAACGTCTCGACCTCGTTCTGCGAGGTCAGCCCGGCGCACCGCTGGTTCGCGTTCGGATCGCGCGCGATGTTCGGCGAGAGCGTGCACGGCGCGTTGTTGTTCGGCTGGCAGCCGTTGTCCCAGCTGCACATGCAGTCGTTCGGATCGGTCGTCGCGGTGAGCCCCAGCCCGAAGCCGATCGCGCCGATCGCGGTGTTCACCACCCGCTGCGTCGATCCGGAGTTGTCCGAGATCCACGCCACGTCGCTCTTGGTGTTGTCGCCGCAGTCGAGCGCGTTGACCGCGACGCCGTAGCGCGAGCCGACCTGCTGCGCCGTGCCGCCGAGCACGATCATCACGTACGGTCCGGCCGCCGGACGCTGGGTCACCACGGTGATCGGAAAGCTCGAGAGCTGTGCGCGCACGCCGTCGGTGATGGCCTGGATCTGCTGCGCGCGGTCCGCCGCATTCTGGCGGAACGGCGGCGCCGTGCCCTGCGAGATCTGCATCCAGCTCGCGCGGTTCTGCGTCGCGTCGCTGGTCGCCGCGTCGGTCAGGGTCACGCCGCCGAAGTTCAGGTAGACCACGCGGCCGTTGAAGCACGCCGGCGCATCCGGCTCCGGCGCGTCGAGCGGCGGGAGGACGTCCGCGTCGTCGCCGGACCTGATCGGCGCGTCGCGGCCCCCGACCAGCTCGTTGCCATCGCCGATCCGGGCTTCACAGCCGGTGGCGAGGCACACGGCGATCGCGAGCGCGCGCTTCATCTCGTCGACATCATCACCCGCGCGCGCGCGACCGACAACTGGGGCCGCGGCCCCCGCCCGCCGGGGACAGCCGACCCCGCCGCCCGCGGATCAGCCGAGCCGCTCGCGCACCGCGCGGTTGACCGCCGCGGCGTCCGCGTTCGGGGTCGCCTTCATCACCTGACCGACGAAGAACCCGAGCAGCCCGGTCTTGCCCGCCTTGTACTGCGCCGCCTTGTCCGGGTTCGCCGCGATCACCGCGTCGATCGCCGGGCCCAGCTCGCCGGCCGGCGCCGCCGTGGCCGCCCGCAGCTCGGCGAACGGCCGGCCGGTGCGCACCAGCTCGGCGAGCACCGCCTTGCCGGCGCTGGTGGCCAGCGATCCATCGTCGATCGCGACGAGCAGCTCGGCCAGCTGATCGCGGTCGACGCTCGCGAGCTCGCGGTCGCCGAGCGCGCGCGGCAGCTCGTTGATGACCCACTTCGCCGCGGTCTCCGGCCGGGCGCGCCGGGTGACGTGCGTGAACAGCGCCGCGGTCGTCGGCTCGCCGGTGAGCAGGTCCGCCCACTCGGCCGTCACGCCCGGCAGCGCCGCGATCGCCGCGTGGGCGGCCGCCAGCTCCGGATCGCGCGCGCGCGCCTCGGCGCGGTACTCCTGCGGCGACTTGCTCTTCGGGCGCGTCTTGGCCTTGGCGTTGATCTCTCGCTCCGACGCCGGCTCGGCGCGCTTGTCGGCCTTCTCCGGCTTCTCCGGCTTCTCCGACTTCTCCGCGTACGAGTCGCGCAGCGTGACGATCCGCCCGAGCACCAGCGCGCCCGGACGCGTGTCCTCGTCGATCACGAAGTAGCCGACCCGCTCGAGCTGCCACCGCGAGCCGACCTCGGCGCTCGCCAGGCTCGCCTCGAGCCGCGCGCCGGTCACCACCTCGAGCGACGCCGGATCCAGGTGCTCGAGGAAGCTCTGGCCACCCTCCTCGGGGCGCGCGCTCTTGAACAGCCGGCCGTACAGCCGGACCTCCGCCGGCACGCTGGTCGTGGCGTCGACCCAGTGGATCACGCCCCACACCTTGCGGCCGTCCTCGGGGCTCTTGCCGCCGCGGGTCTCCGGGTGCACCGTCGCGCGGATCGCGCGCACCGTGCCGTCCGCGTCGCGGCGGGTGACCTCGTCGGCGGTGATGCAGTAGCCGTAGCGCAGCCGGACGGTGCGCCCCGGCGCCAGCCGCTGGTAGCCGGCCGGCGGCTCGTCGCGCCAGTCGTCGCGCTCGATGTAGATCCGCTCGCTGATCGGCAGCGCGCGCGAGCCCGGCTTGCCCACGTCCGGCGGGAAGTACGGCGCGTCGAGCGGCGCCGCGTCGCGCGGCAGCCCGACCAGCTCGACCTCGATCGGCCGGACCACGCCGAGCACGCGCGGCGCGTTCCGGTTGAGCTCGTCGCGGACGCAGAACTCGAGCTTGCCGATATCCACCATCGAGTTCGCCTTGGCGACCCCGACCATGTCGCAGAACGTGCGGATCGCCTCCGGCGCGTAGCCGCGGCGGCGCAGCCCCGCCAGCGTCGGCATCCGCGGATCGTCCCAGCCGCGCACGTGGCCACCCTCGACCAGCTGGAGCAGCTTGCGCTTGCTCATGATCGTGTAGTCGAGCGCGAGCCGCGCCATCTCGTACTGGCGCGGCCGCGGGTTCCACGGCCCGGTGTTGTCGAGCACCCAGTCGTACAGCTCGCGGTTGTTCTCGAACTCGAGCGTGCAGATCGAGTGCGTGATCCCCTCGATGCCATCCTCGAGCGGGTGCGCGTAGTCGTACATCGGGTAGATGCACCACTGGTCGCCGGTGCGGTGGTGGTGCGCGTGGCGGATCCGGTAGAGCAGCGGATCGCGCATCTTCATGTTCGCCGACGCCATGTCGATCTTCGCGCGCAGCGTGCACGCGCCGTCGGGCAGCTCGCCGGCCTTCATCTTGCGCAAGAGCGCGAGGTTCTCCTCGACGCTGCGGTCGCGGTTCGGGCTCGGCCGGCCCGGCTCGCTCAGCGTGCCGCGGTACACGCGGATCTGCTCGTCATCGAGATCGCAGACGTACGCCTTGCCTTCGCGGACCAGCCGCTCGGCGAGCTCGTACATCCTCGGAAAGTAATCCGCCGAGAACAGCACGGCGCTCGGCGAGAAGCCCAGCCAGCGCACGTCGCGCTCGATCGACTCGACGTACTCGACGTCTTCCTTGGCCGGGTTGGTGTCGTCGTAGCGCAGGTTGCA
>JBQCJR010000066.1:0-7250 GCA_051952595.1 Kofleriaceae bacterium
GGGTCCGTAAATACTGCTGGAGCGCTGTGGTGCTGTTATCCGAAGGGATTGAATCGTACCCGCAGGTGTGCAGGATACTCGCGCCGGTCGCGCGCGCGCGGTCGTGGTGGGCGTCGATCATCCGGCGCATCCACTGCACCTCGCCGGTCAGATCGCAGTAGTGCGTTCCCGCGTCGGCGCACGCGGCGACCAGGTCGCTGCCGTACTTCGCGTAGGGCCCCACGGTCGTGCACACCACCGCCGTGCGGCGCACCAGCTCGTCGAGTGCGCGCCGATCGTGCGCGTCGGCGAGCACCACCGGCACGCCGAGCTCGAGCGCCGCGAGCTTGTCGCGGTTGCGCCCGGCGATCGCCCAGCGCAGCGGATCGGGAGATCGCTTGAGGTGATCGGCGACCAGCCGTCCGGTGAACCCGGTGGCGCCGAACAGCACGAGATCGAATTCGCGAGACGACATGGGCGTGCGCTCCTCGCGCCGCGGGAGTCTGCCGGCGCGGCCCGACTCTAGCGCCTCGCCGGGTCCGGGATAGACTGCGTGCGTGTCGGTGTTCGTCGATCGGCTCGCAGCGCACCTCTCGCTGACCGCTCCCGCGCCGCCCGCCGATGATCGGCGCCGGGCCGCGGTCGCCGCGGTGCTGCACGACGAGCCTGCCGGGCCGCGCGTGCTGCTGATGAAGCGCATCGAGCGCGTCGGCGATCCGTGGTCCGGCCACATCTCGCTCCCGGGAGGCGGCTACCACGCCGAGGATCTCTCGCTGGTCACCACCGCGATCCGCGAGACCCACGAGGAGCTCGGGATCGATCTGGCCGGCGCGCGGCTGCTCGGCAACCTCGCGCCGATGCACCCGCGGACCAGCGGCCCGCAGGGCATCGAGGTGACGCCGTTCATCTTCGCCACCGAGGCGGCGCTCGAGCCGGTGTGTGGCCCCGAGGCGCTCGCCGCGTTCTGGTTGCCGATCGAGCTCGCGGCGTCCGGCGCGCTCGACGCCACCTACGTCTACCCGAGCTCGACGATGGAGTTCCCGAGCTGGACGTACGAAGGCCACGTGATCTGGGGACTCACGTGGCGGATCCTCGGCGATCTGCTCGCCACGGCGCGGACCGGCTCGCGCTAGCTAGTGCGTCGAGCGCGCCATCGCGCCGAGCGCGGCGAGCCCACCCTTGCCGCGGACCTTGGCGCCGGCGACCGCGCCGCCGATCCCGGCGATGATGGTCTCGAGGAACACGATCACCGCGACGAAGATCCCGAACGTCTTGCCCATCTGCGCGCCGGCCTGCGCCGCTTGCGCGGTCGCCTGGCCGCCGGACGCCGCGTCGGCCGCCAGCGTGGTCGCCGAGCGGAACAGGCTATCGACGAGCAGGAAGTAGCCGACCGCGGCGACCGCGGCCGCGAGCAGGAACCCGAGCACCGCGCCGCGCACCCGCGCCTGGGTCAGGTAGGTCGAGCCGAACCCGCCGATCGCGACGACGGCGAAGTAGACCGCGGCGGACGCCTTCTGGCCGAAGCCGCTGGCGGCGTACGACGCGCCGATCCCGGCGGCGACCGCGCCGAACGCGAACAGCCACAGCGCGTGGGCCGAGAGCTTGGTGGACGAAGAGGGGGTGCTGGTCGTGGTCATCGCATGTCTCCTTTTGTGCGGAGACCCGAGAGCAGCGACCGTGCCACGCGCAACCTCGCGTACTGCTTCGCTCTCGCGCGCGGCGCGTGCGCCACCGCTGGCAGCACTGCCGCGCGTGGCAGTCGCCGCTGGCAGCGCGCGATCGACCGGTCAGGATCGGCCGGGCAGCCGCACCACGAACCGCGGCCCCACCGCCGAGGCCTCGTAGTCGATCCGCCCGCCGTGGGCCTCGGCGACCAGCCGGCAGAAGTACAGCCCCATGCCGCGCTTGCCGCCGCCGCCGCGCACGTACTTGCCGAACAGGTTCGCGCGGATCGCCTCCGGGATCTGCGGCCCGGTGTTGGTGACCGCGATCTCGACGCTGCTCTCGTCGTTCCACGCCCGGCCGGTGACCTCGATCGTGCCGCCGGCGTTGCAGTACCGCGAGGCGTTGCCGACCAGGTTGTGGAGGATGCGCTCCACCAGCGCGGCGTCGAACCTCGCCTCCAGCTCGGACGGGCAGTCGATCTCGATCGTCGCGCCGCGCGCGACCGACGCCGCCGCCATCTCGCACGCGGTCTCGAGCACCGCGCACACCCGGGTCGGCGCGACCTTGGGCTTGACCGCGGCGTCCTCGAACCGCGCGATGTCGACGAAGTTCGCGACCAGGCCGGACATCCGGCGCAGCGACCGGATCGTCGAGGTCAGGGCGTCGGTCTGCTCGGCGTCGAGCGTCAGCTCCTCGTGGAGGAACTGTAGGTTCGACAGCGCCACGGCGAGGCCGTTGTTGAGGTCGTGGGCGAGCAGCGCGCTGGCCTCGGCGCCGTACGCCATCCGGCGGTCCGCCGCCTCCTTGGCCACCCGCACCTCCACGAACTCGGTCTGCTTGCGGGTCGCGGCGGCGAGCCGGCGCTTGAGCTCGGCCAGGCCGGTCGGCTTGACCACGTAGTCGTCGGTGCCGGCGTCGAACGCGTCGCGCCGGCTGTCCTCGTCGTCGTGGCCGGTCATCACGATCACGTGGACCGCCGAGCCGGCGAGCGCCTTCAGGTGGCGGATCACGTCGAGCCCGCTGGTCGGCATCGAGAGATCGACGATCGCGACGTCGGGCGGGGTCTCGGTGGCCTGGGCGATCGCGCGCTCGCCGTCATGCGCGGTGACCACCTGGTATCCGGCGGACGCGAGCCCACTGGCCATCTGGCGACAGATCAGCTCGTCGTCGTCGACGATCAACACGCGTACACCGCTCGGCGTCGATTCACCTCCGACGCCCTGCTCGTGGCTCATCCGGCTTGCTAGTATAGCGCTCGCTTTGGCGGGTCGCGACACCTCCCCGGTTGCCGAGTCGATCGATCCGAGGCGCATCGCCGATATCGCGCTGGCGGCGGCGGTCCGCGCCCAGGCGGACGCGGTCTACATCGAGCCGATGGCGAGCGCGGAGGAGTTCTACTCGATCACCCTCGAGCGCGGGTCCGCGGTGATCTCGACGACGCCGGTCGACGCCGGGATCGGAGCCGCCGTGATCGCGCGGCTCGCGTTCATCGCCGACCTGGATCTCGCCGCGGCGCACGCGACCACCGCGGTGGTGCCGGTGCGCTCCGGCACCCGCGAGGCCGAGGTGGTAATCACCGTTCGTCCAGGGAGCGCGCTGCGCGCCGACCTCATGATCTCGGCGCGGCCGCGGGCGAGCGGCCGGATCTCGGCGGTGGGGCCGGCGGCCGGCGATGCGATCGGCCAGTACCGCGTGCTCGAGTTCCTCGGCGAGGGCGGCATGGGCACGGTGTTCCGAGTCGAGCACGTCGCGCTCGGCCGGACGTACGCGCTCAAGGTGCTGCGCAGCCGCGTCGTCGAGCGCGACCCCACCGCGGCGCAGCGATTCCTGCGCGAGGCGCGCACCGCCGCGCGGGTCCGCCACCCCAACATCGTCGACGTGTTCGACTTCGGCTACCTCGCCGATGGCCGGCCGTACTTCGTGATGGAGCTGCTCGAGGGCGAGAGCCTCGCCGATCGGGTCAGCCGCGGCGCGCTGCCGCCCGGCGAGGTCGTCGCGATCGCGCGCCAGCTCGCGAACGCGCTGGCCGCCGCGCACGATCGCGGCGTGATCCACGCCGACGTGACCCCCTCGAACGCGCTGGTCGTCTTCGCTGCCCCCGGCGCCCCCCCGGGCGCCGAGGGCGAGCGGGTCAAGCTCGTCGACTTCGGGCTCGCCGAGCTGGCGGGCGAGGGGCTGCGCGACGAGAACCCCGAGTTCGTGCTGGGCACGCCGGCGTACATCTCGCCCGAGCAGCTGCGGGGCCTCGCGCCGACCGATCGCTCGGATCAGTACGGCCTCGGCGCGGTGCTGTTCGAGCTGCTGACCGGCCGGCCGCCCTACCACGACGACGATCTGCGCACCCTGTGCATGATGCACATCCAGGCGCCGATCCCGCCGGTCGAGAGCCCACACGGCCCGCTGCCGCCGCGGCTCGCCGATCTGGTGACCACCTGCCTGCAGAAGACGCCCCAGGCCCGATTCCCGGGCATGCGGGCGCTGCTCGCGGCACTCGACGAGATCGAGCGCGTGACCGACCGCCGCGGCTGGCGGCGCTGGCTGTCGAGCTGACCATGGCGAACAAGCTGCCCCTGATCGTGTGCGTCGATGACGACGAGACCATGCTCGCCACCGTCGCGCGGTGCCTGCGCCGCGAGCCGTTCGAGGTCCGCTCGACGCTGTCGGCCAGCGAGGCGCTCGGCTGGATCGCCTCGAACGAGGTCGCGGTGCTGGTCTCGGACTACGAGATGCCCGAGATGACCGGCGCGCAGCTCGCCGGCCACGCGCGGCGCGTCCGGCCGGAGACCGTGCGGATCCTGCTGACCGGCCAGCGCTCGCTCGAGACCGCGATCGACGGGATCAACCAGGGCGAGATCTTCCGGTTCCTCAACAAGCCGTTCGACAACGAGCAGCTGCGCGCGGTGGTCGGCGCCGGGGTCGCGCGCCACCGCGAGCTGGTGGCGATGTCCGGCGATCGCCAGCGCCGCGAGCGTCGCGAGGCGTTGCGCCGCGCGCTCGAGGCCGAGCACCCGGGGATCTCGCTGGTCGAGCGCGCGCCCGGCGGCGCGTACCTGGTCACCGCCGAGCCGTGGGACGAGGCCTCCGAGCTGGGGCTCGCCGGGCTGGTCGCGAGCCTCGAGAGCGGCGCGTGAGCCAGGACCTGCACGCGCTCGGGCACCTCGACGACACCGGCACCGCCTGCCCGCACCATCCGCCGGTCCAGCTCGACGCCGTGCTCGCGCTCGCGCTGATCGGCACCCGCGCGCCCGGGTTCAACCACGACCTCGCGTCCAAGCTGCAGGGCCTGATGATGACGGTCGACGAGCTCACGGAGCTGGTCGAGATCCGCGGCGATGGCGAGCTCGCGCGCGTGGTCGAGACCGCCGCCGCGGCGCTCGCCGAGCTCGATCAGCTGCTCGCCGGCCAGCGCGCGCTCAGCCGCACCACCGCGCGGACTCGCCTCGCCGTGCACGACCTGGTCGCCCGGGCCGGCGCGCGGGTCGCCGTCGGGATCCGCGGTGACCTCGGCGCGCCCGAGGCGGCGGTCGCGGTCGTCGTGCCCGCGATCGTGCACGCGGTCTCGCTCGCGATCGACATCGCCGCCGGCCAGGGCCGCGGCCGCTCGCTCGAGGTCGGATCGCGGCTCGAAGGCGCCGCGATCGAGCTCGTGTTGCCCGCCGCACGGCCGGTCGCGTCCAACGCCGGCGAGTGGCTCGCGATCGCGCGCGCGGCGCTGCGCCGCGAGGGCGGCGAGCTCGGCTGCTCGAGCGCGGGCGATCAGATCGTGATCCGGCTGCCGCTCGCGCCCGCGTAGTGTGGACCGCGCGACACCCCGGCCGAAGCCGGGGAGGTGTCCCCGAATAGGGGCGCTCCCTAGCTCTCGGCGATCAGGGCGCGCTCGGCGGGCGAGAGCTCGTAGATCGCGAGCACCGCGTCGGCGATCGCGGCCTCGAGCTCGCTCGCGCGGCGCGCGATGTGTGGATCGCCATCGCGGTGCGCCGGCTCGAGCTCGAGGCGCTCGGCGACCCGCTGCTCGATCTCGGCGCGGGCATCCGGCGCGGGCGTCGCGATCGGCAACCGGCGCATGTACTCGAGCTTCGGCCGCACCGAGCCGTTGAGCGCCGGTGGGAACCGCCTCCGCGCGTACCAGCCGTAGAGCGGCGAGTTGAGCACCGCGAGCAGGTAGAGGTCCGCGGACGGCAGGATCCACACCGTGGTGTCCGGCACCAGCTCCCCGCGATCGAGGCAGCAGGCCGGGCCGGTCTGGATGTCCTGGTAGAGCAGGCGCGGCGTGCGCGCCCCCGCGAGCGCACCCACCGGATCCTGGAGCTCGTACCAGCGATACGTGCCCGGCTTGCGGCCACGCCACGCGCCGGACCAACCCGGCGGACGCGGCTCGAGCGCCTCGCGAAACTGCGCGAGGTGGGCGCGGACCCTCGGTAGCTCGTCGAGCGACGTGCCGCGATCGACCAGCAGGATCCAACGATCGCCCGGATCGGGCAGCCAGCGCCGCAGATCTCGCCCCTTGACGAACCGCCGGACCAGCGGCTCCGCGGCCGGCTCCGCGTCGAGCAGCCGCGCGCGGGCCGCGCGATCCAGGATGAACGCCGCGTTGCAGCCGGTGACCACGCCGCGCGCCGGCCGGCCGATCAGGTCGCCGAGGGCGGGCCACGTGCGCTCGAGCCGATCGATCAACGCGCGGTCGCGCGGCGCGTCGATGTGCCACGGCTCGTCCGCCCAGCGCGCGCGAGCGTGGGGCCGGCCGCTGCGCAGCGCCGTCGCCACATCGACCCCGGGCTCGATCCGCGCGGCGTGGATCGGCTGGCGCTGCGGCGCGCCGACCGTGCCCCACACGATGCTCGGGAACGCGTCGGCATCGCCGAACAGCGCGGCGCGCGACAGATCGACCAGGCCCTCCACGCTGCCCTGCGCCGCCAGGTAAGCGCGCAGCGGCCGGCCGTACGCCGCGGTCAGCCACTTGTTCGGCGTGATCAGGCAGTAGCGGCCGCCGGGCCGAGCGATCCGGTGCGCGAGCTCGAGGAAGTAGACGTAGAGGTCCGCCACGCCGTCGTAGCTCGCGAACCCACGCAGCGCCGGCTTGCCGGACAGCCACTCCTGCCGCACGTACGGCGGGTTGCCCACGATCGCGTCGAACCCGCCGCGCGCGAACACCTCCGGGAACGCCGCCGGCCAGTCGAGCTCGAGCGCATCACCCACCACCAGCGCGTCGCCGCCGACCTCGAGCGCCTCGCGCGCGGCCGCCACCGCACGCTCGTCGACATCGATCCCGACGATGCAGCGCGCGGCGACCTCGCGCCGCGCCGCGTCCGCCGTGCGTGTGCTCCCCTCGCGCTGCCACGCCGCGGCCAGCGCGGCCCCCAGCACGTCGACCACCTCGACCAGGAACGCGCCTTCGCCGAGCGCCGGGTCGCAGATCCGGAGCGCCCGCAGCTCCTCGGACGAGCGATCGCGCAGGAGCGGCTCGAGCGCCAGCTCCACCATCGGCCGCGAGACCTCCGGCGGGGTGTACACCACGCCGGGCGTGCGATCGTCCGCGCGGCTCGCCGGCACGAGGCGAGCTTATCGCCAGATCGCTGGACGATCCCACCCGCGCGGCTGGCCAGGAA
>JBQCJR010000067.1:0-2259 GCA_051952595.1 Kofleriaceae bacterium
CGATCTCGACCGCCGCGGTCGGTCGTGGAAGGCCGTGGTGGGTCGCAGCTCCAGGAGCTGCGCCACGGGACCAGCACCGCCATCTCGGCGATCTTTGGCGAGGCTGCTCGGATTCCGAAGAACGCCAATCAGCCGGCAGCGGCCCCGATCATCTGCATCGATTCCGCCAGGGCCCCAGGTGGTGGGGAACTAGAGCGACGATCGTCTAACTATCGAGCGGGAGAAGGGATTCGAACCCTCGACGTCAACCTTGGCAAGGTTGCACTCTACCACTGAGTTACTCCCGCGGTTCGAGTTCCGCCTTTCTAGCGGCATGGGCCCGAAGTGTCAAGCGGGGGGCCGTGCAGAAAAATTCAGTCGCCGTTCTCCCGGGTGCAGCGGGGATGCTGGCTCGTCGAGGATGGGGCGGCGGAGAACGAGATCAGGTCGAACGCGAGGTTGTCGGAGCGGAGTCCGGCGGGGCCGGAGATCTCGCGGGCTGCGGCGGGCAGAGGGCCGCGCCAGCTGAGGCGACCGTCGATCCAGGCGAGAAGCTCGTCGCCGGAGATCTCGGCGGTCAACGTATGGCTCGCGCCGGGGGCGAGTGCGGGGACGGGCCGGGAGCGCGCGGGCCGGAGCTTGGTGTAGCCGTCGGCGCCGCACTCCTCGTGGGTGCGCTTGCCGGGGTTGCGCTTGATCGAGACCTCGATCAGCGGCTTGGGATCGAGGCGCCACATGACGTAGACGAGGTTGCAGCCGTCCTGGGCGCGGAGCTTGAGGCCGAGCTGGCGGCGCGACTGTCCGGAGGCGAGGGCGCGGTGGTGGGGTGACCCGCCGCGGAACCTGAACCTCAGGGTGGCTGCATCGCCGGCCGATCCGAGCGCGACCCCGCGGACGGTTGGCTCGGTGATCCGAGCACCGAGCGCTGCGGTGCCCTTGGTGACGCACAGGCGATCGGCAGAGATCTCGGGCAGCGAGCGCGCGGCGGGGCGCGGGTCAGCCGTGCGCTTGTCCTCCGGGGCCGCCTCGAGCGTGCCGGGACTGCACGCGCAGGCGACGGCCGCGAGGAGGAGGGCGCAGGTGACGGCAACGTGGACGCGGAACGGACTCGGCCTTGCGACGGCGCGGTGCGGGGCTCGATGGCTGGCGCGAGGCGAGGAATTGATTTCGCCGATATCGGGGAGGGGGCGGCGGGCGCCTTGCGGGGCGAGCTCGGCGAGGTCGCGGATCTGGAAGCTCTGGGGCCGTTGGCGATCCACGACCGGATGACGGGCGCGAGGCGAGGAATTGATTTCGCCGATATCCGGGAGCGGGCGGCGGGCGCGAGATGGATCGACTTCGCCGATATCGGGGAGCGGGCGGCGGACGCGAGGTGGATCGATTTCGCCGATATCAGCGAACGGGTGCCGGGCCTCGCCGATATCGGGGAGCGGACGGTGGGCGCGAGTTGGATCGATTTCGCCGATATCAGCGAGCAGGTGTGGGGCGCGATGAGGTGGATCGATTTCGCCGATATCGGGGAGCGGGGACCGGGCGCGAGGTGGATCGACTTCGCCAAACTCGGAGAGCGGCCGGCGAGCGCGAGGCGGATCGATTTCGCCGATATCGCCGGGCGGTCGTTGAGCGCGATGAGGTGGAGCGATTTCGCCGATATCGGAGGGCCGGGCGCGAGGTGGATCGATCTCGCCGATATCGCCAGGCGGTCGCTGAGCGCGATGAGGTGGATCGATTTCGCCGATATCGCCGGGCGGTCGTTGAGCGCGATGAGGTGGAGCGATTTCGCCGATATCGGAGGGGCGGGCGCGAGGTGGAGCGATATCGCCGGGCGGTCGCTGAGCGCGAGGTGGATCGACTTCGCCGATGTCGGGGAGGGGGCGGCGGGCGCGAGGTGAATTGATTTCGCCGATATCGTCGAGCGGTCGCTCGACTCGAGGGGGATCGACTGCGCCGATATCGGGGAGCGGGGACCGGGCGCGAGGCGGATCGATTTCGCCAATATCGGCGAGCGGCCGGCGAGCTCGATGATGTGGATCGATTTCGCCGATATCGCGGGGGCGGCGGGCGCGAGGTGGATCGACTTCGCCGATATCGCCGGGCGGTCGCTGAGCGCGATGAGGTGGATCGATTTCGCCGATGTCGGGGGGGCGGCAGGCGCGAGGTGGATCGATTTCGCCGATATCGCCGGGCGGTCGCTGAGCGCGAGGTGGATCGACTTCGCCGATGTCGGGGAGGGGGCGGCGGGCGCGAGGTGAATTGATTTCGCCGATATCGTCGAGCGGT
>JBQCJR010000068.1:0-4717 GCA_051952595.1 Kofleriaceae bacterium
AGGGCACCCTGCTGACCTGCAGTGTCTACAAGCGCACCCCGCCGAGCCACGGCGTCGACCCGATCGCCGTGTTGTTCACCGCGGACTCGCTCGGCGATCCCAAGGGCGTGCTGCGCACCGACAAGAACACGATCGCCGCGGTCGACCACGCGATCGGCGCGCTCGGCCTCGACGACAAGACCAAGATCCTGGTCGCGGTGCCGCTGTTCCACGCGTACGGCTGGGACCTCGGGTTCCTGCCAACGCTCAAGCTGGGCTCGACGATGTTCCTCGAGGAGGAGATCTCGGCGCGCCGGATCGGCAAGCTGATCCGCGAGCACGAGGTCGACGTGTTGCCCGGCACGCCGCCGATGTACGCCGAGCTGTCGCGCCTGCCGACGGCCAAGAAGCTCGACGTCAAGAACCCGCGCTACCTCGCCGCCGGCTCGCGGCTCGACCAGACGGTCGCCGACGAATTCTTCGACAAGTACGGCGTGCGCGTGATGTCCTGCTATCACTCGACCGAGGCCGCGACGGTCACGCTCGAGGACAGCGGCAAGTACCCGACCACGGTCGGCAAGACGATCACCGGCGTCGAGCTCAAGATCACCTCGTCGGACGGCAAGCCCGCCGCCACCAAGGAAGGCCTGATCTGGGTCAAGAGCAAGACCCTGTCGCCCAAGGCGATCGGCCCGTTCGACAACGAGCCCGCCGCACCGGCGCGCGGCTCTGGCCTGGTGGCGATCGGCTCGATCGACAAGACCGGCTGGCTGCGCACCGGCGACCTCGGCAAGCTCGACAAGAGCGGCCGGCTGCAGCTGACCGGGCGCGAGGACGACGTGGTGAAGGTCGATGGCAAGCGCGTCGCGCTCGGCGAGGTCGAGAGCTGCCTCGAGACGTTCCCGAAGATCAAGGCGGCCCAGGCCACGGTGGTCACCGATCCGATGGCGGGCGCGATGGTCGTCGCGCGGGTCGTGATGAAGCAGAAGTGCGGCGCCGAGGAGATCATCGATCACTGCGCGCGCAACCTGGCGCCGTACAAGGTGCCGCGGCGGATCGAGTTCTGCGAGACGATCTGAGGGCCCGCTGAGGGCCCTGCCCGTCAGTTGATCACGACGAGCTCGCCGGCGTCGTGGCCGCAGAACCGCGCGTTGAGATCGTACTTCGTCGCGCACACCGGGCAGATCCGGGCGATCACGCCAGCCGGCTCCGTCGCGCCGCGCTTGCGCGGGCGCGTCGCGTTGTAGACCGGGAACGGAACCAGCTCGTTGCCATCGTGCGGACAGCTGCGCAGGCCGGGCTCGTAGGCGCGCCGGCACGCCATACACACGAGGCCGGCGCTGCGCGTGCCGCCGCGCATCGCGCCGAGCGGGCCGCTGCCGAGCATCTCCTCGGGCGGGACCAGCCGGCGCGCGTCGCGGGTGCAGTACGTCATGCCGTGGTACTCGGTGCGGCAGGTCGGGCACACCATCGCGCTCGACGTGGCGACGGCGAGCCCGCCGCCACCACCGCCGCGGACCACCGCGGGGCGTGGGCGTGCGCGCGGCACGACCGGGCGCGCGGGCGCGACCGGCGGCGGGGCCGGCGCCTCGAGCGCGGGGGCGGCTTGCGTGCGCGCCCGGCGGCGCAGCAGCAGCGCCATCGCGACCAGGCCGAGGATCACCAGCGCGAGCAGGCTCACCACCGCGATCAACAATGGCTCGGCACTCGCCGCGAGCACACGGGCTGTCGATGGAGCGAATCCGGACATCGACGGGAAACCTGGTTCGCCGAGGCTAGCAACCGCCACTCGACAATTCAACGCGGAACGGATGACCCACCGCGGCGCGATGACGCGCGCCGCGCCGTGCGGTCGGGCCATCCGAGCCACACGCAGTGAATCGACGAGCGGCGCGCGCTTCCCCGGCGGTCGATCGTCGGGTAACACCCGCAGTCATGCCGGACCTGGTGATCGGCGGTCGACGCTCGGGGACCCTTCGCCCGTGGCGCGCCGGGATGATCGCGCTCGCGATGCTCGGCGTGGCGGTCGTCGTCGCGTGGTTCATCTACCGGCGCTCGGTCGCCTACGACGTGCCGGGCGGCGTGGTGCGCGGCGGGATCTCGCAGGTCCAGGCCGCGCCGGGCGCGCCCCCGGCGCTGGTGTTCGGAACGTCGTCGCTCGCGTGGAGCGGCGGGATCCCGGTGCTGCGCGTCGTCGGTGATGCCCACGCGCTCGGCGCGGCGCACGGCCGGCTACTCGCGCCGTGGCTGCCCGCGGCGGTCCGCGCCGCGCGGCCCTCGATCGAGCAGACGGTTGGCACCGGCGGGCTGCTCGGTGGCCATACCCACGGCATGCGGCTGGCCTGGCGATGGAGGTTCGTCGACGACGGGTTCTCGGATCAGGATCGCCTGATGATCGCCGGGGTGGCGCGCGGCGCCGCGGCGAGCGGCATCGCGCTGTCGTACGACGATCTGGTGCGCGATCAGGCGGTGCTCGACGTCGGCGCGCCGTCGCGGCGGACCGCCGAGGCGGACGAGCACAGCCTCGCGCGCAGCCTGGTGTTCGTCGCGCAGCAGCCGACCGCGCGGATCTGGCTCGGCCGCACGTTCGCGATGCCCGGCCTCGACGACGGCGGCGACTCGGCGATCCCGGTGCTCACGATCGCGCACCCGGACGGCCGGATCTCGTGGGCGAGCGTCGGCTGGCCCGGATCGACCGGCGTGGTCACTGGCGTCAACGCGCACGGCATCGCGGTGATGGTCAACCCGGCGCGCACCGCCGACGTCCGGATCACCCGCACCGCGCGGCCGGTCGCCCAGCTCGCGCGCAGCGTGCTCGAGCAGGCCAAGACGCTCGACGAGGCGGTCAAGATGATCGAGTCCACGCCGACGCTCGGCACCGCGGTGATCGTGCTCGCCGATGGCAGCGGCGCGTGGCTGGTCGTCGAGCGGACGCCGAGCAAGGCGATCGTCGAGCGCAGCCCCAAGGTCCCCGCGATCGGCGACGTGCTCACGACCAACACGCTGTCCGCGGATCCGGAGAACGATCGCGCGCGCCGCGTGCTGCCGACGCTCGCCCGCGTCGAGCGCGCGGCGAAGCTGGTGCGCGCTCCGCTGCCCGACGTGGCGGCGATGGCGAGCGCGCTGCGCGACGCCCGCGGGGTCGACGACGCGCCCCGCCCGCCCGGCCACCGCGGTGCGATCGACGACGGGCGCGCCGCACACGCGATCCTGCTCGATCCGAGCTCGCTCGAGCTGTGGATCGCCGATCCGCACGCGGGCGGCCGGCTCCGCGCGTTCGACCTTCGCCACGAGCTGCGCCGCGAGGGCGATCGCCCGACGCCGCCCGCCGACATCGCGGCGGATCCGACGCTCGAGGCGGACCGCGTCGGACAGCTCCAGGCGGCGCGCGCCGAGCTGCGCACCGCCCGCCAGGCGCTGGCCGACGGAGACCTCGTGCGCGCCGCCGAGGCCTGCGCCCGCGCCCGCGTCCGCGCGCCAGGGCTGCCCGAGGCGCTCGAGCTCGATGGCTTCGTCGCGCTCGCGCAGGGTGACGACGCCCGCGCCCGCGCGGCGTTCCAGGCGTGGATCGACGGCGGCGCGGACGATCCGAAGGGCGAGGAGCGCGCGCGGTCGTTGCTCGCGCGCTGAGCGGGACCTTCGCGCAGATCAGCGCATCGCCAGCGCGAGCACCGCGCCGACCGCGGCGCCGATCAGCGCATCGCCAGCGCGAGCACCGCGCCGACCGCGGCGCCGAGCGCCAGCAGCGCGACGATCCACCAGATCCAGCGCGTCGTCGACACGACCTGGGTCTGCGGCGCGTAGGGCGGCGGGTACGCCGGCGCCTGCGCGTACATCTGCGGCATCGCGGCGGCGCCGCCCAGGTTCGACGCGTACGAGAGCCCGCCGACCGGCGGCGGCGTCGGGATCCGCGGATCCGCGTGGTCGTGGCCCGCGTGACCGACCGCGGTGCTCATCGCGCCGTGGCCCGCGTGGCCCATCGCGTGGACGCCGGGCATGCCTGCCATCGGGCCGGGCATGGACATGGGCCCGGGCCCCATCGGCCCCGGCATCTGGCCGGGCATCGTGCCCGGCATCGCGCCCGGCATCGCGCCCGGGGCGCCGGGCATCGCGCTCATCGGGTGCCCCGCGTGCCCCATCGCGTGCGTGCCCTGCATCGGCATCTGCATCATCGAGGCGGACGGCTCGTCGAACACCTCCGGGGTCGCCGGACGGCGCACGAGCCCGGACTGGCCGGCGCTCAGCGCGGCCTCGGCCCCCGCCTGCGCGACGACCTCCTGGAGCGCCACCGCGAGCTGCGAGACGTCCGCGTGGCGGTTGTTCTTGTCCTTCTCGAGGCACTTCAGGATCACGCGATCCGCGGCCGGCGGGATCCCGGCGGCCGGGTTGGCGTGCGACGGCGGGATCGGCGTCTGCTTGAGCTGCGCGGTGATCAGCCCGGCGGGCCCCTTGGCGTCGGGGAACGGCAGCCGTCCAGTGATCATCTCGTACGCCACGACGCCGAGCGCGTAGACATCGCTGCGCCCGTCGAGCGGCTTGCCCATCAGCTGCTCCGGCGACATGTACTCGAGCGTGCCGAGCGTCTGGCCGGTCGCGGTGAGCTGCGGCGACTGCGGATCGATCGTGTCGCCGCGCATCACCTTCGCGATCCCGAAATCGAGGATCTTCACGAACTCGGGGTTGCCCGGGCGGCTCTCGAGATAGACGTTCTCCGGCTTCAGATCGCGGTGGACGATCC
>JBQCJR010000069.1:0-4317 GCA_051952595.1 Kofleriaceae bacterium
CGGCTCGCCGCCATGGCCGAACCAGCGCCGGTACGCGAGCAGCCAGCCCGGGCGCTGGAACGCGGTCGCCGTCGGGCAGCGATCGCACAGCGCGTCCCACTCCCCGGCGATCGCCGCGAGCTCGTCGTCGGTGGTCAGCAGCACCGCGTCGCACGGCGCCGGCCGCGGCCGCCTCCGCGGGCGGGCGCGCACCAGCCCGCGGTACAGCTCGAGGTAGCGCGCGGTCATCGCCTCGGCCGACGCGCGCTCGCGCGCCGTCTCGCGACACGCCTCCGGCGACAGCGCCGCGGCCCGCGCGATCGCCTCGGGGAGCTCGCCCGGGTCGTCGACCAGATAGCCGGTCCGGCCGTGCTCGATCAGCTCGGGCAGCGCGCCTCGGCGCAGCCCCGCGACCGGCGTCCCCGAGGCCAGCGCCTCCATCGCGACCAGCGAGCTGGTCTCGTCGACCCGGCTGGTGATCAGCAGGCAGCGCGCCTCGGCGAGCAGCGCGCGCTTGACCGCGCCGGCCACCGAGCCGATCCACCGCCGTTCGGCGTCGAGCCGCGGCATGATCGCCTCGCGCACGTGGCGCTGGTGGGACTCGTACGGGAACACCATGCCGGCGAGGATCAGCGGGACCCGCGCCGCGCGCGCCGCGTCGAGCGCGAGGTCGAACCCCTTCTCGGGGCACAGCCGGCCGAGCGCGAGCACGAAGTCGCCCTTCTGCGCGACCGGGCGGTAGCGATCGAGCGCGACGCCGTTCGGGATCACGTCGGGGATCGCCGCCTCGGGCCCGAACGTTCGCCGCTGCGAGCTCGAGACGCACACCCGGTGGATCCGCGCGTCGAGCACCTCGCGCGGGTAGAACGCGGCCGGCAGGTGCAGCGTGGCGACCACCGGCACGTCGGTCTCGGGCAGGTACGCGAGCAGATCACCGCCGTGGCAATGCACGAGATCGATCGCGCGCTCCTCGAGCAACCGCGCGATCTCCGCGCGCACGTCCGCGTGGACGCGCGCGCGCACCGCGTCGTCGATCACCCCGCCGGGCACCACGAGCTCGACGAGCTCGCCGGCCACCCGCGAGCCCGCCGCGGCGAGCGCGATCGAAGGCCACGCCTCCGCGGCCAGCCGCTGATCGATCGCGGCGAGCACCTGCTCTGCTCCGCCCACCGGATCCGGCCCCACCGGCGCGAACGGGAACGCGACGCTCAGGATCATCGGCATGGCGCGAGGGACTCAAGCAAGCCGGGGACCACGGCGCGCGCGATGCACGCGATCCGGAGCATGGCGCGTGTCCTGATCATCGCGGCGCATCCCGACGACGAGACGCTCGGCGCGAGCGCGCTGCTCGGTGGCCCCGACGAGATCACCGTGATCCACGTGACCGACGGCGCGCCGCGCGACCCGCGGTGGTGGCCGAGCCCGAGGCCGAGCCAGGAACCGAGCCGCGCCGCGTACGCCCAGCTCCGCCGCGACGAGGCGCTGTGCGCCCTGGCCCGCGCGAACATCCCGGCCACGCGGATCCTCGAGCTCGGGGTCGTGGATCAGGAGGCGTGTCGCGAGCTGCCCGCGCTCGCGCGCGCGATCGCCGAGCACCTCGATGCGCTGGCGCCCGATCTGGTGATCACCCACGCGTACGAGGGCGGCCATCCCGATCACGACGCGGTGGCGTGTGCGGTCGCGGTCGCGCGCGATCGGGTCGCGCGCCCCCCCGCGCTGCTCGAGATGGCGCTCTACCACGGCGCCGGGGGCGGGCTGCGCGCCGGCGAGTTCCTGCCCAACGGCCCTTCGGTGATCCACGCGCTCGACCTCGCCGAGCAGCGGCGCCGCGCCGCGATGCTCGCGTGCTTCGCGAGCCAGCAGGCCACGCTCGCGCCGTTCCTCGGGATCACCGACGAGCGCTACCGGATCCCGCCGCGCTACGACTTCGGCCGCGCGCCCCACGGCGGGCGGCTGTTCTACGAGCAGCTCGGGTTCCCGCTCAGCGGCGCGGAGTGGCGGGAGCTAGCCGCGCGCGCGCACGGGCGATAGCGCGCGACGCGCCCTCGACGCCCGGTGAACCCGCGCCGCGAGGCCGGGTCAGGTCACTTGGCGGTGTTCGCCGACTTCAGCAGGAACGTCCGGATCAGGTCGTCGAGATCGCCGTCGAGCACGCCATCGACGTCGCTGGTCTTCAGCTCGGTGCGGTGGTCGTTGACCTGCTGGTAGGGGAACAGCACGTAGCTCCGGATCTGCGAGCCCCACTCGATCTTGAGCAGCGCCTTGGCGTCCTCGGCCGCCTTGGCCTCGCGCTTGGCGAGCTCGTACTCGTAGATCCGCGCGCGCAGCAGCTTCATCGCCTTGTCCTTGTTGGCGTGCTGGCTGCGCTCGTTCTGGCACTGCACCACGATCCCCGTTGGACCGTGGGTGATGCGGACCGCCGAGTCGGTCTTGTTGACGTGCTGGCCGCCGGCGCCGCCCGCGCGGTAGGTGTCGATCCGCAGATCGCCCTCGTTGATGTCGACCTCGATCTCGTCGTCGATGTTCGGGGTGACCCGCACCGAGGCGAACGAGGTCTGGCGGCGGCCGTTGGCGTCGAACGGCGAGACGCGGACCAGCCGGTGCACGCCGTTCTCGGCCTTGAGCAGGCCGTACGCGAAGTCGCCGTCGACCGTGAACGTGGCGCCCTTGATCCCGGCCTCCTCGGCCAGGGTCTCCTCGAGCAGCTCCACCTTCCAGCCCTTGCGCTCGGCGTAGCGGATCAACATCCGCGTCAGCATCATCGCCCAGTCCGACGCATCGACGCCGCCGGCGCCCGCGGTGATCTGGACGATCGCCCCACCGCCGTCGAGGTCGCCGGACAGCATGCGCTTGAACTCGATCTCGTCGAGCGCGCGCGCGACCGCGACGGCCTGCGCGGCGGCCTCGCGGGCGGACTCCTCGTCTCCCGCCTCCTCGGCGAGATCGAGCAGCACCTCGCCATCGGACAGCGCGCGCAGCTGCGCGTCGTAACCGTGGACCACCTGCTCGAGCTGCTTCTTGTCTCGCAGCGTCGCCTGCGCCTTCTTCTGGTCGTCCCAGAACGTAGGCCGCGCGGCGATCGAATCGAGCTCCTCGATCTTCAGACGCTTGTGGTCGACGTCAAAGTAACCTCCGGAGCTCGTGGGCCTTCTGGCCGAGCTCCTTCAGCTGCGCACGGACGGCGCGGACGTCGACGGAATCGATTGGCATGGCCTCGTCATACCCTGGCGCGACGCAACTGGACAAGGTCCGACGTACCGAGCGCCACCGGGTAGTCCCCGGTGAAGCACGCAGAGCAATAGCCCTGCCCGGATCGCTCTCCGGCCACCGCCGTCATCATGCCGTCGTGCGAGAGGTATCCGAGCGTATCGCACGTCACGTAGCGCGCGATCTCCTCGACGGTGTGAGACGCCGCCACCAGCTCGCTGCGGGTCGGCGTGTTGATGCCGTAGAAGCACGGATGGGTGGTCGGCGGCGCGCTGATCCGTAGGTGGACCTCGCGGGCGCCGGCGCCGCGCAGCATCTTCACGATCTTGCGCGAGGTGGTGCCGCGGACCAGCGAGTCATCGACCACGACGACCCGCTTGCCGTCGACCACCGAGCGCACCGGCGACAGCTTGAGCCGGACGCCGAAGTGGCGGATCGAGTCCTGCGGCTCGATGAACGTGCGGCCCACGTAGTGCGACCGGATGAGGCCCATCTCGAACGGGATCCCCGCCTCCTTGGCGTAGCCGATCGCCGCGGGCACGCCCGAGTCCGGCACCGGGATCACCACGTCGGCCTCGACCGCAGCCTCCTGGGCCAGCCGCTGGCCCATCTTCTCGCGCGCCTTGTAGATCGACTTGCCGTTGAGCAGGCTGTCCGGCCGCGCGAAGTACACGTGCTCGAACACGCAGAACGCGCGCGGGGCGATCTCGGGCAGCCGGTGGCTGGCCATCCCGCCCTTCTCGATCACGACGATCTCGCCGGGATCGACCTCGCGGATGAACTCGGCCTCGATCAGATCGAACGAGCAGGTCTCCGAGGACAACACGAACGCGTCCTTGAGCCGGCCGATCACCAGCGGCCGGAACCCGTTGGGGTCGCGGACGCCGATCATCTTCTCGTCATGGGTCAGGAGGACCAGCGAGTAGGCGCCGCGGACCCGGGCCAGCGCGGTGGTCAGCGCGCCGAGCACGTCGGCCTTGCCGGTCGCCGCCCGGGCCTTGGCCATCAGGTGGACGATGACCTCGGTGTCGCTGGAGGTCTGGAAGATCGATCCCTGGGCCTCGAGCTCGGCGCGCAGCTCGTTGGCGTTGACCAGGTTCCCGTTGTGGGCGATCGAGACCGTCCCGCCGG
>JBQCJR010000070.1:0-12638 GCA_051952595.1 Kofleriaceae bacterium
ATGTTGTGCTGCGAGCCGTTGACCGGTCGTCCGTGACGGGGGCCCTGCGTCTCGAGGACGAACTCCTCGAGCAGCTCACCGGCCGCGTCGCCAAAAGGGCGGGAGAGCCCTCCCGGGGCGCTCGGCCCCCGCGAGAGCAGCGGAGGCATCTGGCGAGCGTGCTCGGTGGCGAGCGCCACGACCTCCGGGAGGTCCGCCGCGAGCGCGCCTGCCGACGGAAGGAGCTCGCGGATCAGCTGCTCGGGCGCTGTGTTCGGCGGGGCCGCGCGCGCGACGACGAGCGCCGCCTGAACGAGCGCGGTCGCGCGGTCCTCGTCGACGTCGTCGGTCAGGAAGTCGCCGCGGGTCACGCGCTTCAGCAGCTCGGCATCGCGGAGGGACGAGGCATCCTTGCGCGTGGCGAGCCGCTTCTGCGCGGACTTCAGCGACGCCCGGACCTCGGTACTGGTAGGGGGAGATGGTGGACTGGGAGGTGAGGATGTGGCCGGGTCTGACGAGATCGCGGTGGGGGCCGCTGCACGCGCTGCGAGCGCCGTCATCTGGGCGACGAACGCCGGGTCGGCCTGGGGAGCAGTGTGCATGCCGAGCAACCGGCGCGTCTCCGCCACCGCGTCCTCGCCGACGTACTCGATCACTGTCGGCCAACCTGCGACGTTCACCCCGCGGTGAGCCTTCTCGACCGACGACCTCGCCGCGCTCGTGCGCTTCGACAGGTTGCCGTTCCCCGGCTCCTGTACCTCGGCGACGCGCGCGCAGAAGTCCGCGATCAGTGCGACCGGCCACCCCGCGCGAGCGAGTGCGCCGGCGAGCGCGAGCTGCGCGCCGTGACGGTTCTCGTCAGGCCACGCCTCGCCGAGAGCGCGCGCGGCAACACCGATGGCCTCTGCCGACGGGGCGCCCGCGAACGAGGGAATCTCGAAGGTGGATGGCTCCGATGGCTCGTCCTCCGGGCCGCCGAGCGCCAGAATAGCGTCGACGTCGAGTACCTTCCCGTCACCAGATGCGAACAGGTAACCGGTGCCGTCGACGGCATCGTGGCACGCGTCGCGAGGACGCGTAGGGAGATAGAACAGGCGCGAGCAGTCCGCGGCGTTCGGATCCGCAGGCAGGTCGAGCATCTCGAGCACGACGCGGCGAACACGATTGAACTCGCGTGCGGTCATCTCCCGCGAGACCGCGAGCGCGACGCGCACACATCGATCCCCGGGGCGGTCGGAGTGGCTCGCGTGGAGGAAGTGCCGCCACTGCGCGACGCGCTCGTAGATTCCTGCGAGTTGGTCGTCGCTCGGCACGTGGTCGACGTCGACCACGAGGATCGAGACGCCGACGACGTTCTCGATGACCTTGCGATCGGCGTCGCCGCGCCAGTGGATCGGCCCCCACATCGCTCCGCGCTTCTTGGAGCACTTGCCCCGCGCGCACGTGGCGAACTCGCACTCCGATTCACTGACCTGCGCGAGACTTGAGACGACCTGTTCCCAGGTCGCCTCTCCGCGCCCAGGACCACAGCGGTCGGACTCGGCGGCGGAGATGTGCAGGAGATTCGTCACTTACCGTTCAGGGCCTGAGCCAAACAGGATACCTCCCAGCTCAACCCTCGCCACGAAACCGGGCTTCCTGGGGCGTCCGGTGGACGGACGACGCTACCAGTAGCGTCAACACGCCGACGGTTCGGAGGCACTCGTCTCGACAACGTGTTCTGCGAGGGCGAGGGCGAGGGCGACGCGCTGGTGCCAGTTGTGCGCCGGCGGCTGACCCGCCGGAGGCTCGCCGTTCGGCCCGGCCGGGTAGTCGACCTGCGCGCGCTCGACGATGTACTCGGCGAGTTGCAGGCTATTCGGCTTCGGCGCCCCAGGAGTGGACAGCCAGTACTCGACGACGGACGCGAACTCCGATCTCGACTTGCTCATCGTGCGTTGAACTCCCCAGAGACAGTGGACCACCGCCGGGCTGTGCCGTCTGCTCGCACCTCACCACCACCGTTGACGTTCCCGCCGAGTGGGCGGATGAATCGAGCCGAGAAGCGGTGCACGTCGCCTGCGTATGGTGACGCGTCGAACCATGCGTCTCCTCGCGCGACGCCTCGGAGCGCCTCGACGACCGGACAGTGCTTCAGGTGGTGGGCGCGATAGAGATCCTCGAGACGCGAACGCTCACGGTCCGAGAACCTCTCGCAGAACCGGATGAAGACACGGTGGTCGACGCGCGCCACGTCAGTCGCCCTTCTCCAGCGATAGAAACGTCTCGAAGACAGCGGTCTGCACTCTCATGATCTCGACGACGATCCCGACGCTGTGCTTCGCGATCCACTCGTAGTCGTGCTCGTCCACCGGGGTTCGCTGACTCGCGAGCCCGGCCGCGACCGTGGCGGCGGCCTGAAGGATCTCGAACTGCTTCACGGGGCCTTCCTCCGGTACGCGGTCGCGCGCGGCAGCGAGGCGCCGCTCTTGCGCGGTCGAGTCTGACGGTAGAGGTCTCGACATCCGCGAGCGAAGAACGCGAGCGCATGAGGAACATGCCTGCCCGTCCAGTAGAGGATCGCCACTGGCCAACCCAGGGCCAGAAGTATCAGTCCGACTACACGCGCCTCGCGGGTGCCACGTATAGGCAATTCGTTACATGACGTTGTGACGACACACACGCCGAAGAGCGTGAAGACGCCATAGCAAACGATGATTGGTTCGATCACGACTCGTCCCCCTCGCGAGACACGACCCGCCACCACTTCGCGCGGAACACACCAGCGGGGAGCACGGTGGCGGCGATCACGGCGACGATGATCAACGTCGCGACGATGCAGTCGCGCGACGGCGCCGTCTCCCACGACTGCCCTACATACGCGTCTGCAGCCGTCGACGCGAGCAGTACCCCGACGACATCGGCCCCGCTGTAGACGGGGCGGACGACCTCGCGACGCCCGTTGCGCGTGCCGAGGAGCACCGCCGTGAGGAGGATGAACAGCGTGCCTGCGATGATGGTGGTAACGCTCATGGTTGAGGAAACTCCGGGTGGCCCGCGAGGGCTTCCACGAATCGCCGCTATCGGGCGTGCTTGCGAGGATCCTCCTCGAGCCACTTCAACGCGATCTGGAGTTCGTCGATCGCGGTCCGCAGCTGCTCGACGGTAGTCACGTCCTCGACGGTGACTCTCGACAGCCGGAACATGCCGAGTGGCCCGCCGACGATGTGGACGTGCGACAGGTCCGGGCGCCGAGCGAGCCACTGGTCCTCGGCCACTTCGATCTCGGTGGGCTTCCGGCAGGTGCGACGTCCTCGAGCGCGAAACTCGTACTCGTTGCCGTGGTCATCGACCGCGTAGACAGTGCCCTTCGGCGTGACTCGCGTGACGCGACCCCAGACCAGGTAGGGGTTCCAATGATTCGCGCTGCTCCAGACAACTTGATCTCCGACCGCGAACACGTTCTTCTGCATCTCGTTCTCGTTGTCCATTTAGTCGACCTGCTTGGGGTAGGGCTCGCCGGTCGCGAGCCGGGCGACCTGCCGGCGGAGTCGGCGCTCGAGCGCCCACAGGTACCGATGGTTCCCACCGTGCGCGACCCGACGGCAGACCTCGCCGATCGCGCGCCACAGCCAGTCGCGCCGCGCGACCCACCGAGGATCGCCCTTCGCGCCGCCCGGCTCGAGTCCGCACGGTGCGGTCGCGCCGGCGTCGACGAGTACGCGGATCTCTCGCTCCCAGCCGCGTTCCGCGCCGCGGATCTTCGAGATGGATCGCTCGCTGAACACCGTAGCGTCGGGAAGCAGGCAGAGGCGGTGCGCACGCGTGCGACCCGCGTACACCGCGTTGCTCGCCTGGTAGATGGTCCCGACGTGGCCGGGCATGACCACGTTCCCGTTTGCCGCGACCCGCCGCAGCGGATCGGAGTGCGAGAGCAACACCTCGATGCCGTCTTGCCGGAGGTGCTCGAAGCAGCGCGCCAGGAACCACGTCTCGCCATTCCCGGGGACCTCGTCGAGCAGCACGAATCTGCCGAGCTCGATGCCGGCGAGCCGCTCGCAGGGGAGGGGTGCGAGAACGTCCTCGTTCGCCGGGTGGCTGAACACGGCCACGCCCTCGAGTGCCGCGCCGCGGAAGATGCCGAACTGGTAGCGTGCGGCCGGGAAGCTCCGCGAGTAGTGGTGCGCCTTCACGAACGCCTTGGCGACGGCACGACCGATCGGCGCCACCTCGTACTTCGAGGGATCGATCGGGTCGCTGGGGCGCATGTGCGCGCGCCCCTCGCGCCACCGCTGGTTCAGCACGGTCACGCGGGCACCCCATGCAAGCCTTCGACGTGGGTGCCGCGCAAGGTGCCGTGCTGAATCGGCCCCTCGATGGGACGCGCTACGTACCAGGAGGTGTAGTACTCCTCGAGTCCTCCCACGCTGAGCGTGCAACTGCACCGTGCGTAGACCCTCACACCGTCTTCGCGGATCCACTCGTGGCGCTGTATGTCGTAACGCCACGAGCCGCCGAGCCGGTCATGTCGACGGAGCCACGAGATCACTCGGACCCTTCTCAGGGCGTAGTGCAGATCGTTCACGCGGCCTCCAGCTGTGCCCGGGCGATGACCTCGGCCATGACAGGCGGGACCGAGTTCCCGACCATGCGGATCTGCGCCGTCTTGGTAAGCGGCTTGCCGGTCGGCCCCGGGCACTCGATGACGTAGTCGGAGTCGAAGCCCTGGGCGAGGTAGAGCTCGCGGGGCGTCAACATCCGCATGCCGATGTCCGCGACGACGTACTCCTCGCCGCCGATGGTCACCGTCACCAGACCGAAGCGGGGCTTCGTCGTCTGGGTCGGCATCGGCGCGTCCATGCGCTCGGCGTCGCCGGTCCCGTTGTAGCGGACCAAGAACGCGGACACGGCCGCGACGTGCGTACCGCTCGCGGTGACGGTCGGCATCGGCTCGGTGAGCGAGTGCGCGCTCGCCTCGATGTGCGCCGCGCTGGTCCCGCGCAGGTTGACGAGGTGCGACGCGACCAGGCCGAACCGGTTGGAGGTGTCGATCGTGCTGATCGGTGCGGAAACCTCGCCGCCGCGGACCTCGCTGTCGCTGCGCTCGCCGTTGTACCGGACGAGGTGCGCCACGGTGAGCGACTTCTGGTCCTTGCACGCGATCGTATCGATCGGGCGGTCGACGACCTGTCCTGCAGAACCGGCGCGGTCGTTGTTCCCGCCGTTGTTCTTGATCAGGAGCGCGACGCTGAGCGCGTGCTTCTGACCCTGCGCGACGATCGTGCCGATCGGCTTCTCGATATCGTAGACGCGCGGGGCCTGGCCCGGGCTCACGCTACCGTCGGTGTTGACCTTCTCGGGACGCTCTCCGTTGCTGCGGTGAACGAGGTAGGGGACCGCGATCGCGAACTCCCCGCGCTTCGACGCCGTGACGGTCCCGAGGGGCTCGTCGGCGGACTTGGCGTCGTTGCCACCGCCGCCATACGTCTTGGTCTTGAGGAGGAGAGCGGAGACAACCGCACACTGGGACCCGCGGGGGGTTAGCGTACGCAGCGGTTCTTCAACACTGTGCGTGCGTGTGTCGGGTCTGCCGTGCGTGTCCCCGTGGGTGGCGGGAACCAACACCGGCGTCACGACTGCGTGTCCCCCGCGGTTGCCGCAGATCGTCCGCATCGGCTCGTCGATGCTGTTGACCCGGGCGTCGCGACCGTACGCGACCGGAACGATGAAGGGCCGCGGGTTGTCGAGCACGAACTTCTGGATGCCGCGAGCGATGCGCGCGAGCGTCTTGTCCGCGAGCGGGCGGTCGCGCTCGAAGATCGACGGACACGGGATCGCCCAGTCGATGCACTCGGCTGCCGTGCGGTAGGGCGTGGTTCGCCCCGGGCCGTGGGACGGCTCCGGCCATGCGATCGGCTTGCCATCGCAGCGCGCCACGAGGAACAGCCGCCTGCGCGTGGTCGGCGCGCCGTAGTCGCACGCGCGCAGCAGCCGCCACTCGACGACGTATCCGAGCTTTCGGAGTCGGGCGACGAACGCCTCGAACAGGTCGCCCTCGCGCGACTTGATCGGCTTGTGTAGCCGGCACTCCTTCTTGCAGAACGGCTGCGCTGGCCCCTTCTTCTTGTCTGCCCGGGCCCAGATCTTCCTCCCATTCGCGATCGCGTACTCCTCCGAGCACCCGTCGGTGTGCTGGCGGTGGAGCGGTCCCCACTTCGCGAACTCCTCGACGTTCTCCAGGCAGATGATCCGCGGACGAACCGCGGCGGCCCAGCGGACCGCCACCCACGCGAGTCCGCGGATCTTGAGCGACGACGCGTCGAGCGCGGTGCCCTTCGCCTTGGAGAAGTGCGTGCAAGTAGGACTGAACCACGCGAGCGCGACCGGCCGGTCGCCGCACGCCTCGCGCGGGTCCACCTGCCACACGTCCTCGATGTAGTGCTTGGTCTCCGGGTGATTCGCCTTGTGCATGGCGATCGCCTCGGGGTCGTGGTTGATGGCGATGTCCGGGGACTTGTCGAGTCCGAGCGACCGCATCGCTCGAACCACGCCGCTCGAGGCACCGCCGCCTCCGGCGAAGCTGTCCACAATCATCGCGCCGTCCTCGAGGAACGCCCGGAGGATCGGCGGCCGGGGAGACTTCTTTTTGTTGCCCACGAGTTTGGAAACCTCGCGAGCACGAGCGCGCTTTCGAGAAGCTCTAAGGCGAGATCACCTGGAAGTGCGCGCGCCTGGCGCGCCGCTCATCGGCGGTGAGGTCTCATCCACTCGGCGATCTCGACCGCCTCCGCGAACGCGCGGCCTATCTTGCGGTAGATCGCGCGACCGATGTAGTCCTCGATCTCTAGCACGCGTTCGTACAGCGGGTCGTCGTGCCAGCGCTTCGGCGTGGTCCAGAGGGTCGCGCGTTCGAGCGTGGTCACCTGGAGCAGCACCGCGATCGCGTCGGCGCGGCGACCCTCGGCGAGCGCGTCGTTCGCGACCATCAACACCGAACGAACCAGGTGCCATTCTCGACGGAAATCGTGCCGGTTCTTAGCTCGCCAATCAGTACTAAGATGTATTATTGCGCGTCGCCACGAGCCGAGACGTCTATCTCCGATTCGCGCCAAAGTAGACCTCCTGTTTGGCGGAGCGCCCGAGTTCGAACGCGTAGTTCACCTCGCGCGCGATGATGTCGAGGATCGAGCCGTTCAGGATGTGGTGCAGCTCGTTCACAGTTCCTCGGGCGCTGACGCGTGCACGACCCGAACAACGCGAATCGCGGGACCGTCGACGGCCTCGAGGCCAGCTTGCTTGTGGGCCAGGTCGCGCGCCTCGGCCTCCTGATGCTGTGCACGCTCGGCAGCCCACGCATGACTGCTGTCGTCGTTCAGGCGTTCTTCGGCGGCCCGTTGCGCGCGCTTGAACGCACGGAACTGGCGGAGGGTGAGCGTGCGGCGCTCGACGAGTGCGTCAGGCGCCATGCGAAGCGCCCACTCCCTGCCGATCCGCGCATTGTACGCCTCGCGTACCTGCTCGATGAAGTAGGACCCCATCTGCTCCGGGCGAATCAGATCCTCGAACTTCGGCGGCAGGAGCCGCCACCGAATGAGGTGGCGGTATTTGGTCGAGGTACTGATCCAGCCCTCGGCGACGAGTTGCTCGCCGAGCGCGGTGTCATCGGCCGAGGGTTCCAGCTCCTCCGGCGTGAGCGCGTGGCAGCGATCGTACGGACAGCGACGATGCGTGCAGGGCTTGGTCATGACTCTCGATTCCTTTCGCGCAGTTCGGCGCAGCGCACGCATCTCTCAGTACCGACGGGTAACCGGCAGTCCCATGCGACCTCGACCCCGCACAGGGCGCGCGGGCGCGGGCGCGGGTGACCGCCCAGCTTGACGGGGTGGTCCGGCGTGACCTCGCGAACGTGCGTGGTGATCGCGACGCTGGACTCGCAGACGACCAGAGGTGTGAGCCCCGCCATGAACTCGTCGTGGCGTCGCCGAGACTCCTCATCGCGCTCGCGCCAGTACGCGCGGGCCTCGACGTCGAGTGTGCGTCGCTTCTTCCACGCGAGAAGGTCGAGCAGCGCGACGAGACAGAACATCACGAACCAGAACTGGCCGTCGGTCACGCCTCGCTCCTCTGGAACACGCGCGGCGCGTGTAGCACCGGCAACTTGCGACCAACCGAAGGCCGTGCCTTGTCGGGGTTGTCGCGCATCCACTTCTGGACGTACCAGAGCTGGCCGCACCCGCCGCCGATGTCGTCCTGCCCCGCCGGGTCGAACATCCTGGTGGAGTACCCCCGCTCGCGCAACAACGACTGGAAGTCCGCCGCGAGATCGCGCTGACGATCGTTGGCGGCAGCCACCGACTCGTCGCGCTCGCACACCACGGAGATCGTGGCCTGCCAGACCTCGGGGTCGAACAGCGAGAGCAGTCGGTTCGCGTCGCGCCACGACGTATTCTTCTCGTGGGCGCAGTAGTTGAAGAACGGCTGCCGGCCGGTCGCCGCGTGCCACGCGCGCCCTTCCGCGGCCATCTCCGCTAGCGACAACTTCGCCGCGAACGGGACGAGGCGGTCGCGCGCCTCGTCCGTGCTCTCGTGAACCGAGAACTGGAGGCCGATCGCTGGGATCGCCTCCGAGATCGCACGTAGCGGACCGTAGTCGACGCGCGGTGCAGACGTGGAGATCAGGAGGGCGGCGTTCGGGAACTGCTCGTGGAGCACCCGCAGCGCGGGGACCAAGTTCGGCAGGTTGAGCAGCGGCTCGCCCATGCTCATGAACATGATCTGGAGGCGCTCGATCTCGGACGGGTCGATACCCTTGTCATCGAACAGGTGCGTGGGCTGCGCGACGATCTCGTCCGTGGTCAACGACCGCACGAAGCTGTCGCCGGCTCCGCAGAACCGGCACCCGACGGGACACCCGCTCTGCGTGGAGACGCACATCACGGTTCGCCGCTCGTACGTCGGGTACTTGTAGAGCACCGCCTCGGCGACCGCGTCGTCCTTGGCGAAGACGTACTTGCAGACGTTCTCGTCGGTGCTCTGGATGCGCCTGATGTCGGTCCAGGGCTTCACGCCTTGCTCCTCGGGATCACCAGAACTTCCCTTTCGGATCAGCGCGAAGCTGCTTGAGAGCCGGCTGCGGGATGCGCAGGCAGAGCGCCTCGACGTATCCCAGGTCGTCCGCGAGAATCTCGAGGAGCGGCTCGAGCTCCGAGTCGCGCCCTTCCGCCTGCAGGTCCTGGACCTGTTGGATAACATCGGCGAATTCCTTCTTTGACATGCTGCTCATTCAAAATCTCCTTCGGTTCAGTGTGTCGTCAGGACTCGCGCCGCGCGGTCACCCGCAGCGCGACGACGCGCCCCTGGCCGCAGTCGACCGCGGCCTGGAGCCCGTACGGGAAGCACATGCTCAAGAACTTCATCGGCCTCTCGTCCCCGGTACGGACCTGGATCATCGAGGGCATCGCTCGCGGGCGGTCCGCGTCCTCCCACCCGTAGTGCGTGACCTCGGGGGATGTGTCCGGGCCGAGCCACTCCTCCACGAGCACCGGCACGGTCGGCGAATTCGAGTAGTGGATGTCGACCCACCAGCGCTCGCCGATGTGCCAGTACTCGCCGGACTTCAGTTGGCTCGCCCAGCACTCCCACGTCCTGCCGATCATCGGTACCGCTCCGTCATCCGCGCGATCTCGCGCAGCAGTTGCTCCTCGCGTCCGACGACGCGCACCGCCGACGACAGGTCGCCGTAGTGCATCTCGAGACACGACAGCAGCAGCGTCCGGATCGCCGGCTCGTCGGGACCGTAGGGCAGGGTGCTCTCGGCGTACAGCGCCTCGAGCGCGCGCTCCTTGTCCGCGGCCCACTGCTGGAGCTGGGCCTCGGTCCACTCGCCGCGGCGGATCGCCTTGAGCTGCTCGCGGTGGCGCTCGAGATCGAGGTCGTGCTCGCCGAGGATCATCTCCACCTCGAGCAGTAGCCGCACGACGTGGTACGCGAACTTCACGTCGTAGCCGTGCTGCTCGACGATCTCGAGGCGCTTGCCCTGCGGCGTCTTGGTGCGGATCTTGTGTAGCTGGCTGTACGCGTACCCCTTGAACTTGTGCCAGGCGCCCTTGTGGAGGAACAGGCGGCGGTTCTCGCGGATCCGCTCGCCGACTGCGGTCGACGACAGCACGCACCTGCGCGGCGTGAACAGTACGTCGACGATGTTCGGGTTGTTCTCCATCGCGAGCGTGAAGAACTTCACGATCGAGAACACCTGGAAGTCCCACTGCTTGCCGAGGGCCTCCACGTGGTGCTCCTGCCACTGCTCGAAGCGCGGCACCTGGCGACCGAAGCCCGGGATCTCGCCGGCGAGGTGCGGGAACACGAGCTCCTTGGGCGGGAAGCAGATGCCGTACACGTCGGAGTCGGAGGCACCGCTCGACACCCCGTAGGCGTCCGAGCCCGTGATGGTCTCGAAGCACAGGTTGTCGGGCAGCCACGAGGGAGGCGAGCAGGCGGCGCCAGAGGCCAGTACGCGACGGAGACTCACGAGGCCGCCCACGCCGACCTCAACACCCAGTCAGCCTTGCGATACCGGAGAACCTTCACGCCTACGCACGGCATGTTCAACACGTGTGCGAGTTGCCTCGTGTCCGCGTAGGCGCGTACGAACGCCCGCGCCCTCGAGAGCGAGGCGAACCGCCGGCCGCTCCAGACGTGCCCGCGGAAGGTGTAGGCCACAATCCAACGACCACGACGGTCTCCCAGGCGGGGACGACTGCACGGCCACACGTGTTGAATCACGAGGCCGACCTCTGGCGCTGCATCTGCGCCATGAGCATGTCGACCTGGGACGACGACACCCGGAGGCTCTCCTGGGCGGCCTCGAGCTCGCGCTCCGCGTTCTGCACGCGCGCGCGGGCGAGCCGCTCCCCCTCGAGAGCCTGCGCGTACTGGATCGCGATGCTCATGTTCGGGTTCGCGGCGATCGACTCGAGCGAAGGCGCGGCCGAAGGTTGCGGTGCCGGAGCGGGCTCAGGCACCGCGAGCGTCTGCGGCCGCACGATCGAGAGCACCGGCGTCGGCGCCGCCGTCGCGCAGGGTACGACGACATCGGTCTTGGGGATCTCCGCGAGGACCCTCGCGCGCAGCTGCTCGACGAGGGTGTGGTTCATCGGCGTGCCGAACTTCTTGCGCACGCGGTCGCGCACGTCTGCCATGGGTGCATCGGGGTCCTCGCGCAGCATCTCCAGCACGAAGGCACTGCGTTCGGCGCGGGTGCCACCGAGCGTGTACTTTCGCTGCAGAGAGGACTGCTCGGAGGCGAGCGACCTCGAGATCGTTGCCGGCTCGATCTTCGACAAGGCGGCGAGCGGCCGGTTCTGGAAGTCGCCGGTCGACACGACCTTGGAGGTCGCGCGATTCGGAACGCACCACCGCTTCGAGTGGTAGTTCTGCGTGACCATCTCCATGGTCAGCACCGTGATCGCCGCGAGCGCGGGCGAGCCCGAGCTGGGGCCGACGACCGTCCGCATCTGCGGATACTCGCTGGGACGATACGGACGCAGTACCACAAAGCGCTTCACGCTGTCGCGACACTCGATCGTCGCGACCTTGGTGTCGACGTCGGGGTACTTGGAGTCGACGACACTCTCGTACGCCTCCGAGGCGAACGCGTCGAACAGGCGCTCGTCGAGGACAATCGCGAGGTCCCGGTCGGTCATCGACTGGATCGCGTGCTCGCCGCGCTCGCGCAGCCGGCGGATCGCGTGGTTGGAGATCCAGAAACGTGCGTCGCGCTTGATGCTGGACTCGATGCGGGAAACCATGATGAACCTCGAAGGGGTAGAGGGAAAAGATGGGTGGATACGACGCGTGGGTCAGGCGTCGAACGGAGCGTCGCCGTACGCGACGCGCCCCGGTGATCGCGCGTGGAGATCAGCGGGTGTCACAGAAACACCATCGATCCTTCCTGGTGGTGGACGAAGTCGTCGTCGAGCATCTGGCGCCACTCCGCGGCACTGGCCTTGAAGTGGCCGAACGTCGAGCAGTGGTCGGCGGCGTGCGCGCAGAGTGCCTCCAGCGTCGAGAAGACCGGCGACATGGGCGAGCCCTCGGACGTGGTCTCCCAGAGTTGGTAGCCGGGGCCCTCGGGAGGCTCGTATTCGCGCCACTCCTCGTAGAGCTGTCGCACGACCGCGGCCTGGAGCTTCTTGCCGACCGGCTTGATGGCAAGAACCTGCTCCGGCTTGAGTAGACCCTCAGTCAGCTGGGGTAGGTCGTCGTAGTCGACGTCGACCCACATCTCGCCGTCGCCTCGGCACTTCGCGCACGTGACGGGGACACCCTCGCGCTCACAGCGCGCCTTCATGCAGACCCACTCGCTGGGACCACCCAACCCCGTCATATACCGCTCGTTCACCTCGTGGGCGGTCGGGACATAGCCGTTCGACTCGGGGAGCCACGAGTTGCCGCCAGCCGCGACCTTCTGCCGGACGATCTCCTGCTGCTCGGGCGTCCGCGCGACGTGGGTGAAGTCCCAGAGCTGGTTCGCCGCGACCAGCGCGTCGACGTCCGCCTGGATGAGATGGTGACTCCAGTGGTGCTGGAAGCACACCTTGAAGAGGCGCGTGATCTCTCGCTGGATCGCAGGTTCCCGGTGGGGTTCGATCTGCACGATTCCTGGCTGCACGAGGTCCTCG
>JBQCJR010000071.1:0-15335 GCA_051952595.1 Kofleriaceae bacterium
GAAGACCAGGATATCGAGGTCCCCGAAGCGAAGCTGCTGAAGGACGAGCTGTCGGCGCTCGGGTCGGACATGCCACCGCCGAGCGGCGCCACCGCGGTGCCGCTCGAGCGCGGCGCGATCACCTGGCAGGTCGTCGTGGCCGGCCTGCTGGTCGCCGCGATCATGGGCGCGGCGTACCCGTACATGGTCCTCAAGCTCGGGTTCGGCCCCAACGTCTCGGTGGTCGCCGCGTTCTTCGGGTTCCTGTTCCTGCGCCTGCTCGACCTGTCGTTCCGCAAGCGCCACTACGACCGCTGGCAGAACAACCTCGCCGAGGCGGCCGGCACGAGCGCCGCGCAGACCGCGTTCATGTGCGTGCTGCTCGGCGCGTTCGAGCTGCTCCGCCACCAGACGGCCGGCAGCGACAAGCCGTTCACGATGGAGCTGACGCCGCTCACCTCCTTCATCTGGCTGACCACGGCGTGCACGCTCGGCGTGCTGCTCGCGGTGCCGCTGCGCCGCCACTTCGTCGTCGACGAGAAGCTGCCGTACGTCGACGGTCTGTCGACCGCCGAGACGATCACCGTGCTCGACCCGCCGCGCGATGCGCCCGCCTCGGTGCGCCGCACCGCGCTCAACGCGTTCTGGGCGGTGATGGCGGGGGTGTTCCTGTCCGGTCTGCTGATGGTGTTCCGCGAGGACACCAAGCTGTTCGACTACTTTCCCGAGGGCTGGAGCGCGCCGTGGACCGCCACGCTGCCGATCGAGGTCGGCGGCACGGCGATGGTCGCGGGCGTGGTCTACGCCAAGATGGCGGTCGGCGCGTCGTACAGCCTGCTGAGCATCGGCTCGGGCATGCTCGTCGGGCTCCGCATCAACATCAGCATGCTGCTCGGCGCGGTGCTCGCGTGGGTGGTCGCGCCGTACTTCATCGTCAAGTACGGCCTGGCGCCGCTCAAGAAGGCGGGCGATCCGTCGCGCACCGAGGTGCTGTTCTGGGTCATGTGGCCGGCGACCGGCATGCTGGTCGCAGGTGGCCTCACCGCGCTCGCGCTGCGCTGGCGGCTCCTGATCGAGACGTTCCGCAGCCTGCGCTCGGCGCGGATCGGCGGCTCGGAGTTCCCGCTCTCGATCGTCGTGCCCGGGATCGCGATCTCGGCCGTCGCGCTGATCGTCGTCCAGCGCCAGCTGCTGGGCATGCCGGTGTGGCTCACCGTCGCGGCGATCGTCCTGTCGGTGCCGCTGATGCTCGTCGGGTTGCGCGTGCTCGGCGAGACCAACTGGGGGCCGATCAGCGCGCTCTCCAACATGATGCAGGGCCTGTTCGCCGCGGTCGCGCCGGGCAACGTCGCCGCGAACATGGTCGCGAGCGGCACCGCGGGCACCGTGGCGACGTCGTCCGAGATGATCATGCAGGACTACAAGTGCGGCGACGTCGTTGGCACCAAGCCGCGCTTGATCACGATCATGCAGCTGCTCGCGGTGCCGATCGGCGCGGCGGCGGTCTCGCTGGTCTACCCGGTGCTCAGCGAGCAGTACCACGTGGTCGACACCATCGACCCGGTGACCGGCGCGACGATCCCGGCGGGACTCAGCTCGCCGATCTCGCAGAAGTGGGCGGGCTTCGCGCAGATCCTCGAGAAGGGCCCGAGCGCGCTGCCGAGCTCGGCGCTCTACGCGCTGCTCGCGTTCTCGGTGCTCGGCGTGCTGTTCACCGTGCTCGAGTCCAACAAGAAGCTGAAGAAGTGGGTGCCGTCGCCGACCGGCGTCGGCATCGGCATCCTGGTGCCGTTCTCGGTCGTGTTCACGATGGCGATCGGCGGCGTGGTCGGGGCGATCTGGGAGAAGCTGAACAAGAAGAGCGCGGACACCTACATGGTCCCGCTGGGCAGTGGCTTCATCGCCGGCGAGGCGCTGGTCGCGGTGATCGCAGGGTTCTATCTCTGGTTCACCACGTGAGACGAAGCTACATGAGTTCCAGGTAGTTGGCGTCCGGACCTATCGATTGACACCCGGTCGGCCGGGCTGGGATGCTCGTGCGGTGCGCCTCGGATGTCTTGCATTGCTCGTCGTGGTCGGCTGCCAGGCGTCCCAGCCGGACCTGTCATCGACCGAACAGTTGATCGTCTCGGTGTCGCCGACGTCGCGTGACTTCGGCACCATCACCGTGGGCCAGGCATCGGCCCCGGCCACGATCACGATCAACCCCGGGCTCAACAACAGCTACGACGTGGTCTCCTCGATCACCGAGTCGTGCCCGAACTTCTCGGTCGACGCGCCGTACCTGCCGGCCGAGGTCTACCGCGAGTGCATCGGGGGAGGCGGCGAGGTCCCGCTGGCGACCGGCTCGAACACCAACCTGGTGCAGCCGCCGATCTGCACCGAGACCATCTACGTCAACTACCAGTTCACCGCGACGTTCCACCCGACGGTCGCCGGGCCGCAGAGCTGCGTGGTCACGATCTCGCTCAACAGCGGCACGAGCTCGAAGATCGTCACCCTGAGCGGCACCGGCCAGCCACCGCCGATCGACATCGACACCTCGCCGGGCGCGCTCCAGTTCGGCGACGTGCGGATCAACACCGCCTCGAACGAGGCCACGCTCGCGGTCCGCAACCTGGGCAGCGCCACGCTCGTGGTGGGCTCGGCGAGCGTCTCCGGCGGGTACTCGATGATGGGACCGTCGTCGTTCCAGGTCGGGCCGGGCGGCCAGACCAACCTCGGCGTGACGTGTCATCCGTCCGGGCTCGGCCCGCTCAACGGCCAGCTGGTGCTCCAGAGCAACGACCCGGCCACCCCGACGGTCACCGTGCCGCTGAGCTGCAACGGCGTCGATTCGAACCTCGCCATCCAGCCCAGCCCGGCGGTCTTCCCGATCACGCGGGTCGGCGAGCCGGTGCAGCAGACGATCCGCCTGGTCAACACCGGCGGCGCGTCGACGGGGGTCCAGTCGGTCGATCTCGCCGGCACCGGGCTCGCCCTGGTCAACCCGATCTCGCCCGCCACGCTCGGCCCCGGGGAGGGGATCGACGTGCTGGTCGCGTTCGACGCCGCGGCGCAGGGCGAGACCAGCGCGACGCTCCAGGTCGCGACCTCCGAGGGGCCGCGCTCGGCGCAGGTCTCCGCGCGCGCCGTGCTCTCGACGATGGCGATCAACCCCGACGGCGCGGTCTCGTTCGGTCCGGTGTGCGTCGGCCAGAGCTCGCAGCATCCGTTCACCGTGCTCGGCAACAGCGACGGCGGCTTCGCGATCGACACGATCTCCACGCCGGCCGCGCCGTTCGGCGTCGCGCCGCCCGCGCTGCCGGCCGTCGTGCTCGGTGCCGGGGCCAACCAGGTCGTGTTCTCGGTCAGCGCCGCGCCCACCGAGGTCGGCCCGTTCACCAGCGAGCTGGTCGTCGATACCGACATCCCGGGCGAGCCGCCGCGCACGATCGTGCTGTCGGTGGAGGGGCTGCCCGAGGGCGTCAGCGCCACGCCGGTCGAGCTCGATCTCGGCGGCCACCCGCTCGACGTGACCTCGTTCGGCCAGCCGCTGCAGCTCACCAACTGCACTCCCGATCCGACCACGTTCTCGAACCCGCGGCTCGAGGGTCCGGACGCGGCGGAGTTCGCGATCGTGGCCCAGCCGAGCTCGAGCATGATCGGGGCGAACCAGACGGTCGAGTGGCTCGTCGTGTTGTCGCCGCGCTCGGTCGGCCCGAAGCAGGCGACGTTCCTGGTCGACCACCCGGGTGGCACCGCCACGATCTCGCTGGTCGGCGAGGGGCTCGGCCGGCTCGCAGGCGGCGGCGTGATCAGCTACTACGCGTGCAGCGCGGGCTCGGCGACCGCGGCGTGGCCCGTGGCGCTCGCGTTCGTGTTCGTGGCGCGCCGGCGCCGCCGAGGATCGCGCTCGTGATCGGCACCACCGTCGGCAACTACAAGATCCTCGACCGCGTGAGCGTCGGCGGGATGGGCACGGTCTTCCGCGGCGAGCACACCCTGATCGGCCGGATCGCCGCGATCAAGGTCCTGCACCCCGAGCTGTCGACCAACCGCGACATCGTCAACCGGTTCTTCAACGAGGCCAAGGCGACCACCGCGATCCTGCACCCCGGCATCGTCGAGGTGTTCGACTTCGGCTACATGCCCTCGGGCCACGCCTACCTGGTGATGGAGTTCCTCGACGGCGTGACGCTGTCGCAGCGGATGAAGCTGCGCGGCGTGATGCACGAGGGCGAGGCGGCGCTGTACCTGCGCGGCGTGTGCAGCGCGCTCGCCGCGGCGCACGCCAAGGGGATCGTCCACCGCGATCTCAAGCCCGACAACATCTTCCTGATCCCCGATCTCGAGTCGCCGCTCGGCGAGCGCAGCAAGCTGCTCGACTTCGGGATCGCGAAGCTGACCGACATCGGCCTCGCCAACAACGCGACCAAGACCGGCGCGGTGATGGGCACGCCGACGTATATGTCGCCCGAGCAGTGCAAGGGCACCGGCGACGTCGATCACCGCGCGGACCTGTACTCGATCGGCTGCATCCTGTACGAGCTGGTCTCCGGGCGGCCGCCGTTCGTCAACTTCGGCGCCGGCGAGCTGATCGGCTCGCACCTGTTCGTGCAGCCGGATCCGGTGTCGCACCACGCGCCCGGGATCTCGCGCGAGAGCGAGGCGCTGATCATGGCGCTGCTCGACAAGCAGCCGGAGCGGCGGATCCAGAGCGCGCGCGAGCTGGCGCAGATCCTGACCGAGATCGCGCAGCGCTTCGTCGCGGTGCCGCTCGGCACGCCTTTCGATCTGACCCGGCCCTCGATCGGCGCGATCCCCGCGACCGGTGCACTCGCGGCGCAGCCGCCGCTGGTGCCGCAGCCGCCGCACCTCGCGACCCCGGCGCCGCTGTCGACGCCGACGCCGGTGCCCGCGATGCCGACCACGCTGTCGGGAGCGGCGAGCCAGTCGGTGGTGATGCCGGTCCCGGCGGAGAAGTCGTCGTGCAAGGTAATCGCGATCGGGATGGCCGAGGTCGCGATCGCGGCCGGTGGCGTGCTCGCCGCGATCGGGTTGACGGGCGGCAGCGATCCGCAGCCCGCGACGCCGGCGGCGAGCCCAGCGGTGCGCGTCGAGATGTCGCCGAGCTCGCCTGCCGCCGGAGGCGGCGAGGCGAAGCCTGGCGAGGTGAAGTCTGGCGAGGCGAAGCCTGGCGAGGCGAAGCCTGGCGAGGCGAAGCCCGGCGAGGCGAAGCCAGGCGAGGTGAAGCCAAACGAGATGAAGCCAGGCGAGACGAAGCTCGGCGAAGCGACGTCCGCCGAGACGAAGCTCGGCGAAACGAAGCCCGGCGAAACGAAGCCCGGCGAGGCGAAGCCTGGCGAGGTGAAGTCGGCCGAGGCGAAACCCGGCGAGGCGAAGTCCGGCCAGACGAAACCTGGCTCGTCGACCTCCGAGCCGAAGCTCGGCGAAACGAAGCCTGGCTCGTCGACCGCCGAGCCGGCGGGCGCGAACGCGAACGCGCGCGCGGGCAAGCCGAGCGAGCACTCCACGACCGCCCACGATCCGAACAAGCCGAAGCCGAAGCCGAAGCAGCGGCCGAAGCAGACCGGTGGTGATCCCTTGCTCGAGACCGATCTGTGATCCTCCGCCATCGCTCGCTCTCCCTCGCGCTGGCCGGCCTGCTCGCGTCGAGCGTCGCCGCCGCGCAGCCCGCGAAGCCATCCGACAAATCCGACAAGTCCGCCAAGTCCGACAAGCCCGACAAGACAGACGCCAAGGCGCTGCTCCAGTCGGGCCTCAAGCTGTTCGCGGCCAAGGACTACCTGGGCGCGCTCGCCGTGTTCAAGGACGCCTACGCGCGGTTCCCGAGCGCGAAGATCCTGCTCAACATCGGCACCACGCTGACCCGGCTCGGCCGCAAGGCCGACGCCGCGAACGTCTACCAGCGCTACCTCGACGCGAGCGACAGCGATCCCGCCAAGCGCCCCGAGGTGGCCAAGGTGCTCGCGGGGCTCGACGACGACGTCGGGATCGTCGCGCTCTCGATCACGCCGAGCGACGCCGAGGTCCAGATCGGCACCGACGATTGGCTCCCCGCCGCCGAGGTCGCGCGCTACCGCGTCGCGCCGGGCAGCGTCACCGTGCGCGCGCGCCGCGAGGGCTACGAGCCCGGCGAGACCTCGGCGACCGCGACGGCGGGCGCCACGGCGCAGGTCGCGCTCGCGCTCGAGACCACCCCGGTCCGCAGCGTCGGTGGAGCCGGCGGCGCGGATCCCGAGGGGCTCGGCGTCTCGGCGACCGCGCGCCCGGCGGCGCGCTCGCGGATCGGCGCGCTCGTGCTCGCGCACGTCGACGTGACCCACGGCGGCGGCGCCGGCCTCGTCGGCATCACCGTCGACGTCACGCGGCGGCTCCAGGCCCAGGCCACCGCGCTGCTCGGTGGCACCGCGGGCGGCTATCTCGGCGCGACGTTCGCGCTGCTCGACGGCCGGTTCCGTCCGCTGCTCGCGGTGGGCCTGCCGGTGTTCGTGTCCGATGGCGCGCGCGTCGCGGTGCGCGGCGCGGGTGGCCTCGAGCTCGTGGTGAGCCCGCACCTCTCGGTGATCGCCGAGGTGGGTGTCGAACATCTGTTCAATCCCGAGCCCAACGTCGCGGCCACGATGTTCGTGCCTGCGATCGGCGCGGCCGGCCGGCTCTGAAATCTCGCGCGCTTGCGCCGGCGGTGAATACGGAGAGCGGCCGCGCGTCGCACCAAGCGTGCGTCGCATCGCGCTATGTTCCCGTCCCATGAAGGGACTCGTTTTGACTGCCCTCCTCGGCACGGCCGCCGTCGCGCACGCGGAGACGCCGGCGCCGAAACCGGCTGACAAGGCCAAGGTGGTGGCGTCACCCGCCGTGCCGATGGTGGGTGACGCGCTGCCGATCAACGGCGTGCCGGGCTGGCCGGCGAAGCTGGACTGGCTGTACGACAGCCCGTCGTTCATCGACGCCACCGGCAAGGTGGTGATCCACTGGTTCTGCGCGCCGAAGATCGCGACCTGCATCGACGACCTCGCGCGGATCGTGACGCTCAAGGAGAACGGCCGCGTCTACGTGGTCGCGTACATCAACGGCACCAAGAACGACGCCAAGAAGCTCGATCCGATCCGCGAGAGCGAGGGCGTCGGCCGCGGCACGCTCGCGTACGGCCGCAACGTCACCGCGCTGATGAAGCGGCTCGGGATCACCGGGCCCGCGTCGTTCGTGGTCGACGTCGACGGCAAGGTCGCGATGGTCAACGCCGGTGGCGCGCCGGCGGATCTCGACGCGCGCGACGCCAAGGTCAACGCGCTGACCGCCGCGATCAAGGAGTACACCGCGTCGTCGAGCGGCCCCAAGGTGGTCAAGCCCAACGACAGCTTCCAGCTCGCGATCTCGATCAAGCTGTCGCCGTGGCTCAAGTACAGCCAGAAGACGGCGCCGGAGTTCAAGCTGACGGCGCCGAGCGACATCAAGTGCGACAACACCGTGCTCAAGGGCCCGCAGGTCAAGATCGCCGAGCAGGGCCTGACCGCGCAGGTCACGTGCAGCGGCCCCAAGGGCATCTACGAGCTGCGCGGCACGCTGACGTTTGGCTATGACTCGCCGACCGGCGGCACCGGCATCGGCACCGAGAGCGCGACCTGGAAGTTCGAGATCAAGCCGATGGGCATGCAGTAGGCCGCACGCGCACGGCGCGGCGGGGCGGGCTCACGGCTCCGAAGGCGAGGCGGCCTTCACGGGGCGGGTCACACCGGACCACCACAGCGTGGCGACGAGGCCGATCGCGCTGACCACCGCGGGGATCAGCGCCCACGCGTGGAGCCAGCCATGGTCGATCATGAACCCGCCGACCGGCGGCGCCATGCCCATCGCGACCGAGCTCAGCGAGCCGGAGATCCCGAGCACGACGCCCTGCTCCTCGCGGTTCACCACCTGGGTCATCCGGCTGGTGATCACCGGACGCAGCACCCCCGAGCCGAACGCGGAGATCGTCGACGCGACCGCCAGCATCACCACCCCGTACGACAGCCCGACCAGCACGTACGCCGCGGCGGCCGCGACGAACCCGGCGATCGTCAGCTTGAGCTCGCCGTAGCGCTTGACCAGCCGGCCGAGCAGGCCGCCCTGCAGGATGATCCCGAGGAACCCGACGTACGCGAACAGCCAGCCGACCTCTTTGCTGGTCCACGGGAGCCCGTCGCGGGTGAACCGCCGCTCCGCGAACAGCGCGAAGCCGCTGAAGAAGCACGAGAACGCGAACGAGAACAGGAAGAACTGGATGTACAGGGCGCGCAGCCCCGGGCGGCCGAAGTACTCGGCGTAGATCTTCCAGTCGAACGCGCTCGGCCGCCGGCCGCCGGGCCCCATCTCCGGCCCGGTGCGCTGCGGCGGGCCCTCGTTCGGCAGCAGCGCGTAGGTGCACAGGATCGACAGCGCCGAGAGCCCCGCCGCGACGAGAAACGGCAGGTGCAACTCGTACTCTCCGAGCCAGCCGCCGAGCGCCGGCCCGAACATGAACCCGATGCCGAACGCGACGCCGATCACGCCGAACGCCTTCGCGCGGTTCTCCGGCGCGGTGTGGTCGGAGATGTATGCCTGCGCGATCGAGAGATTGCCGGCGGACAGCCCGGGCAGGATCCGCCCGATGAACACCATCCACAGCGAGCTCGAGAACCCGAGCACCAGGAAGCCGGCGCACGTGCCGGCCTGGCTGTACATCAGCAGCGGCTTGCGGCCGTACTGGTCGGACAGCTTGCCGATGATCGGCGTCGAGAGCAGGGAGCACACCGCGTACACCGAGACCAGGGTGGTCGCGATCAGCGGGGTGGCGCCGAAGTGCTCCGCGTAGAACGGGAGCAGCGGGATCACGATCGTGAAGCCCAGCACGTCCACGAGGACGATCAGGAACATCGGCAACAGCGGCGACCGCTTCACGATTGCCACGAAGCATCGCGGAAACCGACGAAAACACAAATCCTGGCGGGCGGTTTCTTCGCCCGCGGCGCTGTCGACCCGCCGACACCAGCTGAGTTACGATCGGTGCTCATGGCGACCAGACGCCCTCTGATCGCGGCGCTCGCGCTGCTGGCGATCTGCCTGACGGGTTGTTTCGGATACAACCAGCCCGCGAAGCGCTGGGCCTACGTCGGTGATGCGGTCCTCATGGTGGCCGGCGGCGGCGCGATCGCGGCCGACGTGCTGGCCGAGGACGCCGAGCCGGCGTGCACCGGGAGCACGTGCGCGACGCCGCCGCCGTTCGGTGGCGCGATGGTCGCCGGCGTGGTGCTCGCGACCGCCGGGCTGGTTGGCCTCGTGCTCAACGCGACCCGGCCGACGGTCAAGACCTCGCGCTAGCTGCTAGCTGGCGCACTCGCCGTCGCCGCTCTGCACCTCGAACGCGCGGGTCTCGCCGAGATCGACGAAGTCCTCCTCGATCGCCTCGGCGTCCGGCAGCTTCTCGAGATCCGCGATCACCGCGCGCAGCCGATCGATCGGCACCTGCGCCCAGAATGCCGGGCCGGTCGCGCCCTCGGCGATGTAGAAGTCGAGCAGGCGCTCGAGGGTCGCGCCCGCGCGCCGCGCCGGCACCTTGCCGAGCAGCCGGCCGAGCTCGGCGCGATCGGCGAGGATCGCGCCGCCGGCATAGACCAGGTACTGCGGCGCCGGGCGGCCGGCGATCTTGCGCATCCCGCCCTGGAACCCGATGCCCGCGATGTAGTGCTGGCCGCAGCCGTGTGGGCAGCCGGAGACCTTCACGTCGACGCCACGCGCCGCGCGGACCAGGTCCGGCCGGCGATCGAGCAGCGCGGTGAGCTGGGCGCCGAGCCCACGCGACGCGGTGACCGCGAGCTTGCAGCTCGACGCGCCCGGGCAGCTGGTCACGTCCGCGAGGGTATTCGCGCCGGCGCGCGCGAGGCCGATCCGCGCGAGCTCGCGATGCAGCGCGGGCAGCCGCGCGTCGGGCACCCAGCGCAGCACCAGGTTCTGCTCGTTCGTGGTGCGCAGCTCGCCCTCGCCGAACTGGACCACCAGCGCCGCGAGCGCGCGCAGCTGCGCGGCGGTCACGTCGCCGAGGATCAGGCGGATCACGACCGACGAGAACCCCGGCTGCTTCTGCGGCCGCACGCTGGTCGCCGCCCAGTCGTCGTAGCCCGGATCGACCGGCGCGGCCTGCGCGAGCAACGCCCGCCGCACTGGCGGCGCCGGTTGCGCCGGCAGCTCGAGCGGCGTGCCGCCCTCGGCGCGGATCGCCGCGCGCTCGGCGTGGTACTCGGCGAGGAACGCCTCGACGCCGATCTTGTCGATCGCCCACTTGAGCCGCGCCTTGGCCCGGTTGTGGCGGTTGCCGATCCGGTGGAACACCCGGACCACCGCGTCCGCCGCGTCGAGCAGCTCGGCCTCCGGAACGAATTCCTCGACGGTGAGCGCGCTGCGCCGCAGGGTCGAGAGCCCGCCGCCGGCGAGCAGCTGGAACCCACGCGCGCCGCCGCGGCTGCGCGCGAGGAACCCGAGGTCGTTGATGAACGCCTGCGAGCAATCGGTGCCGCAGCAGCCGCCGAGCGACGGCTTGAGCTTGCGCGGCAGGCTCGCCGAGTACGGGCCACGCAGCAGGTGGCGCGCGAGCGCCTCGACGTACGGCGTCGGATCGAACGGCTCGTCGCGCGCCACTCCGGAGAACGGGCAGCAGGTCCAGTTGCGCACTGAGTGGCCACACGCCTCGCGCGTCGTGATCCCGGCATCGGCGAGCCGGCGCAGCGCGGCCTCGACATCGGCGCTCGGCACGAAGTGGTACTGCACGTTCTGGCGCGTCGTGACGTGGCCTTTGCCGCCGCCGAACCGCTCGGCGACCTCGGCGAGCGCCTCGAGCTGCGCCGGCGTGACGATCCCGCCGGGCAGCTTGGCGCGGACCATCATCACGCCGTCCTGGCGCTGGCCGTAGACGCCGTTGAGCAGCCGGAACGACCGCCAATCATCGGCCGAGAGCTCGCCGCGCTCGAACGCCTCCAGCTGCTCGACGAACAGATCGACATCGGCGTGGCGCGCGAACCCGAGGCGACCGGGTGGCGTGGACCCGCGCTCGGCGGTGGTCTCGGCGGTGGTCATGTGGAGCTCCCTGCGAAGGCGTCGCCGCGGTGCGGCTGGTGTGGTGCGTACTGGATCCGATCGGCGAGCGCGACGACCTCGCCGATCACGAGGATCCCCGGCAGCTCGGTGTCGAGCGAGGCCTCGCCGAGCGCGCCCAGCTCGCCGATCCACGTGAGGCTGCCCGGCTGCGACGCGCCGTACACGATCGCCGCGGGCGTGCCGGCCGGCCAGCCGCGCGCGATCAACCGGGCGGCGATCGCGCCGCGCAGCCGGGTGCCCATCAGCACGACGACCGTCATCGCGCCGGGCGCGATCCCGTCGAGCAGCGGGGCGAACGCGGGCTCGGCGTGGCCGGACACCACCACGAACCCCGCGGCCAGCCCGCGGTGGGTGACCGGGATCCCGGCGAGCGCGGGCGCCGCGGTGGCCGACGACACGCCGGGCACGACCTCGTACGCGATCCCGGCGGCCTCGAGCGCGAGCGCCTCCTCGCCGCCGCGGCTGAGCACGAACGGATCGCCGCACTTGAGCCGCACCACGCGCTGGCCGCGCTGGGCCGCGCGGATCATGAGCCCGTGGATCTCGGCCTGCTCGATCGAGTGGCGGCCGGCGCGCTTGCCGACGAAGAATCGCTGCGCGGTCGGCGCCAGCTCGAGCAGGCTGGCATCGACCAGCGCGTCGTTGAGCACCAGATCGGCCGCGTGCAGCCGGCGCAGCGCGCGCACGGTGAGCAGCTCGGGATCGCCGGGCCCCGCGCCGACCAGCGACACGAAGCCGGTCACGCGTCTGCCTCGGCGTACAGCCGATCGAGCGCGCGGAGCAGCGCGGGGCGGCGCTCGGCGATCGGCACCCGATCGCGCCTCCACCGCGCGCGCTCGTGCACCGCGGTCTCGAGCCAGCGATCGAGCTCGGCCGGCAACAGCGCGTCGAGCGCCTCGCGCAGCAGCCCGGTGAGCGCGGGGGCGAGCCCGCCGGTCGAGATCGCGAGCTCGATGTCGCCGCGCCGGACCACCCCGCCGAGGTAGGCGGTCGCCGCGCGTGGATCGTCGACGGCGTTGACGAACAGCCCGCGCGCGGCGGCGGCCTCGGCGACCTGGCGGTTGACCTCCGGCGTCGCCGCGGCGATCACCCACCGCGCGCCATCGAGGTCCGCGGGCTCGAACGCGCGCTCGATCACCGTCGCGACGCGCGCCTGGATCGCCGGATCGATCCGCGGCGCGATCACGGTGACGCGCGCGCCGGCCGCGAGCACGCCGGCGAGCTTGCTCGCGGCGACCGCGCCGCCGCCGACGATCACGACCGGCAGGTCCGTGAGCTTGAGGAACACCGGGTACAGCGCGTCACCCGGCATCGGGGCCTTTCTCGTCGGTGTGCAGGCCACACTCGGTCTTCGCGCTGCCGCGCCAGCGACCGGACCGCGGATCCTCGCCGGGCGCGACCGCGTGGGTGCACGGCCAGCAGCCGATCGACGGAAAGCCGCGCGCGTGGAGCGGGTTGTACGGGACGTCGTTCGCGTAGAGGTGCGCCCACACGTCGTCGGTGGTCCACCGCGCGAGCGGGTTGACCTTGATCCGGCCGAACCGCGCGTCGTGCTCGACGATCGCCGCCGCCGCGCGCGCCGCCGTCTGGTCGCGCCGGATCGCGGTGATCCACGCGTCGTAGCCGTCGAGGGCGCGGTGCAGCGGCTCGACCTTGCGCAGCGCGCAGCAGCGATCCGGATCGCGCGCCCACAGCGCCGGACCGTGCGCCGCGGCCTGCTCGTCGACGCTGTGCGCCGGGCGGATCGCGTGGATCTCGATCCCGTAGTGCTGCTCGAGCCGCCGCCACAGCTCGAGCGTCTCGGGGAACAGCAGGCCGGTATCGAGCGTCATCACGTCGATCGGCAGCCCGGCGCGCGCGATCAGATCGATCACCACGCAGCCCTCGGCGCCGAACCCGGTCGCGAACACCAACCGGGGGCCGAGCTCGGCGCTCGCCCACGCCAGGATCTCCGCCGCGCTCCTCGCTTCGAGCTCGCGGGAGGCCGCCGCGACGTCGATCGGGCGTGCGGCGTCGGCATCCGTCATAACGGATGTATGTCTATCGCTGGACGGGCGCGCTGTCAACGAGCGCGTCTCGCGCCGCCGGTCAGCTCTTGCGCTTGAGGTCCTGGATCGCGTCCCTGGCGCGGCCGCGGTCCGGGTCGTTCTTCGGCGCGTGCTCGAGGTACTTCTGGTAGTTGAAGATCGCGTCCTTGGCCCGGCGCTTGGCCGCGTAGACCGAGCCGAGCTGGAGGTAGTACGCCGAGTTCTTCGGCTCGCGGCGGACCGCCGGGACGAGCAGCTTCTCCGCCTCGTCGTACTGCTTGCGGTCCACGAGCAGCTGGCCGAGCTTGGCGATCGCCTTGGGGTAGGGCGGGTCGAGATCGACCGCCTTCTTGTAGGCGTTGACCGCCTCGTCGATCCGCTCCTGGAGCCGGTAGATCTCGCCGTACGCGTACCAGAACAGCGACTCGTTCGGCGACTTCTGCACCGCCTTGGACAGCGCGATCTCGGCGTCCGCCTGCTTGCCCTGGCGGTTGTAGAGCAGGCCGAGCTCGAAGTACGCGCGGCCGTTGTCGCCGTCGATCTCGAGCGCCTTCTCGAGGTACGACTTCGATTCGTCGAGCTCGCCCTGATCGCGCAGCGCCATGCCGAGGTAGACGTGCGCCTTCGGGTCCTCGGGGGCGCGCTTGAGCGCCGCGCGGAACGACAGCGCGGCCTCGTCCACCTTCTTCAGGTTGTGCAGCGCGAGGCCGAGCGAGATCTGGTACTCGGCGCTCTGGTTGTCGATCTGGACCGCCTTGCGCAGCGACTCGAGGCCCTCGTCGGGCCGGTCCATCAGGATCAGCGCGCGGCCCTTCTTCTCGTAGCCGCTCGCGTGCTCGGAGTTGAGCCCGAGCATCTCCTCGGCGATCGCGTACGCCTGCTCGCCGTTGTTGCCGGCGAGCAGCGCCTCGGCGTACAGCTGGTAGCCCTTCAGGTCGGTCGCGTTCTCGGCGTAGTAGGTCTTGGCGACCTCCTGCGCGCGGGTGGCTCGCCCGGCGTGGATCAGGAAGTCGACGTGCTCCTCGAGCACGTCGAACTGCTTGGACGCGGCGTACGCGCGGCCATAGGTGCGATCTGCCTCGTCGAGCTCGCCCCCCTTGGCCGCTTCTCGAGCCTCCGCGAGCAGGGCGCGCGAATTCTGGGACTTCTGGTTCTCGGACTGGGCCGTCTTGACCGACTTCCCGGAGCCACCACAGCCCGGGACAATGCCGAGCAGCGCGGTGGTCAGCGCGAGCCGGGTCAGCACGCGAAACATCGCGGAAGGGTAGCGAAAGCCGCCCTGCCGCGCCAGTGCTCTAGGTCGCGCCGGGTCGACGTCGTGGCCGGCCCAGGGCGAGGAACACCGCGAGCACGATCAACACGTTGGCGATCAGCGTGGTCAGCCCGAGCGGCTCGCCGGAGATCGCCGCGCCGATCAACACCGCGAGGATCGGGTTGACGTACGCGTAGCTCGTCGCGACGGTCGCGCGGGTGTTGCGCAGCAGCCAGCTGTACGCGGTGAACGCGACGAGCGATCCGAACACCCATAGATAGCCGAGCGCGAGCCACGACGAGGTGCTCGCGTGCGCCGGCAGCCGCTCGCCGAGCAGCCCGCCCACGAGCGCGAGCGACGCGCCGCCGCACAGCATCTCCATCGCAGGGAGGAGGAATGGATCGCGGCCGACCGCGCCGGGCAGGCGGCGCGCGAGCGTGGAGCCGAGCGCCCAGCAGATCGGCGCGGCGATCACCAGCACGATGTGCAGCGGCTCGCCGGCGAGCGACGGCCCGCCCATCAGCACCGCGACCCCGGCGAACCCGATCACCAGCGAGAGCCACTCGCGGCGGCTCGGGCGCTCTCCGGTGATCGCACCGAGCACACCGACCCACAGCGGCATCATCGCACACACCACGGCGGCGCCGCCCGAGGTGACCGAGAGCTGCGCGATCGCGACGAAGCCGTTGCCGCCGAGGAACAGCAGCGCGCCGATCGGCAGCACGCGCAACCAGTCGCGCGCGCTCGGCCACGCGGCGCCCCGGCGCAGCGCGACCAGCAACATCACGAGCCCCGCGGCCGAGAACCGCAAGCTCGCCATCAACAGCGGCGGCAGATCGACCACCGCGATCCGCATCGCGAGATAGGTCGAGCCCCAGATCACGTAGACCGCGATCAGCGAGAGCACCAAGCGTGGGTCGACGGTCGGTCGCGCGGCACCCGTGCCCGCGGCAACCGACCCTGAG
>JBQCJR010000072.1:0-12715 GCA_051952595.1 Kofleriaceae bacterium
GGCCTAGAGCCGGCGGTGCCGACTCGTTGTCATCTGGGGCCACTCTCGTGCACTCCCGGCGCCGCTCTGGGATCCTCGGTCGCTCCCTTGGGGCTACAGGCGCAGCTCCGGACGCTGCCGTATGTTCCTGGCCGCACATGCGCCGATTCGTCCTTCTGCTCAGCATCGCCGTCGGTCTCGCTGCCTGTCAGCGCGAAAACAAGGACCGGTCCCGCGCGGACCACAAGTCGCCGGGGGCGACCACCAGCGCCGCGGGCTCGAACGCGACCCCGCAGCGCCCGCGCACCGAGCAGGTCACGCCGCCGCTCGACCTCAAGACCCCGCCGGCCGACGCCACCAAGACGGCCTCGGGCCTCATCTACAAGAAGCTGGTCACCAACGACGACGGCGCGGCGGCCCGGCGCAACGACACGGTGATGATCAACTACACCGGCTGGCGCCAGGGCACCGGCGAGACGTTCTTCAGCAACAAGTCGCGCGGCCAGCCGATGCCGCTCAACCTCGCGACCACCGCGCCCGGGTTCACCGAGGCGATGCAGCTGCTCAAGAAGGGCGAGAAGGCGATGCTGTGGGTGCCGCCCGCGATCGGCTACAAGGGCCCGCAGCAAGGCAACGCCGAGACCCTGGTCTACGAGGTCGAGATCGTCGATATCGTGTCCGCGCCGGAGATCCCGGCCGACGTCAAGGCGCCGCCCGCGACCGCGCAGGCGCTCAAGTCCGGCGTAAAGTACGTCGCGGTCCGTTCGGGCACCGGCAAGGACAAGGCGAACCACTACGACACCGTCACGTTCAACTACACCGCCTGGGACAGCGAGGGTCGGATGTTCGATTCGACCGAGACCCGCAAGCGCCCAGCGATCGCGCCGCCGTTCCGCCAGTCGGCGGTGATGGAGCAGGTGCTGACCGCGATGACCGCCGGCCAGCGGGTGCGGTTCTGGGTCGAGGCCGACAAGATGCAGGCGAACGGCCGCCCGCTGCCGGGCGCGCCGCAGGGCCTGCTCTGCTACGAGGTCGAGGTGCTGCAGATCGCCAAGGGCAACGCGCCGCCGCCGGTGCCGGCGGATGTCGCGAAGGAGCCGGGCGACGCCAAGAAGACCGAGAAGGGCGTGTTCTACAAGGTGCTCAAGCCCGGCAAGGGCGGCCCCAAGCCCAAGGCGAGCGATAGCGTCAAGGTGCACTACACCGGGTGGACCACCGATGGCCGGTTGTTCGACTCGTCGGTGGTGCGCGGCGAGCCGGCCGAGTTCAGCCTCGGCGGCGTGATCGCCGGGTGGACCGATGGCATCCCCGTGATGTCGGTCGGCGACACCGTGCGGTTCTGGATCCCCGAGGAGATGGCGTACAAGGGCGCGCCGGGGCGGCCGCAGGGCATGCTCGTGTTCGACGTCGAGCTGCTCGAGATCAAGGAAGGGTCGAAGGATCCACACGGCCACGGCGACGACGACGGCCACGGCCACGGCCACGGCCAGGCGGCCGGCGCGGTCCCCGCACCGCCGGACGTCGCGGCGCCGCCGGCCGACGCGAAGAAGAGCCCGAAGGGCGTCTCGTACAAGCTGCTGTCCGCGGGCCAGGGCGGCGCCAAGCCGACCGCCGCTGACACCGTGAAGGTGCACTACACCGGGTGGACCACCGACGGCATGGAGTTCGATTCGTCGGTGCGGCGCGGAAAGCCGGCGGAGTTCTCGCTCGGCGCCGTGATCGCGGGGTGGACCGACGGGATCCCGATGATGTCGGTCGGCGACAAGATGCGGTTCTGGATCCCCGAGGAGCTGGCGTACAAGGGCAAGCCCGGCCGCCCGCAGGGCATGCTGGTGTTCGACGTCGAGCTGCTCGACATCAAGTCCGCCCAGTGAGCGTCCCCGTCGAGGTCGCGGCCGCGTGGGGCTGGCAGGCCGCCGAGATCGCGGCGCTGTCCGGCGGGCTGATCAACGCGACCTACGTGGTGCGGATCGACGGCCAGCCGCTCGCGGTGCTCCAGCGGCTGCACCCGGTGTTCGGCGGCGCGGTCAACCTCGATATCGAGGCGATCACCCGCCACCTCGCGGCGCGCGGCGTGGCGACCCCGCGGCTGCTCCGGACGCTCGAAGGCGCCGCGTGGCTCGACCACGCCGGCCAGGCGTGGCGCGCGCTCAGCTGGATGGACGGCGTCACGGTGCACGCCGTACCCGACGCCAGCTGGGCCGAGGCCGGCGGCGAGCTGGTCGGCCGGTTCCATCGCGCGGTCGCCGATCTCGATCACGACTACGCGTTCGCGCGCGCGGGCGTGCACGACACCGCGATGCACCTCGCGCGGCTGCGCGCGTGCGTCGACGGCGACGGCGGCGTCGGCGTCGGCGTCGTCGGCGGCGGCGGCGATCCGGCCTGGACCGACCTCGGGCGCGAGATCCTCGGCGCAGCCGCGGACCTGCCGGAGATGCCGGACGTGCCGCGCCGCCACTGCCACGGCGATCTCAAGATCTCCAACCTGCTGTTCGCGCCGTCGCCGCCGCGCGGGATCTGCCTCGTCGATCTCGACACGCTCGGGCTGCAGACCCTGGCGTTCGAGCTCGGCGACGCGATGCGCTCGTGGTGCAACCCGCGCGGCGAGGACGGCGACGAGGTCGCGCTCGACCTCGAGATCTTCGCCGCGGCGATCCGCGGGTTCCGCGCGGTCGCCGGCCCGCTGGTCTCGCCCGACGAGTGGCGCTCGATCGTCATCGGCCTCGAGACCGTGTGCCTCGAGCTCGCCGCACGGTTCGCGGTCGACGTGTTCCGCGACGACTACTTCGGCTGGGACGCGAGCCGGTTCGCGTCGCGGCGCGAGCACAACCTGGTGCGCGCGCGCCGCCAGCTCGCGCTCGGTCGCGCGGTGCGCGTCGCGCGCGGCGATGCGCTCGCGATCGCGCTCGGCTAGGATCTCGAACCCTGATGCCACCTCGTACGCGCACGCCCGCGCCGAAGGCGGCCGACGCGGTCGCCGCGTTCCTGCGCGATCTCGACCACCCGCGCAAGGCGGAGATCGAGGCGATCCGCAAGCTCGTGCTCGGCGTGAGCCCCTCGATCCACGAGGGCATCAAGTGGAACGCGCCGAGCTTCCGCACGACCGACGACTTCGCCACCTTCCAGCTGCGCGCGACGGACCGCGTCCGGCTCATCCTCCACACCGGCGCGAAGCCGAAGGCCCGTGCCGGCAGGCTCGAGGTCGCGGATCCGACCGGCCTGCTCGAGTGGCTCGCCCCGGATCGCTGCCTCGTGACGATCACCGATGCGAGCGATCTGCGCGCCAAGCGCGCCGCACTGCAGGCGATCGTCCGGCAGTGGCTCGAGCACGTCAGCTAACTTGGTGCCGGACTGGATGGCGGGCCCGATGCAACCAAGGAAGCGCTACGCCCTGAACGTCGTCGGACCGTTCTACGTGGAGGATGGTTGCTGCACGTTGTGCGGCGTTCCTCAGTCGATGGCGCCGGCGCTGTTCGCCGAGGATGGTCAGGAGCACTGCTACGTGCGGCGACAGCCCAACGGCGAGGCGGAAACCGACGCGATGCTCAGGGTCATCGCAACACAGGAGCTCGGCTGCATCCGGTACGGCGGTTCAGACCACGCCATTCTGCGCCGCCTCGTGGAGAGCGGCGAGGGTGACCAGTGTGATCGACCCGCGCCACGCGGCGTCGCTCCGATCCGGCGCGACCACGTGAGGTTCGGGGCCAAGGCGCGCTCGAGTCGGTGGACCGCGAGGGAGATCCTCGAACGGATGATCGCCTTCCAGGGCAACGCACGGTGGAGGACCACCTCGTTGCACGAGTCCTCCGGCACGTCGGCTTCTGTGTCGGTGTCGTGGTTCGAGGACAACTACCACCGCATCGAGGCCTTCGCCTCGGACGAGAGCAGCGACTGGATCATCCGCCATCACGGCCCGCCCCGCCTGTCAGACTCGATTCACGAATGGCTCGTTCAGGACCCGGCATTCGAGTCGATCCGGTGGCAGACGCGTGAGCAGTCTGAATCCGATGGAGCTTGGAGCAAGACGCCCTGGTGAAGCGTGTTTGTGGCGTCGGGCATCTCTCAGCGATCAACGTGGGGTCAACACAGCGAGTACCGATTAGATCGACTCGAGCCGGTTGTTGCGCACGCCGTTCGTCGGATCCCAGTGTAGCGTGAGGCCGATCGTGCCACCCAGGACGAGCGGCTCCGCGTACGAAAGGCGCGAAAGTTGCTCGTAGTCGGACGGATCGATCGCAGCCGGGTCCGGCCGCGGCAAGTGACGCTGCGTGATCGAGAGCGTGAGGTTGAGGTCGACGTGCGCGCCGAGCTGGAACGTCACGAACGGCGTCGCTGTGAGGAGGTGGCGACGCGACGGGTGATTGACCTGCACGTCGCTAGACAGCGTCAGGCCGTATGAAACGTGGTCGTGGCGCACGCTGCCGACCGCGTCGATCCCGTGTAGCGGGTACTGCGCGAAGCGCTCGCCCAGCTCGTTGCGGAGGTTGTATCGGTCCATGACCCAGCCGAGGTGATAGAAGATACCGAGCCGGTTGCCGCGCGGGTCGTTCGACGGAAACAGGTCCCATTCGATCGCCACGCGCGTTCGCCAGTTGTAGTCGTACTGGCCCTTCGGATCCTCGAACGTCGAGTAGCTGCTCATGCCGATCGACCACGTGTCGTCGAGCGAGCGCACTGCCTCGCCGCCAGCGTGGATCGCCCACTGCGTGCTGTCGAGCGAGGCGATGGTGCCGTCGTCGAGCACGAGCGCCGGCTGCTCGTCGATCCCGCCGGACACCGCCACGGCACCAAGCGTCCGGAAGCGCGCCCCGATGTACTTCGCGACGAGTGATGCCTCGCCCGTCGCCGTCCGATACTTCTCCGTGTAGTTGCCGCTCGACGAGAGCGACAGTGCGATGCCGAACCCCGACCCCGCCGGCGACGCCACCGCAAGATTGGCCGGCGTGCGCAGCTTCGTCTCGACCGCCTCCGGGTAGCGGGCGCCGACGAAGAGCGCGATGCCGCGCAGGAACACGGGCTCGAGCGCGATGCGCTGCTCGTCGTCGGTCGCGCGTGTGTCTAGGTCGACGTCGAGCTCGACGAGCGGCGGCGCGCCGGCCATTCGGCCGACGAACCGCAGGTGGATCCGATCGACGAGCGCGATCTCGTTCGCCGTCGCGTAGAGCAGGACGTCGGCGTCGGCGCGCGGGGAGCCGAGCAGCACGCGGTTCGCGTCGAGCGCGGCGAGCAGGAACGTCGGGCACGCCTTCGTGCGCCCGGGCGCCTCGCACAAGACCGCGACGCGGATGGCAGGACGCTCGGCGCGCGCGGCCGGGCCTGCCCCGAGCAGCACCGCGAACACCGCCAGCGCGCGGACGCTCATCGTTCAGAGCTCGAACGCGGTGCGCGCGTCGAAGTATTCGCCGCGCATCAGCCGCGTGCCGAGCGAGTCGAGCAGTTCGTCCGGCGCACCCGGAATCGCGCCGCCTGCCTCGATCCGCGCGCGCTCCCATGCTTCGAAGTCGGCGAGCGGCACGAGCCGGAAGTCGACGCTGACGCGGGTCAGGTCCTCGACGTTCTCCGCCGTGCCGTGCAGCGTGCGCGGATCGAACATCAGCACCTCGCCGTGGTTCGTCTCGGCCGGCGCACAGGCCGCCGTGACGCGCTCGCGAAACGCATCGTCGCGATACAGCTTCTCGAAGAAGCGCACGCGCGAGGTCACGTACGTCGACGCGTCCAGGCCTTCTTCGGCGACGAAGCGCGCGAGCAGCTCGATCGACGACGGCAGGTCGCCGAGCAGCAGCGCCGAGGTCCCGCGACATGCACTCAGCGGCAGCCAGCAGTTGATCGTAGGGAACGGATCGCCGAGAAGCGTGTCGCTGTGGTGTGTCAGCATCGCACCGTCGGGTGCACGGAAGCGGTCTGGCATCGGCACGGGAAAGTGGAAGCGCAGCGTCGGGTTCCGCTCGAAGACGACGTCGAGCTCGAGCACCTCGCGCGCGAGGAACTTCACGAGCTCGTAGTACTCGGCCATGAAGCTCTCGCCGACGTCGAGGCCGTACGCCGAGACGGGGCTGACGGGTTCGCCAGGAGGAGGGCACTGGTCCTCGCGGCGCACGCGGTGGTGCAGCGTGTCGAGCGGTGCCGGATCGGCGCAGAACCCGCGCGCGCGCACGTGGTTCACCGCCTCCTCTCGGAGTCGGATCCGATCCGTCGGATACGGCTGGCGGCGCACGCCGGCGCCGAGGCACGGGCGTGGCGGGCGGGTGATCTGGTGTTCGAGCGAGTCCGTGGTCGTCGTCATCGTGTGTCCGGATCGAGCGTGACGTCAGTGCGCGAGCGCGGCGAGCAGCTCGCCGTTCTCCGCGGGAGATCCGAGCGAGAGCTTGAAGCAGCTCGCGCGCTGGTTCGAAACGTCGGCGGCAAGCAACTGCGGGTTTGCGTCGAGGCGCGCGAGGAGCTCCGCGTGGTCGCGCAGCTCGCAGAACACGAAGTTCGTCTCGCTCGGGTACACGCGCGCGACCGCGGGCAGCGCGCGGAGCGCCTCGACGAACGCGTCGCGTTCCGCGATCGAGCGGTCGAGTGCGCTTCGGACTGCATCGAGGTTCGCGAACGCGCGCGCGGCTTCGACCTGCACCGGTGTCGAGCACGCGAACGGGTCCTGCACGAGTCGGATCGTGTCGAGCACCGCCGGTTGCGCGATCATCACGCCCGCGCGCAGTCCGGCGAGCCCCCACGCCTTCGACAGCGTGCGCAGCACGACGAGGTTCGGGTGCGCCATCACGATGTTCGCCAGCGAGTAGCGCCGCGAGAACTCGATGTACGCCTCATCGACGACGACGAGCCCGCGGCTCCGCGCGACAACCGCGAGTACGTCGGCAGGATCGAGAGACGTGCTCGTCGGGTTGTTCGGCGTGCAGAGGAACGTCAGCTTCGCGCCTGCCGCCGTGATGCGCTCGACGTCGATCCGATCGAGGTCGTCGCCCGCGAGCGGTACGTCGACGACACCGACGCCGAACCCGGTCGCGATGCTCGCGTATGGCGGGAACGTCGGGCTCGCGATGGCGATCGAGTCGGCGCCGGGCTGGCAGAACGCACGGATCAGCAGGTCGATCCCCATGATGGTGCCCGCCGTCATGAGTATATGGGTCGCTTCGAGGCGCGCCGCCTGCGGGTGCCGTGCGCGCGGGCGATCGAGCGCGTCGATCGCCGCAGCGTAGCCGGCCTGCAGCGTCGTCGGCAGCGGGCACGGATACGCCGCGTACGGACCGCCGTGCGGGTTCGTGTACAGCCGCTCGGTGATGCCCGCCCGGTATCGCGTGTGGTGGATGGGCAGCGCGACCCGCTGGAGATCGCGTCGCGCGAGCGGATGCGGCAGGAACGGATCGCCGCTCATCGCTCGAGTCGGGAGAGCTGCGCGATCCGATCGCAGAGCGCGGTCAGCATGTCCCATCCTTCGCGCTGCACCTTCGCGAGCCGGGCATACGTCGCCGCTTCGTGGCCGCGCAGCAGATCGAGGCCCATCCACAGGTGCTTGTCGTCATCGGCGCAGTGCGCGGAGAAGTGCTCGCGTTCGCGATACGCCTGCATGACGGGGTTCGCCGTCTTGTAGAACACGTTCGCGCCGCCCTCGAGCACGTTGTGCACGAGCACGAGCTTCTCGAGCTCGTCCATCGACAGCATGCGTGACGGGAACCACGCCGCGAGCGCCTCCAGCGTGGGATCCCACAGCGGCTGCGTCGAGGACTCGCGGCTCTGCTCGAGGTTCGCGTCGTGACCGTACTCCTCGGCGAGGTGCTCGCGCGCGAGCGCCCCGAACCGCGGATCCGTGTGGAACACGAGGCGCGACATCACGACGCGCTGAAATTGGCGCGACCAGATCGTGAGCGCGTCGAGCAAGCGGTTGCGCACCGTCGCGTTCGCCATCTCGGGGCTGCGCACGAGCACGAACAGCTCGCTCGTCTGGTAGGCGTTCATGCACTCGACGTTCTGGCGCACGAGCTCGTCGAGACCTCCGCGGTCGCCCTCGAACCGGACGAGCGCCTCGTCGGGCCGCTCGTAGAGACCGTGCTCCTCGAACTGGACGGACAGCGCCCAGAACCCGCGCGCGCCGCCGATGAATCCGTGGAGTTGCCCGCCCGGGATCGCGACGATGTCGCCTTCCGCCAGGTCCGACTGCAGGTCCCCCAGCAGCTTGCCGCTGCCGTGGCACACGATGATCATGGACGAGATCGGGTGTCGGTGCGGATCGAGCGTCTCGCCATGCTCGAGATAGACCCACGCGACCGATAGCCGCGCGTGCTCCGGCATGAACGCCGCGAGCGCGCTGTTCTTGCGGAAGTCCTTGTGGAGCCCGAGCGCGTGCTCATGGCCGTCGACGACGACCGAGCGCAGCGTCGGGAGATCGGCCCGGCGCACGATCGTCACGGCGGAAGCGGCAGGAGCCCACATGGGAGCCGCGATATTGGTTGTCATGGAGCCCACCTGCACGCCGCATCGAACCAATCGGAGGTTTCGAAAATCGCCGTCCGCACCGCAGCCTCCGAATCGCCGCGGAACAGGAATGTCGAGACGAAGTCGCCGAGGTCCGTCGACTGCGCGTAGCGCTCGCCGATCGTTCCGACGAGCTTGTATTCGATCGCGCCGGGCACGTGGCACTCCGCCGGCGCGCGCTCGAGCACACCCGACTTCGCCGGGATGTTCATGAAGCCGGCGACGCAGTGCGGACGCACACCGCCGTGCGGCGCGACGAGCTTGCGGCCCGCCTGGCCCTGGATCATCGCGGGCACCAGCTCGAAGTCCGTCGCGGTCCGGAACAGGTCCGGGATGCGCGGCCCCCCGACGCGGCTGGCGATCTCGCAAAGCACGAGCCGATCGTCGGTCGTGTGGAAGATCTCGGCGTGGACGCCGGTCGATGCGGGGGTCGGCAACGCCGCGAGGAGCTTCTCGACGAACGCGCACAGCCGTTGCGCAAGCGGGTTGTCGAGCGCGAGCGTCGTCGACGCGTGCATGATCCCCTGCGCGTACACGTGGCACGGGCTGACGTAGACCGACGGCCACAGCGCGATGAACGCGCCGTCTTGGTAGATGCCGTCTACGTGGTGCATGACCCCATCGACGAGCGACTCGACTTCGAATGCGCTCGGCAGCTCCGCGGGGCCGAAGATGCCCTCGGCCATGACACGGTGGACGTCCTCGAACGACCGGATCATGTACGTGTGTGTCGCGCCGGCACCGACGATCGGCTTCAGCACGATGCGCGGGCCGTGCTCCTCGACGAACGCGAACACGTCCGCGGGTGTGTCGACGCGGCGATACGCGGGGACCGCGAGTCCGGCGGCACTCGCGATGTCCTTCATGCGCAACTTGTTGCGGAACGCGAGCGCGCTCTCGTACCGCTGGCCCTCGATGCCGAGCAGGTCGCGGAGCTTCGCGGCGCGGAGGAGATCGAACTCGGAGATCGAGATGATCCGATCGAATCCGATCTCGCGATGCATCTCGATCGCGAGCTGTTCGACGCGCCCGCTGCGCTCGTAGTTCTCGACGAGCTCGAGGCGCTCGAACGAGCGGCGCGCAGTCTCGGGATCCGCGACAGCCTCGATGTCGGAGATCATGAAAAGCCGATCGCCGTCGAGAATGCGGGCCCACGGAATGTGGTGGAGCCCAATGCGATTGAGAATGAGTATCTTCACCAACGACACGCCCTCGATCCCGCCGCCAACACTACAAACGAACGGTGACGATGTTTTGGCTAGCTAGCACGATGCTAATCGAGGTGTCAACACACCGGCGGTGTCGCTTCACTGCAATGTACCGCGCTCGCAACCTTTGACGGATTCGTGTAAGCGTTGCCCGTGATGCAGGGGGCGAAGATCGGGTTGGTAGATCCGGTGCGGACGGCAAAGGCGTTCATCCCGGAGCTGCGCCGTCGAGAGATCGACTTTGTGGTGATCGAGAGCGGGCTGATGGGTACGCTCGAGGGCGAAGACGTCGTGCGCGCGCCGTCGATCGATCTGGTGGCCGAGGCGCTGCGCGCGGGCGGCGTGACCCACGTGGTTGGCTGTGTCGATCCGTCGATCACGTACGCCGATCGGTTGAGCGCGGAGCTCGGCCTCAGCTTCAGCGGACTGCGGCGCTCCGAGGCACGGCGGAACAAGGCGATGATGGCCGCCGCCGTGCGCGCCGCCGGGCTGCGCGTGCCGAAGCAGCGCGAGATCCACTCGGAGGCCGAGCTGCGCGCGCACCTTGCAGCCTTCGTGTTGCCCGTCGTCGTGAAGCCCGTCGCGTCGGGTGGCACCGACAACGTGCACCTGTGCAGCACCCTCGACGAGGCGGTCGCGGCGTACGGTGCGATCTTCGAGCAGCGCAACCTGATGGGCGAGATCAACCGGTCAGTGCTCGTGCAAGAGTACATCGACGGCATCGAGTACGTCGTCGACTCGGTCTCGTTCGGCGGCGTGCACGTGCCGATCGACTTCTTCGAGTACCAGAAAGGGACGCACAACGGCCGCGCGTTCGTCTACGAGAAGGAGCGTTTCCTGCGCTTCGAAGACGACCGCAGCACCCGGCTGTGGCCATTCGCGCAGCGCGTTCTCGATGCACTCGAGTTCCGCGTCGGCGCCGGGCATATGGAGCTGAAGATCGATTCGCGCGGCGAGATCGTCTTCATCGAGATCGGGCCGCGCCTGAACGGCGGCGACATCTTCAAGATCGTACGCGACACGCGCGCCGACGGGAAATCCCAGCTGGACTTCGCGATCGACGCGGCCATCGGCGCTCCGCCGCCCTCCGCGAGCTACCGCAGCGCGCGCGAAGGCGTGCGCGTCTATGTCATCGCCGAGCGCGAGGGGCGCCTCGTCGGGTTCGATCACCTCGAGGAGATCGAGGCGCTCGCGTCCTACACGCGCACGCAGTGGTTCGTCGAGCTCGGCACGCACATCTCGCGCACGACGGACATGAGCTCGGACGTCGGCTGGATCGACCTGACGAGCGCGGATCCGGTCTCGCTCGCCGCGGACGAGCGCCGACTCGACCAGATCCTGCGCCGCGGCGTGCTGCGCTTCGCATGACATGAGCGCGACACCCGAATCCCGCGCGAGCCTGTGGTCTCGGGTGTTCTTCGCCTGGGCTCGGCCCGTGCTCGCAAAGGCCGATCGGCTCGACGCACTCGACATGCTGCCGCTGGCCGCGCCGGAGCAGACCGCGGCCTGCGCGTCGGCGTTCGCGCGCGGGCTCGCAGAGGCGCGGCATCGCCGCCATCCGGTGCTCGCGGCGCTGGCACGCGTGCACCGGCGCGCGTTCGTCGCCACCGTCGCGCTCGGCATCCTGCACGCTGCGACCAGCCTCGCGGCACCGTACTTCCTGCGCCGGCTGCTCGAGTGGCTCGAGTTGCCCGACGGCACGCTCGCGAACGGGCTCGCGCTGGCGACCGCGATCTTCGTGGCGGGCGCATCGAGCTGGCTCGCCATCGCGCACTGCTTCTTCCTCGCGGACAAACTGTCGATCCGCGTGCGCGCAGGGCTCGTCGTCGCGCTGCACGCAAAGACGCTGAAGCTCGGCGGCGGTAGAGCCGCGCCGGACGCGGGCCAGGTGCTGAACGTGCTCTCGAACGACCTCGATCGTGTCGTGAGCATGCCGGCGGACATCGCGATCGCGATCATGTCGGTCGCGATCCTGGCGATCGCCGTCGTGATGCTGTGGACGATGCTCGGCATCGCCGCGCTGGCGGGGCTCGCGGTGCTCGTCGCGCTCGTGCCCGTCTCGCGGCGGATCGCGCGCTCGATGTCGGGCGCGAACGCGGAGGCCCAGGCGATCGCAGATCGGCGGCTCGCGATGACGAGCGACCTGTTGCGCGGGATCCGCGCGATCAAGCTCGCGAACCTCGAGGGCGTGTTCGCGCGCAAGCTCGGCGCGCTGCGCGCCCACGAGGGCAAGGCGCTGCGGCGCTTCTCGCTCCTATCGGCGGCGGTGAGTGCACTGTTCCTCACGGCGCCAGTCCTCGTCGCGTTCGCGGTGTTCGCGCTGCGCAGCGCGCTCGGAGAGCGGCTCGACGTCGCGACGGCGTTCTCGTCGATCGCGGTGTTCGGCCTCCTGCGTCCGGTCCTGCTGCATCTGCCGGCGGTGATCTCGAACGTCGTGCAGGCCGCGACGTCCCTCGGGCGTATCGAGCACGTCCTCGCGACGCCCGAGTCGGCGGCGCTCGAGGGCGCGGATCTGCCCATTGGCGCCATCCGGCTGCGGGCTTCCCGCATCGTGCGCGGCGAGACGGCCCTGTTGTCCGACGTTGCGATCGACGTCGCGCCCGGCGAGCTCGTCGTGATCACCGGCGGCGTCGGGTCCGGCAAGAGCACGCTGGTCGAGGCGATGCTGGGCGACCGCGGCGCGCTGGAGGGTACGGCCCACGCTGCGGGGCGGATCGCGGTCGCGACGCAGGAGCCGTACCTCGTCAGCGGGACCGTGCGCGAGAACATCCTGCTCGGTGCGCCGTACGACGCAGATCGCTACCGAGCCGCGCTCGCCGCATCGTGCATGGTGGGCGACCTCGCGCAGATGCCGGCCGAGGACGCGACGCGGATCACGGACCGCGGCGGCAACCTCTCGGGCGGGCAGCGCCAGCGGCTCGCGCTTGCTCGAGCGTTCTACGCGCGGGCCGACATCGTGATCCTCGACGATCCGTTCAGCAGCCTCGACGCTGTCGTCGGGGGCGCCGTGGCGGAGCAGGGGTTGTTCGAGCTGCTGCGCGGCACGACGCGCATCG
>JBQCJR010000073.1:0-12775 GCA_051952595.1 Kofleriaceae bacterium
GCGTCTCGATGAAGCCGTACTCGTTGACGCGGGCGAACGTCGACAGCGACGCGATGAGACCGATGTTCGGACCTTCCGGCGTCTCGATCGGGCAGATGCGGCCGTAGTGCGTCGGGTGCACGTCGCGCACCTCGAAGCCCGCGCGCTCGCGCGTCAGGCCGCCCGGTCCAAGCGCCGACAGGCGGCGCTTGTGGGTGACCTCGGACAGCGGGTTGGTCTGGTCCATGAACTGCGACAGCTGCGAGCTGCCGAAGTACTCCTTGACCACCGCGCTGACCGGCTTGGCGTTGATCAGGTCGTGCGGCTGGAGCGTCTCGATCTCCTGAGACATGCTCATCCGCTCCTTGATCGCGCGCTCCATGCGGACCAGACCGATGCGGTACTGGTTCTCCATGAGCTCGCCGACCGCGCGGACGCGGCGGTTGCCGAGGTGGTCGATGTCGTCGACCACGCCGCGGCCGTTGCGCAGCTCGATCAGGTAGCGGACCGTCTCGAGGATGTCCCGCTTGGTCAGGACCTGGGTCTCGATCGACTCGTCGATCTTGAACTTGTAGTTGAGCTTCAGCCGGCCGACGCGCGACAGGTCATAGCGCTCGGGGTTGAAGAACAGGTTCTGGAACAGCGTCTGCGCCGAATCGAGCGCAGGCTGGTCGCCCGGGCGGAGCCGACGATAGATCTCCATGACCGCCTCCTCGGGGCCCTGGAGCTTGTCGGTGAGCAGCGTGTTGCGGAGGTACGGCCCGACGTTGAGGTTGTCGATGAACAGCACCTCGACCTTGTCGACGCCGCGCTCGCGCAGCTCGTCGAGCTTGGCCTCGGAGAGCTCCTCGTTGCACTGGAGCAGCACCTCGCCGGTCGAGTCCTCGATGACGTCCTTCGCCGAGACCTTGCCGACGAGCTCGTCGAGGTCGATCGGCAGCATGTCGACGCCCGACTCCTGCAGCTTGCGGATCGCACCCTTGGTGAACTTGCGGTTCTTCTTGACGAGGACTTCCTTCGTCTTCGGGTGCTTGATGTCGCGGGTCGCGCGCTGGCCGACGAGCAGCTCGTAGTTGACCTGGCGCGAGTACTTCTTCTGCGGCTCGAAGTGGATCGTCTCGGTGTCGTAGAAGTAGTTGAGCAGGTCTTCCGTCGAGAACCCGAGCGCGCGCAGCAGCACCGTCGCGTGCAGCTTGCGGCGGCGATCGATGCGGACGTAGAGGATGTCCTTGTGGTCGAACTCGAAGTCGAGCCACGAGCCGCGGTACGGGATCACGCGGGCGCTGTAGAGCAGCTTGCCGGACGAGTGGGTCTTGCCCTTGTCGTGGTCGAAGAACACGCCAGGCGAGCGGTGGAGCTGCGAGACGATCACGCGCTCGGTACCGTTGATGATGAAGGTGCCCGAGTCGGTCATCAGCGGGATCTCGCCGAAGTAGACCTCCTGCTCCTTCATGTCGCGGATGGTCTGGACGCCGGTCTCCTCGTTGACGTCCCACACCACGAGCCGGATCTCGACCTTGATCGGGGCCGCGAACGTCATGCCGCGCGCGCGACACTCGTCGACGTCGTACTTCGGCTTCTCGAGCTTGTACGAGACGAACTCGAGCGACGAAGTATCTGAGAAGTCCTTGATCGGGAAGACGCTCTTGAAGACGCCTTGCAGGCCGATGTCTTCGCGCTTATCGACGGGGATGTCGATCTGAAGGAACTTGTCGTAGCTGCGCTTCTGGATGTCGATCAGGTTCGGGATCTCGATCACCTGCTCGAGCTTCGCGAAGCTCTTGCGTGCCCGGAAGTTCTTCTGGATCTGTGACGCCATAGCTCGTGGGTTCCCTTTGTGGCTTCCTGCCGAAGAAAGCCGGGGTATGTGTGGCGGCCCGAAAAGTCACGTGGGCCGATCCACGCCCGATCCCTGCTCAGAGGATCGTGTGTGGTGCCGGCCGGAAACAATCGCGTGGACCGAGGAGTGCTCGCCTACCCCTCGGATACGCCTGGAAGTGACTGCACAAACCGGGGCTGCGTATAGCACGTCCCCGGTGAATGGAAGCGAAAAGTGCAACGCAAGTGCGTGTGCCAAGATCTCCTGCCCCTGCCCTACCCAGGGGGATCTGCCCCACACGGGCGGGGCAGCCCCAGAAACAGAAACGGGGTGAACGTCGTTTAGGACGTCACCCCGCTTCGGTCAAGTAGTCCGGATGGGCAGGTTGGCGGGCAGCCCGCCAGCGCAGCGCACCCGAGCTCTTACTTGAGCTCGACTTCGGCGCCGGCTTCCTTGAGCTTCTTGGCGATGTCCTCGGCCTCGGCCTTGGCAGCACCCACCTTGACGTCCTTCGGAGCGCCGTCGACCAGGTCCTTCGCGTCCTTGAGACCGAGGCCAGTGACCTCGCGGACGACCTTGATGACGCCGATCTTGTTGGCGCCGCCGCTCTTGAGGACGACGGTGAACTCCGTCTTCTCCTCGACCGCGGGCGGCGGCGTGCCAACGGCGGTGGGCGCCGCGGCGACCGCGGCCGGAGCCGCCTTGACGCCCCACTTGTCCTCGAGCTGCTTCGTCAGGTTGACGAGGTCGATGACCGAGAGGTTCGAGAGGTAGTTGATGACATCATCCTGAGAGATCGACATGGTCGTTGTCCTTAGCTGTCTGCTGAACCGTGATGGTTGAAAAATGAGGGCGAGTTCGACCTAGCGAGCGCTAGGCCTCGAGCTGACGCTTGCGGGCGTCGAGCAGGTAAGCGAAGTTCTGCGGCCCCGCGATGATCTGAGCGACGAAGCTCTGCGGCGCAGCGAGGAGGGTCATGAGCATCGAGGCGCGGATCTCGTTCTTGCCCGGCATCCGCGACAGAGCGTCGACGCCGGCGGGATCGAGCAGCGAGCCATCGAAGAAGCCGCCGAGGATCTTGAACTTGGGCTCGTCCTTGGCCCACTTGAGCGCGACCTGCGCCGGGGCCTGCGGGGTCTCGTTCGACCAGATGACGGCGGTGGTGCCGACCATCAGCTGCGAGATCGGCTCCATCGAGGAGCCCTTGACCGCGATCTTGACGAGGGAGTTCTTCACCACGCGGTAGTGGCAACCCTGCTTGCGGAAGTCGTCGCGCATCGCGGTGACGACGGGAACCGTGATGCCGCGGTAGTCGGCGATCACGACCGAGGAGACGTTCTGGAACGCCTCCTTGATCTCGCCGAGCACCTGCTCTTTCTGTGTTCTGTCCATGTGGGGTCTCCTGAAACGACGAGCGACGGTGAAAAGAGCAAAGCCCCTCGTTGGGTGAAACGAGGGGCTTCGACTCGTCGCGGCCGGTGGGGGCCGCGTCTCGAACCTCTCGTCTCCGCAGGACGCTTCGGACTGCGCGGGGCAGTCGCCGGCTTCTTCGACGGGGTGTTGCTGTGGATTCGTTGGTCGGCGGCTAGCCTCGTATCACGTTCGCGAGCGAATGGAACGCGAAATCACTCGACCGCGCCACCCGCCGTGAACGGCGTGGTGTCGACCTTGATGCCCGGGCCGTGGGTGGTCGAGATCGTCACCGACTTCATGTACGTGCCCTTGGCGGTCGCCGGCTTGAGCTTCATCAGCGTCTCGAGCAGCGCGGCGAGGTTCTGGGCGAGCGCCTCCGGCTTGAACGAGGCCTTGCCGATCGGGGTCTGGATGATGCCCGCCTTCTCGACGCGGAACTCGACGCGGCCCGCCTTGAGCTCGCGGACCGCCTTGGTCACATCAGCCGTCACGGTGCCGACCTTGGGGTTCGGCATCAGGCCGCGGGGACCGAGGACGCGTCCGATCTTACCGACGGCGACCATCATGTCCGGGGTCGCGACGAGGGTGTCGAAGTCGAACCAGTTCTCCTCGGAGATCTTCTTGATGTACTCGTCGCTGCCCGCGAAGTCGGCGCCGGCCTCGAGCGCCTCGCGCGCCTTGTCGGGCTTGGCGATGACGAGCACGCGCTTGGTCTTGCCGGTACCGGCCGGCATCACGACCGAGCCGCGGACCATCTGGTCGGCGTACTTCGGGTTGACGCCCAGGCGGACCGAGGCGTCGACCGTCTCGTCCCACTTCGTCGAGATCTTGGTGCGCGCGATCAGCGCACACGCATCGGCGACCGCGTGCTTCTTGCTGCGGTCCCAGCCTTCGATCGCCTTGTCGTACTTCTTGCCAGCCATGTCTAGACTCCTGCCTGGTCGAGCGCCCGTAGCGACGAGCTTCCAGGGTGCGGTGGTCGGGTTTCGTTGCGAGCGAGTAACGTGCGAGCGCGCCGTCGAATCAGTCGACGACGTCGAGACCCATCGAGCGCGCCGTGCCAGCGACCGAGCGGATCGCGGCGTCGATGCTCGTGGTGTTGAGATCGGGGAGCTTCAGCTCGGCGATCTCGCGGACCTGCTTCGAGGTCACCTTGCCGATCTTGGACTTGTTCGGCTCGCCCGAGCCCTTGTCGACCTTCGCTGCCTTCTTGAGCAGGATCGACGCGGGCGGCGTCTTGGTGATGAAGGTGAAGCTGCGGTCGGCGTATGCCGTGATCAGCACCGGGATGATCAGATCACCCTGCTGAGCGGTGCGGGCGTTGAACTCCTTGCAGAACTGCATGATGTTCAAACCGTGCTGTCCGAGCGCCGGACCAACGGGCGGTGCAGGGTTCGCCTTACCGGCGGGGCACTGCAGCTTGATAATGGCGGTGACCTTCTTCATGGCAGCTCTCGATTCAACGTCGTCCAGCCGTCGTCGTCGGGGGACGACAACGGCGCGTGTTTATGCTTTCTCGACCTGGGCGAAGTCAAGCTCTACCGACGTCGCGCGGCCGAACATCGACAGCGAGACCTTCACCTTCTGCTTGTCCGACTTCACGTCCTCGACGGTGGCCATACAGTTCACGAACGGCCCCTCGACCACGCGCACCGAATCGCCGACCTCGAACATGACGCGGGCCTTCGGCTTGGCCTTGCCCTCGGTCATGTTGGTCTGCACGCCGTGGATCTCGCGCTCCGGAACCGGCGTCGGCTTGGTGCCGCCGAGGAAGCCGGTGATCTTGGGCGTGTTCTTGACGAGGTGGAACGTGCGGTCGTCGAGGACCATCTGCACGAACATGTAGCCCGGGAAGAACTTGCGGGTGGTCGTGCGGCGCTGGCCCTTCACGACCTCCATCACGCTCTCCGTCGGCACCAGCACGTCGCCGAAGTAGTCGTTGAGGTTCGCGTTGCGGACGCGCTCGAGCAGCGTCAGCTTCGCCTTGTTCTCGTGCCCCGAGTAGGTGTGCACGATGTACCACTTCTTCTCGCCAACCGGCGCAGCGGCCGGCGCAGTGCCCTGCCCGCTGTCCTCGCCTTGCTCGGCGGTCGTTCCCTCGCCGTCGTTCGGCTCGGGTGCCGTCGAATTATCCATAGACCAGCTCCGTCAGGTTCGACCAAACAAAGTCGAACAGCCCGAGGATGACGGCCGACACCAGGGCCATCACGATCACGACCATCGTCGCGGTGCGGATTTCCTTCGCCGACGGCCACGTGACCTTCTTCAGCTCGCCTGCCACTTCATTGGCGAGCGAGTACACGCGGTCGTTGCGATACAGAACGATGCCTGCCACGACAGCGACCACTGCAGAGAGCACCGCGACGTTGAAGTCGCTCGGCGGCGTGCCGAAGTACCCCCAGACCCAGTCGATCGTCCACTGCATCAAATAGAACAGCAGGACCGCCCCACACAGGTACATGAGGTGGACTGGTTTATTCGGTGCGTTCTCTTGCTGGGCCACGGCGTCCTACTTTGGTGCTCTCATCAAGGTGTGGCAGGGGAGACAGGACTTGAACCTGCAGCCCTCCGCTTTGGAGACGGATGCTCTACCATTGAGCTACTCCCCTAGAAATCTCGGCGACTTAGCTAGAATCTCGTGTAGGTACTCCTCTGCTGTGCAGACGGAAGCGGACGTGTACCCCAGTTGAAAACATCTGGCAAGTACCCAGCGCCACAACGAGAGCGGGAACGATCCCTCGGAGCGGCGGAGATCCCGCCGAAAACGACAAGCCCTCCGTTGCCGGAGGGCCTATCCGTCCACGACGTGGTGGACTACTCGGTGATCTTGGTGACCACGCCGGCGCCGACGGTCTTGCCGCCCTCGCGGATCGCGAACCGAAGACCCTCTTCGCACGCGATCGGCGACACCAGCTCGACGTCGACCTTGATGTTGTCGCCCGGCATCACCATCTCGGTGCCAGCCGGCAGCGTCACCGTGCCCGTCACGTCCGTCGTGCGGAAGTAGAACTGCGGCCGGTAGCCGTTGAAGAACGGCGTGTGCCGCCCGCCCTCTTCCTTCTTCAGGACGTACACCTCACAGGTGAACTTCTTGTGCGGCGGGATCGTGCCCTTCTTGCAGAGCACCATGCCGCGCTCGATCTCTTCGCGCTTCGTGCCGCGCAGCAGCACGCCGACGTTGTCGCCAGCCTGGCCCTGGTCCAGCAGCTTGCGGAACATCTCGACGCCCGTGCACGTCGTCTGGCGCGTGTCGCCCAGGCCAACGATCTCGAGCTCGTCGCCCACCTTCACGATGCCGCGCTCGATGCGGCCGGTCACCACGGTGCCACGACCGGTGATCGTGAACACGTCCTCGACCGGCATCAGGAACGGCTTGTCCAGCTCGCGGATCGGCTCCGGGATGAACGAGTCACACGCGTCCATCAGCTTCTGGATCGACGCCATGCCGTAGTCCGACGCCTCGCCCTCGAGCGCCTTCAGCGCCGACCCGCGGATGATCGGGGTGTCGTCGCCGTTGTAGCCGTTCTTCGACAGCAGCTCGCGGAGCTCCATCTCGACCAGGTCGAGCAGCTCCTCGTCGCCCTTGCCGATCATGTCGCACTTGTTCAGGTACACCACGATCGCCGGCACGTTCACCTGCCGGCCGAGCAGCACGTGCTCGCGGGTCTGCGGCATCGGACCGTCCGGCGCCGACACCACGAGGATCGCGCCGTCCATCTGCGCGGCGCCCGTGATCATATTCTTGATGTAGTCCGCGTGGCCCGGGCAGTCGACGTGCGCGTAGTGCCGCTTGTCGCTCTCGTACTCGACGTGCGCCGTCGAGATCGTGATACCGCGAGCCTTCTCCTCAGGCGCCTTGTCGATCTGGTCGTAGCCCGTGAACTTCGCGAAGCCCTTCGTCGCCTGGACCTTGGTGATCGCAGCGGTCAGCGTCGTCTTACCGTGATCGACGTGGCCGATCGTACCGATGTTGACGTGCGGCTTGTTGCGAACAAATTTCTCTTTCGACACGGACGTTCTCCTCTTGGACGTTCAGGCCCGAGCGTGACGAGACATCAAGTCGTCTCGGAGCTGGTGCGGTAGTTCAGCGTAGTGGTCGAGTTCCATTGCGTACGTAGCGCGGCCTCTTGTGCGGGACCGGAGGTCGGTTGCATAACCGAACATCGAAGCCATCGGGACGAAACAGGCGACGGTCTGTACACCAGGTCGTGTGGTAATTCCAGTGACTTTTCCCCTTCTGGCATGCAAATCGCCAAGGACCTCCCCGACGTATTCGTCGGGAGTCGTCACCTCGAGGGACATCACTGGTTCCAGCAGGGTCGGGGCGGCCGTGGTGGTCGCCGCGACCAGGGCCTTGGACCCGGCCACCTTGAACGCGTAATTGTTGGAATCGACGGGGTGATAGCTGCCCCCGACGACCTGGACCCGGAGATCGGTCATCGGATGGCCGGCCAGGACGCCGCGCTCGACGGCCTCGGTGACCCCCGCCTCGACGGCCGGGGCGTGCTCCTGAGGGATCTCGCTGGTCGAGGCGCGGTTCTCGTAGATGTAGCCACCGCCGCGGTCCGTCGGCTCGACGACGAGCTGGACGTGGCCGTACTCGCCGCGCGGGCCGCCCGGGCCCCCGGCGACCCGGATGAACTTGTTCTCGCCCTCGCCCCGGCGGGTGACCGTCTCGCGGTAGGCGACCTGAGGGGTGCCGATGCGGGCGCGGATGCCGAACTCGCGGCGGAGCCGGTCCACGACGATCTCTAGGTGGAGCTCGCCCATCCCGGAGATCACCACCTGGCCGGACTCGAGGTCGGTGCGGACCCGGAATGACGGGTCCTCGACCGCCAGCCGCTCGAGCGCGTGGGCGAGCTTGGCGTGGTCCTCGTCCGTCTCCGGTACGACCACCACGCCCATCACCGCGGACGGGACCGCGATCGGATCGAGCAGGATCGGGAACCGGGGATCGCACAGCGTGTCGCCGGTGGCGAGCTTGCCGGTCCCCGACGGCTGGAACACCGCGCCGATCATGCCGGCCTCGATCTGGCGGATGTCCTCGCGGTGGTTCGCGAACATGCGCACCAGCCGGCCGATCTGCTCGAGGTGGCCCTTGGCGGCGTCGAGCACCGCGTCGCCGACCTTGAGGCAGCCGGAGTACACCCGGACGAACGTGAAGTGGCCGCCGTGGCCGTCGTTCTGGACCTTGAACGCGAGCGCGGCGAGCGGCTCTTCGTCGCCGATCGCGCGGGTCAGCGACGGCGCGGCCGTCGGATCCTGGGGATCGCGACCGCGGATATGATCGACGTCCGCCGGCGACGGCAGGTAGTCGATCACGGCGTCGAGCAGGTTGTGGATGCCCTGGTTCTTGAACGCGGCGCCGACCAGGGTCGGCACGCCGCGGCCCGACAGGGTCACCCGGCGCAGCGCGGCGCGCAGCGCCTCGGGGGAGACCTCGCGACCCGACACCCACGCGGCCATCAGCTCGTCGTCGTGCTCGGAGATCGCTTCGATCATCTGCTCGCGGGCGCGGCTCGCGAGGGCCATGTGCGAGTGCGGGATCGGCCCGTCGGTGAACTTGGCGCCGAAGCTCGCGGCATCCCAGGTGCGCGCGCGCATCGTGACCAGGTCGATCACGCCCTCGAACGTCGCGCCGGCGGCGCGGAACGAGTCGATCAGCACGCCGCTCTTCGACGAGCGTGGCGCGAACAGCGGCACCTGGATCGCGATCGGCGTCGCGCCGAGGCGGGTGCGCATCTCCGCCATCACCCGCTCCGGCTCGGCGCCCTCGCGGTCACATTTATTGATGAAGGCCAGCCGCGGCACGCGATAGCGGTCCGCCTGGCGCCACACCGTCTCGCTCTGCGACTCGACGCCGGCGACCGCGCAGAACACGGCGATCGCACCGTCGAGCACGCGCAGCGACCGCTCGACCTCCATCGTGAAGTCGACGTGGCCCGGCGTATCGATCAGGTTGACGACGTGCCGGGGACTGCCCCACCCGAACGTCGTCGCGGCGGACGTGATCGAGATGCCGCGCTCCTGTTCCTGCGCCATCCAGTCGGTGACCGCGGAGCCGTCATCGACCTCGCCGATCCGCGACGTGGCGCCCGAGTAGAACAGGATCCGCTCGGTCGTCGTGGTCTTGCCCGCGTCGACGTGCGCCATGATCCCGATGTTGCGGGTCCGGGCGAGTGGAACGGAGCGATGCTCGACGGAGCGGGTCACGGCGTGTTCAAAGAAGGAACGAACGCCGCGGGGCGAAGAAGGAGGAGCTGAAGGTCTGCACAACGTTGCGTGCAGCGGTCATCTCCTGTCGAGCCCGTTGGTTCGCCCGGTGATCCATTCACCGTCGCCTTCCGAGCCCCGCGTGGTTTCGCGATTGGTCCTTCTTCGCCTCCTAGAATCAGAGAGAGAGCAGCAGCGTGCTGGGGTTACCAGCGGTAGTGCGCGAACGCCTTGTTCGCGTCGGCCATCTTGTGGACGTCTTCGCGCTTCTTGACGGCGTTGCCGCGGTTCTGGGCGGCGTCGACGATCTCGTTCGCGAGGCGATCCATCATGGTCTTCTCGTTGCGGTCGCGAGCGTACTCGACCAGCCAGCGCATGCCGAGCGCCAGCGAGCGGTCCGGGCGAACGTCGACCGGGACCTGGTACGTCGAGCCACCAACGCGGCGGATCTTGACCTCGACGCGCGGGCGAACGTTCGACAGCGCGCGGTCCCACACCTTCAGCGGATCGTCCTTCGCGCGCTCGGCGACCATGTCGAACGCCTTGTAGACGATGCCCTCGGCGACCGCCTTCTTGCCGTCGCGCATGACGACGTTGACGAACTTGGTCAGGCGGCGGCGCACGTCCGACGGAGCGTCGGTGTACTTCGGGTCCGGGAGAACCTTGCGCTTCGGTACTTCACCTTTACGTGGCATCGCAGTTCTTCCTTACTTGGGACGCTTGGCGCCGTACTTCGAACGGCTCTGCTTGCGGTTCTGGACACCGGTGGTGTCGAGCGTGCCGCGGATGATGTGATAGCGAACGCCTGGCAGGTCCTTCACACGGCCGCCGCGAATCAACACGACGCTGTGCTCCTGCAGGTTGTGGCCCTCGCCCGGGATGTACGACGTGACTTCCATGTGGTTCGTCAGTCGAACGCGCGCAACCTTGCGCAGCGCCGAGTTCGGCTTCTTCGGCGTGGTGGTGTAGACGCGGGTGCAGACGCCACGCTTCTGCGGGCACTGCTTCAAGGCCGGCGATGCGCTCTTCTGGCGAATCTTTTCACGGCCCTTTCGGACGAGCTGGTTAATCGTGGGCATCTGGATCCTGGGCGTTTCGAAACGGAGGCGAACTCTTATGGATCCCCATCGTCATGTCAAGGTCCGACTCGCCCACCTTCAGCACACCTTGAACGTGGTCCGCCTCGGTCGAACCCAGGGATACTCCCATGCGGTCGCTACGCCGTGCCACCTGGCTGGCCCTCCTCTTGGCCTCCTCCCCTGCCCGCGCCGATGTCTGGTACGTGGCCGAAACCCCCGCAGCGATTGCGGTTTCTGAAGCCCAGCGGGGCGCATTTCGCCCCGGCGTGATGCCGGCGATCGGCGTCTACGCCAGCAACCAGCGGGTCGGGGTGGGCCTCCGAATGCGGGTCGGAGCGCTTCGCAATGGCCCTGCCCCTGCAGATCACCTGGCGGATCCCGGGCTCGGCGGGCTCGCGACCGGGACGCTCGCGCTGCGGTTCTTCCTCCTGGGATCGGGCTGGGCCGAGCTAGCGGGGGGCGCCGGGGTCACCGGGAGAGATCTCGTGCCGAGCGTGGAAGCCGGGGCCGGATGGATGTTCGAGCTCGGCGCGCTCGAGATCGGCCCAAGCGTGCGCGTGGCGCGCGTGATCAGCCGCGGCCAGATGGACGTGTTCGGCACCGCGTCGCTCGTGCTGGCGGGGATCGATCTCCGGTTCGGCAAGCGGCGCGTGGTGCCACCGGTGCGGCGCAGCGCGCCGGAGATCGCGCCGCGCGTCGAGGCTCCCGCGCGCGCCGCCGAGCTCGACCGCGATCGCGATCGGGTCGTCGAGCGCGAGCAGAGCTGCGCCGAGCGGCTCGACGGATGCCGGATCTCCGAGGAGATCGCGATCGAGAACGACCGGATCATCCTCGACGAGCGGGTGCTGTTCGATCTCGATCGCGCGCGGGTCCGCACGCGCGGCCGCGTGGTCGTCGCCGAGATCGCGAAGCTGTGGCAGCAACACCCCGACTGGCAGCGACTCACGATCGAGGGCCACGCCGACGTGCGAGGCACCGATGCGTACAACGAGAAGCTCAGCCTGCTGCGCGCCGAGCGCGTGCGCCGCGTGATGGTCCAGCTCGGGCTCGCCGAGTCGCGGATCGACACGATCGGCTATGGCCGGTCGCGGCCGCGCGATCCCGGCGGGACGGAGCACGCGCACCAGCGCAATCGCCGGGTCGAGTTCGTGATCGATCGCGGAGGTGCCCGGTGATCCGGCGCGGAGGTTGGCTCGCGCTGCTCGTGCTCGCCGGGTGCTTCGACTCGCTGGTCAGCGCGCCGTGCAACGACGGCTATCAGAACGTCGAGGGACGGTGCGTGGCGCGCGAGGGAACGCCCGACGGCCCCGGAGGTCCTGGCGGCCCCGACGGCCCCGACGCGGCGGTGCCCGACGCGCCCGATGCCCCCGACGCGTTGGTCTGCACGGCGCCGGAGATCGCGTGTAGTGGCGCCTGCGTCGACACCAGCGCGGATCCGCAGCACTGCGGCGCGTGCGGCGTGGTGTGCCCGAGCGGGATCTGCAGCGCCGGGATCTGCGCCGGCGCGCTCCCCGGTCACGTCATCGCGATCGGCCACGACTACGCCACGCACCACGGCGCGATGGCGCGCGTGCTCGGCAACGCGATCGCGCTCGGCGTCCACCACGACGTCGCGGTCGCCTCGTGGCGCGGCAGCTCGAGCGACGCCTCGCACAGCGGCGCGATGGCGGCGATCGCACACGTGATGCCGGTGATCGGCCGGCCGTGGCACGCGGTCGCCCTGCCCCACGCGCCGATCTCGCTCGATGGCGTGGACGTCGTGCTGATCCACGCGCAGACCGGCGATCCTGCCACCGCCGAGCTGAACGGCGCGGCGTGGGCGGCGTCGCTCGACCAGCTGCTCCGCCGCGGCGGCGTCGCGATCGTGCTCGAGGGCGACGGCGGTACGAGCTACCGGTTCGCGCGCGGCGCCCAGCTGTTCGACGTCGGCGCGCCGATCGACGCGACCGGCCAGCACGCCGCGATCGTCGACGGCAGCGACGCGATCGCCCAGCAGGTCGTGTCGCCCTACCTGGCCGCCTCGACCTCGGTCCGCTTTCCGGGCGCGCCGTCGCCGGTGATCGCCACGCCCGACGGCGCGGCGGTGGTGTTCCACCTGACGCGCTAGCGAATCGTGCGGCCGATCCGCGCCGCCTGGCTGCGCAGATAGGCGTTCTTCTCGTGCTTGGCGGCGTGCAGCAGGTACGCGCGCGCAGGGAACCCGATGGTGCCGCGCAGGAACCGCTCGGCGGCCCGCGCGGTCTTGTTGCTGACCAGCATGCGGATCACGTTG
>JBQCJR010000074.1:0-5196 GCA_051952595.1 Kofleriaceae bacterium
GTGGTGTTCGATGGCCCCGCGGTGGGCGCGGTCTGGCGCGCCCCCCGCGACGCCGGGCGCGCCGGGCTCGAGCGCGGCGGCGTCGAGCTCGCCCACGCGGGGCGGCGCGGCGAGCGCCGCGATCGCAGCACCGCCGAGGCGATCCGTGGCAACCCGCCGGCCGAGATCGAGATCGCCGAGGACGACGCGCGTTTCGCGGTGGACGTGCGCGCCGGCCAGAAGACCGGGTTCTTCCTCGACCAGCGCGACAACCGCCGCACGATCCGACGCCACGCCGCCGCGGCGTCGGTGCTCAACGTGTTCTCGTACACCGGCGGGTTCTCGCTGCACGCCTCGCTCGGCGGCGCGACCCACGTCACCTCGGTCGACGTCGCCGCGCCCGCGATCGCCGGGCTCGCGCGCAACCTCGCGCTGACCGGCCTCGCAGCCGACGCACACGAGCTCGTCGCGAGCGACGCGTTCGAGTTCTTCGCGCGCGCCCAGAAGCAGCGGCGCACCTGGGACCTCGTGATCGTGGACCCGCCGAGCTTCGCGCCGAGCGAGCGCGCGCGCGGGTCGGCGCTGTCGGCGTATCGCAAGCTGGCGACCGCCGCGCTCTCGGTGGTCGAGCCCGGCGGGCGGTTCGCGCTGGCGTCGTGCTCGAGCCACATCACCGAGACGGACCTGCTCGACGTCGTCGCGAGCATCGCCGGCGTCCCGCCGATCCGGATGCGGCTCGCCGCCGGTGCGGCGACCGACCACCCAGTGCTCCCGGCGTTCCCCGAGGGCCGCTACCTCAAGTTCCTGTTCTTCGACGTCGGCTGAGGCGCGGGGGTCGCGGGCGGTGCGCAACTGACAGGCGGGACGGTCCCCACCGTCGAAACCAAGGGTTGACGCAGATCACAGACGCTCGATACAAGCGACCTATGCGAGCCTCCCGAGCGTTCTTCTTGTCGATCGCTGCGCTGGCAGCTTGTGGGGACGATGGTGGTAACCACACCTTCCCCGACGCCCCTCCTGCGCCCGCCTGCTCCGATGGCATCGACAACGATGGCGACGGCAAGATCGACTTCCCGGACGATCCGGGCTGCAGCAGCAGCAGCTCCGATGACGAGGACGGCCAGGTGCGCCCGCAGTGCAACGACGGTCGCGACAACGACGGGGATGGCAAGATGGACTTCCCCCTCGATCCCGGCTGTTCGAGCGCGCTCGAGGACGACGAGTCCGACGACTGCCCGGACGGCCCCGGCTGCCCGCAGTGCAGCAACGGCGTCGACGATGACGCCAATGGCAAGACCGACTATCCCAACGACCCCGGCTGCTCGTCGGCCGGCGACGAGACCGAGTTCGACGAGAATGCCGCGGCCTGCGGCCCGAACCTCGATGTCGAGCAGCTGCCCGCCAGCGGCATGGTCACCGGCGTGCTCGACGGCACGAGCTACTCGCTGATCACCTCGCCGTGCGGCGGCGGCGGCGGCGCGGCGGCGATCGCGTACGCGATCCAGCTGACCGCGCCCAAGGTCGTGGTCGCCTCGACCGACCACCCCGGCACCGCGCTCGACACCGTGATCGATATCCGCAGCGCGATGTGCAAGGAGGAGAGCGCGCACATGGCGTGTGGCGACGACGTCGACGAGGACAACGAGAAGTCCACCGTCGCGGTGTCGCTGCAGCCGGGCACGTACTACGTGATCGTCGAGGGCTACGACGCTACCCAGTCCGGCGCGTTCACGCTGAGCGTGCAGCAGCTCACCGGCGAAGGTACCGCGTGCACGACGAACGGCGACTGCGGCCCCGGCCTGGTGTGCCGCATCCCGCTCGGCCAGACCGCGATGGTGTGCAGCAAGCCGGTGTGCAGCGACGGCGCCGATGACGACAGCGACGGCAAGACCGACTTCCCGGACGATCCGGGCTGCACGTCGCCGTCGGACGACACCGAGGAGGACGACTGCCCCGACGGGCCGAACTGCCCGCAGTGCTCCGATGGCATCGACAACGACATGAACGGCGCGACCGACTACCCGGACGACAACACCTGCAGCGCCGCCTCGGACAACAGCGAGGGCTGCTCGTCGACCGAGCCGGTGACCACGCTGACCATGCCGATCACGACCGGCAACACCGACACCGCCACCCACGACGTCGTGCCGTCCTGCTCGCTGTCGAGCTCGACCGCGCCCGATCGGACCTACCGCCTGGTGCTGCCGACGCTCTCGGAGCTCAACATCTACACCGACTCGGACTTCGACGCGGTGACCGCGCTGTACGGCTCGACCTGCGGCGGCGTGGATATCGAGTGCAGCGATCCGGGCGAGATCGAGCTCACCAACATGACCGCCGGCGTCTACTACCTGGTCGTCGATGGCTGGGGCTCGGGGTCCGGCGAGTTCACGCTCGACATCAGCGGCAAGATCCCGAACGGCGGCCTGTGCGAGAGCCCACTGACAGATTCTGGCGCGTTCCAGTGCGGCACGGGCTACGCCTGCACGGGCCCGGTCGGCGCGAAGACCTGCCAGCCGGCCGAGTGCAGCGACGGGATCGACAACAACGGCGACGGCAAGGTCGACTATCCAAACGACCCGGGCTGCGCATCGCCGAACGACGCCTCCGAGGACACGGTGTGCCCGGGCGCGAGCTGCCCGGTGTGCTCGAACGGCGCCGATGACGACTCCGACATGATGACCGACTTCCCGGCGGACTACGGTTGCTCCTCGGCCGGCGGGACGAGCGAGGTGTTCTGCCCGATCGATCCGAACATGGGCGGCGTGATCAGCGCGCCGATCACGAACGGCACGCTCGCCGGCATCGCCGACAACTACGACCAGTCGTGCCAGAGCACCACCGCCAACGACATCGTGTACTCGCTCCAGCTGCCGGTCCCGGTGGCGACCCTGGTGATCGACACCAACAACTCGACGATCAGCGACACCGTGCTGTCGCTGCGCGATGCGCAGTGCGGCGCCGAGCTCGCCTGCGACGACGACGCCGGCGATGGCTACCTGTCGATGATCACCATGACCGACATCGCGGCCGGCAACTACGCGATCGTCGTCGACTCGTACCAGCCGGTCACCGGCGACAACAACGGCCCGTTCACGCTGAACGTGAAGGGGACGGTCGCCGCGGGCACCGCCTGCACGTCACCGCTGTTCACGTCTGGCGTGCTGGTGTGCCCGACGGGAACAAGCTGCATGTCGGGCATGTGTCAGTGACGTAGGGCCTCGGCCCACAGCTGCGTGCCGAGTTCGTTTCATCCTGTGAGACGATCCCCACCAGGTCCTCCGGACCCCGTGATAGTGTGCGCCACGCTGGAGGATCGATGCGCGTACTTATCACTGCCCTGCTTATCACTGCCATCAGCTGTGGGGATAACAACAACAATCCCGAGGGGCGCCCAGACGCCCCCGAGATCCCCAAGCCCCAATGCTCCGACGGGATAGATAACGACGGCGACGGCGATATCGATTTTCCCGACGATCTCGGTTGCGATAGCGACACCGATGAGAGCGAGGACACTCCTGCCAAGCCGCAGTGCAGTGACAACCGCGACAACGACGGCGACGGGCTGAAGGACTTCCCGAACGACCCGGGTTGTGATTCGCCGCTCGCCGACAGCGAGACCGATGACTGCCCGGACGGGCCGAACTGCCCGCAGTGCGCGAACGGTCGCGACGACGACGCCAACGGCAAGACCGACTTCCCGGCGGACCCGGGGTGCACCTCGGCGGCCGATCCGATCGAGTTCTTCGACATGCCGAACGCCTGCGGCACGTCGATGACCATCAAGCAGGTGCCGCCCAGCGGCATCGACACCGGCGTGCTCGACAACACCAGCACCGGCGCGGTGACCTCGCCGTGCGGCGGTGGCCCCGGCTCGCCGTCGGTCGGCTACGTGCTCGTGCTCGCCGAGCCGAAGGTGGTCGTGGTCTCGACCGACTACCCCGAGACCATGGCCGACACGGTGATCGATATCCGCGGCGCGAACTGCTCGGCGCCCGACTCCGAGATCGCCTGCCACGACGACATCTCCACGAGCAACCGGAAGTCGAAGCTGACGGCTTCGCTGCCGGCCGGCGTCCACTACATCATCGTGGCATCCCACGACACCTCGGTGACCGGGGCGTACAAGGTCTCGGTCGAGCAGTTCGCTGGCCAGGGCGCCACGTGCGCGATGAACACCGACTGCGGCCCGGGCCTCGAGTGCCGGATCCCCGTCAATGGCACCACGAAGATCTGCACCAAGCCGGTGTGCTCGGACGGCCTCGATGATGACGGCGACGGCAAGACCGACTACCCGATGGATCCGGGCTGCGATTCTCCGAACGATGGCAGCGAGGAAGATGACTGCCCGGCCGGCGCGAACTGCCCCGAGTGCTCCGACGGCCAGGACAACGACGGTGACGGCCAGACCGACTACCCGAACGACACCACGTGCAAGGCCGCCAGCGGCGTGAGCGAGGCGTGCACCAGCAGCGAGCCGATCGAGAAGATCGTGGCGGCGGTGACCACCGGCACCACGGTCGGCGCGATCCACGACCACGATCCGACGTGCAACTCCTCGACCGCCGGCCCGGGCCCGGACCGGCTGTACCAGATCGACCTCCCGGCGCTCCAGTCGTTCAAGGTCGAGCTGACCAACCTGGGCAGCTTCGACAGCGTGACGTCGATCCTCGATTCGACGTGTGGAGGCACGCCGGTGGCCTGCACCGACTCGCCCACCACGACGACCACCAACCTCGCGGCCGGTCGGTACTTCATCAGCGTGGACGCCTGGACCACCGGCTCGGGCAGCTTCACGATGACCGTCTCGGGCAAGGTCGCCCCGGGCGGTAGCTGCGAGCACCCGCTGTTCGCGGCTGGCGCGCTCAGCTGCGCGACCGGGTTCGTGTGCGACGGCACCCCGGGCGCGCGGACCTGCCGGACCCAGTGCTCCGACGGGATCGACAACAACGGCGACGGCCGGATCGACTACCCGATGGATCCGGGCTGCAGCTCGCCGGCGGACAACACCGAGGAGACGGTGTGCCCCGGCCCGAACTGCCCGCAGTGCGCCGACGGCATCGACAACGACGGCGACGGGTTCATCGACTACCCGGCGGACACGTCGTGCCCGGCGGCAGGCGGATCGAGCGAGTCCTGCCAGGAGAGTGACCCGATCGAGGAGATCACGACGCGCGTCGTGAACGGCACCACCATCGGCGCGACCAACGACTACGA
>JBQCJR010000075.1:0-8048 GCA_051952595.1 Kofleriaceae bacterium
CAACCGAGGTCGGCGCATCATGTCTGAGCCAAACCGCCATCGCATTGATCCTATTTCGGACGCGGTGCACTAGTTCAGCTCGATCTTCTTGCCGGCGAGCAGCTCGGCGCCGAGCTCGTCGGGGGACGGCGAGCCCATCTTCAGCTTGAGCAGACCGCGGACCTCGACCTGGCGGATGCGTTCGCGGGTCAGGTTCATGATCTCGCCGACCTCCTCCAGCGTGATCCCACCGCGCTCGGCGACATCGAGCGCGCAGGTGTGCTGGAGCTCCCACGGCTCGAGGTCCGGGAAGTTGATCTTGATCGAGCCAGTCTCGGGGTTGATGTCGAGGTAGAGGTGATGCTTGCAGGCCACCCACGGGCATGGCCGCATCTCTTCACGGCACTCGGCGCGCTGGGTCGGGCGCGGGATATCGACCGGCGGGTACATCGCCGCGCCGACGCGCAGCTCCTCGCGGGTGAGCCGCTTCATCGCGATCGTCTTGCTCCGCGGCCGCGTGCGCCGGCGGCGGCGCCGCACCTTGCGGCTGACCTCCGGCGCGCCCCCCTCGTCGAGCTCCCCATCGATCCCGTCGTCGCTGGTCTCGTCGCCGTCCGCCGGCTCCGTCCCCTCGAGCTCCGGATCGATCTCCTGATCTAGCTCCTCGTCGTCACGGCTGTCGTCGCTCATCGCATCTCCCTCGTGGTGGTAGTGGCGGCGTAGGGCCGCCTAGAGCAGGTCCTCGGCGCCCCCCGCGGCGCCGGCGAGTCGCAGGCTGTCGGTGCGTGGTGCGGCGACCTTGCGGGTGAGGTCGCCGAGACGCTCGACCACGCGGTCGCCATCGCGGCGCACCTCGGCGAGCTCGCGCTCGAGCGTCTTGCGGTTGGCCGGATCGAGCTTGCCGACGTCGGCCGAGATCCTCGACCACAGCTCGGTGAGGTGCTCGGCCACACCCTCGACGAGGTCGGTGTAGAGCAGGAACTGCCCCTGGATCTCCTCGATCGTGTAGCCGTCGGCCATCAGCTGCTTGACGGCGTTGATCCGGCGGATGGTCTTGGCGGGATAGACGCCCAGCGAGCCGCGGTGCTTGCCCTTGCGGCCGACCCGCTTGCTGCGCGGCAAGAGGCCCTGCTGGACGTACTTGCGGAAACTCGCCTCGGAGAACTTGATCCCGCGGCTGGTGAACACGTCGACGATCTGCACCGCGGTGATCCCGTCGGCGTAGGCGCCCTCGATCGCACGCAGGTCTTCTTCCTTGAGCAGCCCACCGCGCGCCGGTGTGGCCGCGGCAGCACTCGCGCGGGGCGATTCGTCATCGCGGCGATGCGCGAGGTCGGGCAGCACCGGCCGACGACGCGCGCGAAACGGCACGACCGTTCCCGTCGACGACGACTGCGAAGACCAACCTCTGTGACGCGTGAACAACGGAATCCCCCTCGATGACGAGCGCGACAGCGCACGCACGGCTCGCACACCGACGCAGCCCTACTCCGTCGAGGAGCGTGCTGTTCGTCTGGTGTGCGTGGTGCCCTGCGAGCGCTATCTACCTTCGAGGGAATTTGGAAGAACCCATCCCCGTCGAGGTATCGTCACAATATTCGCGTGAATGTACTCGGTCAACAAGACAACCCTAGGAGTAATCAAGTTTTTGCCTGCGAACCTGTTCAGGTCCGCGACACCCAGAGCAGCTCGCGTCGACCGCCTCGAACCGGCTAGCTTCAGCGTCGATGCGACGTCGAATCGCGAAGATCGCCGCGCCGCTCGCTGCGCTCGCCGCGCTGGCCACCGGCGCGCGGTTTCTCGTCGGAGAATCGCGAGCAGACCTCGAGAGCTCGGTGTTCGAATCGAGCGCCGATGGCGTCCGGATCGTCGTGCCACGCGGCTGGCGCGCGACCGATCAGCCGAGCTATCCGGGGCTGCTGCTGTGGATGATGCGCAGCCAGCCGCCCGGCCAGATCGTGCTCACCTCCGAGGCGTTCACCCGCGGGCTGTACTGCTCGTGGCCGGTGGAGTGCCGGACCCTCCAGGACTCGATGACCGCGCGTTATGCGTGCGCGCTCCGGACCCGGCTCGCGGCGCAGCGCCTGCGGGTCGGGCCGGCGCAACCGGGCCCCAAGGAGAACCAGGCCGCCGGCCTGCCCTCGGTGTGGTTCGAGTACGACGACGGCAAGCGCTTCCTCCGCCAGGCGGTCGCGATGACCGAGCACCGCGCGGTCAGCCTCGTGCTCTCGGCGCCCTCGAACGAAGCGCGCGCCGCGCACGTCCGGCCGTTCGATCTCGCGCTGCGCACGCTCCAGCGGGTCGGCGACGCGGCGCCCCCAGCGCCCGGCCCGGTGCGCCCCACGCCCACGCCCGCGCCCACAGAGGCCCAGGGCAGCGGCGCGAGCGCCGCCGGCTCCGCGACCAGCCCCGGCGCTGCCCCGCCCCCGGCCGACGCCGGACCGAGTGACGCCGCGCCGATCGACGCCGCCGCGCCGCCGCCGCCGGATGGTGCGGCCATCGACGCCGGCGCGCGGTTCGAGTCAGCGCCCGCGCCGAAGATCGACCCGGTAGGACCGTGTCCGCAGTAGCCGGCCGAGCGCGTTGAGATCCGGCGCCGCGGCGCTCGCCGAGGATTCACCCGTTCCCCCGCCCGCCTGCATCGGCACGCCGGCGATCGCCGCGGCTCGACCGGGCGCCTCGGGCGGGCTCGCCCCCTCCGATCCACCGGTCGCGGCCGAGGCCACCGACAGCCCGGCGAGCGGCGAGGCTTCGAGCTCGGCCTCGCGCTCGGCGAGCAGCTCCATCGGCCCGACGTCGACGCAGCCGTACGCGCGGTCGTCGCGCGAGCAGTACACGCGGACGTGCACGTGGTCGTCGTGCGGCGCGCTGTCGCCCGGCTGCTTGAGCGCCCGGCGCGCCCGCGCGATCAGGTGCTCCGGCTCGTGGATCGCGATCGCGTGCTCGAGCACCCGCGCGGCGATCGGCTCGTACATGAACACCCACTGCACCGGCGCCTCGGGCGCGGTGACCAGCTCGCGGACCAGCAGCCAGGTGCGCTCGATGTCGACGGTGACCCCGCTGCCGTCGCGCGCCACGCCGCGCGGGTTGAACCTGCGCATCGCGTCGGCCTCGGTCGGCTTGCCCTCGGCGTCCCGCACGAAGTACAGCAGGTCGACATCGCGCCCGCTCTGGTGCGAGCGGTGCCACAGCCGCGCCGCGCCGCCGCCCATCCCGGAGAGATCGGCGACCACCAGGCGCTGCCCGGTCCGCGGCAGCAGCCGGCGCGACACCGCGGTGATCAGATCGACCAGCTCGTCGGTGCCGTAGCGGTTGCCGCGGGTCGACCACACCTCGCGGGTGAAGAAGCCCTCGCCGGTATCGGGCAGCCGCACGCCGTCGATGATCCGGCCGCGGCTCGGCTTGCCCACCGAGATGCTGGTGCCGTCTCCCACCACGCCGAGCTCGGCGCAGGCTGTCGTTCCAGCCGACGACGCGAACAACAACGCGAGGCCGATGCGACGCACCGTTCGTCAGTATGCACGGACTGGCGGCGATCGCGAACGAGTGTCTGATCGGCGCGCGTGCCAGCGCGTCGCCGGCGCGCGGTGGTGTAAGGCAGCCTCCGAAAACGCGAAGAGCCGAGCGCGGAACGCTCGGCCCTACCACGTGCGCCGTGGCGCGCGCTTACGACGACTTGTCCTCGAACTCGGCGTCGATCACGTCCTCCTGCTTCGGCGCCTCGCCGCCCGGCTCACCGGCCGGTGCCTCGCCGCCCGCCTGCTTGTACATCGCCTCGGCGAGCTTGTGCGCCGCGGTCTGGAGCTTCTCGAACGCGCTCCGGAGCTCGTCGGGCGAGCCGGCATCGCGGTTGCGCTCGAGCACCTCCTCGGCGGACTTGAGCTCTTCCTCGATCATCAGCTTGTCGGCATCGCCCAGCTTGGCGCTGTTCTCCTGCACCAGCTTGCGGGTGCCGTAGACCAGGGTGTCGAGCTGGTTGCGGGCCTCGATCGCTTCCTTGCGCGTGCGGTCCTCCGCCTCGTGCTTGGCCGCGTCGTCGACGGCGCGCTTGATGTCCGCGTCGGACAGACCGCTCGACGCCTCGATGCGGATCGTGCGCTCGGCGTTGGTCGCCTTGTCCTTGGCCGAGACGTTCAGGATGCCGTTCGCGTCGATGTCGAAGGTGACCTCGATCTGCGGCACGCCGCGCGGCGCCGGCGGGATGCCGGTCAGCTGGAACTTGCCGAGCGTCTTGTTGTCCTTGGCCATCGGGCGCTCGCCCTGGGTCACGTGGACCTCGACCGAGGTCTGGTTGTCGGCCGCGGTCGAGAACGTCTCGCTCTTGCGCGTGGGGATCGTGGTGTTGCGCGGGATCAGCGTGGTGGCCACGCCGCCGAGCGTCTCGATCGAGAGGCTGAGCGGGGTGACGTCGAGGAGCAGGATGTCCTTGACGTCGCCGGAGAGCACGCCGCCCTGGACCGCCGCACCGAGCGCGACGACCTCATCGGCGTTCACGCTCTTGTTCGGCTCGCGGCCGAAGAACTCCTTGACCTTGGCCTGGACCATCGGGATGCGGGTCGAGCCACCCACGAGCACGACCTCGTGGATGTCGCCGACCTTCTTGTTCGCGTCCGCGAGCGCCTTCTTGCACGGCTCCATCGCGCGGGCGACGATGTCCTCGATCATCTGCTCGAACTTGCTGCGCGACAGCTTCTTCAGCAGGTGCTTCGGGCCGGTCGCGTCGGCGGTGAGGTACGGCAGGTTGATCTCGGTCTCCTGGACACTCGACAGCTCGATCTTGGCCTTCTCGGAGGCCTCCTTGAGCCGCTGGAGGACCATCTTGTCCTTGGCGACGTCGATCCCGGTGTCCTTCTTGAACTCGGCGACCAGCCAGTCCATCAGCCGGTTGTCGATGTCGTCGCCGCCGAGGTGGGTGTCGCCGTTGGTCGACACGACCTCGACGACCTTGTCGCCGACCTCGAGGATCGAGATATCGAACGTGCCGCCGCCCATGTCGAACACGGCGATCAGCTGCTCCTTGGTCTTGTCGAGACCGTAGGCGAGCGCGGCCGCGGTGGGCTCGTTGATGATGCGCTTGACCTCGAGCCCGGCGATCTTGCCGGCGTCCTTGGTCGCCTGCCGCTGGCTATCGTTGAAGTACGCCGGGACGGTGATGACCGCCTCGGTCACCGGCTCGCCCAGGAACTCCTCGGCGGCGCGCTTGAGCTTCATGAGGACGCGCGCGCCGATCTCCGGCGGCGAGTAGCGCTTGCCGCGGATCTCGAACGCGACGTCGCCGTTCGACGCGGCGACGATCTTGTACGGCACGCGCTTGGCTTCGTCCTGGATCAGCGGGTCGTTGAACTTGCGACCCATGAACCGCTTCGACGAGAACACCGTGTTCTCGGGGTTCGTGATTGCCTGACGGCGGGCGATCTGGCCGACGAGGACCTCGCCCTTATCGTCGAAGGCAACTACCGACGGGGTGAGGCGAGCGCCTTCCTCGTTGGGAATGACCTTCGGCTCCTTGCCTTCCATGATCGCGACCACGGAGTTGGTGGTGCCCAGGTCGATACCAATGATCTTGCCCATGACGTCTTTTCCTCTGAATTCGCGTTTGTGTGCTGCGCAACCTAAGTAGGCCCCAAGCGGCCGTCAAGACACGGGCATGAACTTCTCCATCGCCGATCGGCTGGGTCCCGACGAGATTCCTCGAATGCGACGCGCGTTCGGACGCGGGAGGGTTGGCGCCGTTGGCGCAGAGCGTGGGAAGCTCGCGACCAGGTCCACGTAGAACCCGGTGCCATCGAGCAGTTGCAGTCTCCACCGCGGGAGGTCTCATGTTCGATCATATCCGCAGCACGATCCACGGCGCGTTCGACGCGATCGTCCACCCTGATCCCGAGGCGCTCCCCAGCGGGTCGACGAGCCCGGTCCAGGCCGGGGGCCTGACCGCACCTCCGCAATCGCCCGTCGGGCAGTTCCTCGGGGATCTCGGCCATGGGCTGTCCCAGGAGGGGCTGTCCGGCCTGCTCGATCCGGCAGGCATGATCGATCGCCAGCGCGCCCAGCGCGAGCTGGCCGATCGGTTCCAGGTCGTCCGCCCGGGGGCGGCGACCACCGCCGAGAACCAGGTCACCCAGGAGCAGTTCCAGGAGATCGCGCGGACCTACAGCGACATCCGGCGCGACCGCACCGATATCCACTTCAATACCGAGGGGCTCGAGGACGCCGAGGCCGCGGCGTTCCGCACCGGATCGATGAACGACCTCGCGTCGATCCTGCAGACCTCCGGCGGACGCACGCTGATCGACCGGCTCGCTCACCAGCCGAGCGATCGCACGACGACGCTGAGCCCGCTGTTCCATCAGAACGCGGCGGGCGACTACGACGCGTCGCTCGGCCGCGACAACGGCAACGGCTACGCCGCGCCCGACGGCGATGGGTCGCACGCGTATCGCAACACCGACGGAACGGCGGGCGTGGGCGTCGATTCGCGAGTCCGGATGAATCCGGGCCAGTCGATCGCACCTGCCGACGCGGATCTGACGCAGGATCGCTGGCTGCCGTGGCGGAGCGACGTGCTCCTCTATCACGAGCTCGTTCACTCGATGGATCAGACGTACGGCACCATGGACCCGACTCAAGCCGGTGCGGATGGAGACGGCGTGGCCTACGATCAAAACGTCGACCGCAGCGAGCACCGCGCTGCCGGCCTCGGCGTCTATGCCCGGGAACCTGTCAGCGAGAACGCGTACCGCACCGCCCGCCGGGCGATCGGTGCAACGAATTACGGCGAGCGGGCCGGTGACGATACGATGCCGGACCGGAGCACCTACTTCTACCACGGCCTCCCCGCACCTCCGCCGGACGGGGGCGGCTCGCCAGGCACCACGACACGTCGCGATCCACATGGCCACGAGCACGACCCCCACCACCATCCCTAGCTGTCTCCTGCTCGCCGCGGCCGCCCTGGTCTCGGCGTGTGATCACCAACCCGCCGCCGAGGCCGCCAAGGCGACCGAGCCCATCGAGGCCAGGGCGCCTCGCACGGTGCCGGCGGCTCCGCCGACGAAGATGCCCATGACCGCGCAGAAGCCCGACGTCGACCTCGACTGGACGCTGACCAAGGCACCGGACGGATCGCGGCTCCAGCTCGCGTACCGGTTGCGCAACACGTCCGGCCGCAAGCTGTTCATCGCCGACCAGCTGATCGAGCACCGGGCCGGCAAGATCGACCTGGTCCCCGATCGCGTGATCGTGACCGCCGGCGACGCGCCCGACACCGTGCGGTTCGTGCGCGGCGTCGTGCGCACCGGGACGACCCAGTTCGATCATCCGCCCGCCGCCGAGGCGCTCGACCCCGGCGCGGTGCGCGAGGGCCACGCCGAGATCGCGCTGCCGCTCAAGGGCTGGCACAACTACGGCACCCCGCCGCAGCTGCCCGCCGCCCCGACTTACGCGGTGCTCGAGATCGCCTACCTCGACGGCGACTCGATCCAGTGGGCGAAGGTGAAGACGTCCAGCGGCGCGGAGGTCACGATCCCGCAGCTGCCGTCGTACCGCGGCGCCGCGAAGCTCGCGAAGTCGAGCGCCAAGCCCCTGCCCTGAGCGGTATCGTGCGGCGATGCCGATCGCTGCGCTTCCGACCGGAGACGTCCACGATTTCGATTTCCTCGCCGGCCACTGGGAGGTGGTGAACCGGCGACTCGCGACGCGGTTCGCGAACGCCGAGGATTGGCACGAGTTCCCGAGCGTGCAGCGCTGCGAGCTGTGGATGGGGGGCGTGGTCAACGTCGACGAGGCCGAGTTCCCGACCCTGGGCTTCTCCGGCATGTCGCTGCGGGTGTTCGACGTCGCGCAGCGGCGCTGGGCGATCTACTGGATCAACAGCAAGTCGGGCGTGCTGTTCCCGCCGGTCCACGGCGGGTTCACCGGGGATCGCGGCGAGTTCTACGGCAGCGACGAGGATGCCGGCGCGCCGGTCGACGTGCGGTTCACCTGGACCAAGCTCGGCCCGGACCGCGCGCGCTGGGAGCAGGCGTTCTCCCGCGACGGCGCGACCTGGGAGACCAACTGGGTGATGGAAT
>JBQCJR010000076.1:0-3635 GCA_051952595.1 Kofleriaceae bacterium
TCGAGCGATCCGGTGAGCTCGAGCGAGCGGTCGCGCAGCGAGATCTGCCCGGCGACCGCGATCCGCGCCGCGTCGATGGCGACCTCGGCGTCGCGCACGACGATCCGATCGACCGGCAGCGACGCGCTGTTCGACAGGATCTCCCCCGCGCCCGCGCCGCCCCGCGCCCGCGCCGCGCGCGCGAGCGCCGCACCGTCGAGCCGCGCGCCGCGGACCTCGATCCGATCGGCGACCTGCGTCCACCACATCGCGAGCCCGCCGTCGATCGCGACCTCGCCGAGCGCCAGCCCATCGTCGAGCACGACGTCCGAGAGCCGGACGTGCGACAGCCCCGCGCTCGCGACATGGAACCGCGCGCGCGGGAATCCCCGATCCGCGAGCGTGGCGCGTAGCTCGCGCGCGATGATCTCGGGCATCACGGTGCGCACCACCAGCCAGCCGACGCTGCCCACGAGCGCGAAGGCGAGGATCCACCAGCGCGCGCGGGTCATCGCCGCGAGCATCCCCGAGGACGCGACATCGGCCCTCTGACTGCGGCGGCCCGAGCGTGGTTGTCCGCGAGCACGCCGAGAGAGAGCACGTTTCTCCGAGCGCCGCACGCACGAACGTCTCGACGGTGCGCCAGCGTATGCCGCGATGCAAACGCACCTCGGAGTGGTCCGGATGGCGCGTGGCGCGCCGGGCGTTCGCCGAGAGCAGATCGCTTGCTCGACGGCGGCGCCTGCGAGATGTTCGCTCGCAGTGACGCACGGTGGGATCGCAGACGCGGTGGATGGGCGGGTCGAGGCGCTGGTGATCGCGCGCGCCCACGCGACTCGTCGAGCGAGCTCGTCGAGCGAGCTCGTCAAGCCGCTCTGGCGGTACACGCCTCCCACGATGACGTCGGGCGCGTGGAGCGCGTGGCTCGAGGACGTGGTCTCCGCGCTGCGCGCGCGCGACGTGCTCGACGCCGATCACCGGCTGCGCGATCCGGACCAGCTCGCGCGCGCGATCGGCCGCCACGCCGCGCGCAGCTGGCGCCAGCTCACGGATCGCGTGCTACCCGCGCTCGGCCTCGCGATCGCGCCCGACGACGCGCGCGCGCTGAGCCGCCTGATCGGCCGCGACGCGTGGGCCGCCGCGATCGCCGGCCGCGCGCTCGGGCTGTGGACCGCCGGGCCGCCGATGTCGACGTCCGCGCTGTGCGACGCGCTCGCGTGGCGCGGCCTCGGGCTCGCCGGCGCACCGAAGCGCTGCCCGCCGGAGATCCGCGCGCTGTTCGCCCAGCGCGAGCTCGGCTGCGAGGCCGGCCCACCCGACCGGCTGGTCCGCCAGCTCGCCGCGCGCGCGCTCGGCGCGGCGCGGCCGGATCTGCGCGTGCTGCGGGACGCGCTGGTCTGCCGGTGGCTGACCGGGCACGAGCTCGCCAGTCCCCCACCGTTCGCGCGCGAGGTCCGCGAGGCCGCGAGCGCGACCCACCACGGCGTGTTCGGCGACCGCAAGGTGTTCATCGCGTCGGTGTGGAGGGAGCTGTGCCGCCACGCCCGGTGGGTCGATCTGCCGCTCGCCGAGTTCAAGCGGCAGCTGGTGGTCGCACACCGCGCGGGCGACCTCTCGCTCGCGCGCGCCGATCTGGTGGCGGCCATGGATCCCGAGCTGGTCGCCGCATCGGAGACGGTCACCGACGGCGCGAGCTTTCACTTCATCGTCCGGGAGGCGTCATCGTGACTCAGCTCACCCATCTCGATTCGACCGAGCTCGCGGCGTGGCTCACCCGCGTCACCCAGGCGATCGATCGCTCGCTGCGCGACGCCGTGCGCGCCGAGGCGCTCGCGAAGCTGCGCGCCGGGCTCGCGCACGCGGCGGTGGGGCTGCCGGTGCTCGCCCAGCTCGCGCTGCTCGACGACTGCCTGCGGGTCGCGCACCTCGCGATCGAGGCAGACGGCCGGATCGAGCGCGACGAGCTCGCGCGGGTCAGCGAGCTGGTCGCGGTCGCCGCGCCCAAGTACTTCCAGGTGCTCCCGCGCTACGAGTCGTTCGACGACGGGGCGACCACGCCCGACGACGTGCGGCGGTTCCTGCTCGCCCACCGCCACGACGCCGGCGCGTTCGGCTACGCGAGCGCGACCACCTGGCGCGGCCTCCACCTCGCGCGCCACGTCGAGCACCACACCCGCAACGCGTCGCCGCTGCGCGATCTCGAGCGGATGCTCGCGCGCGTGATGGACGCGGTGTTCGGCGGGCGCTCCACCAAGGTCGAGCGCGAGGCGCGGCGCAAGCTCCGCGATCTGTTCGAGCCGCCGCCGCCCACCGGCCAGGATCCACGCGCGATCGCGTTCTGCCGCCACGACGCGCCCGAGGTGTTCTCCTCGGTGGCGCACGGGTCGCAGATCCACGAGCGCGATCCGTTCGATGTCGAGTCGATCCACGCCGAGGCCCGCGAGGTGTTCCACCGCCTGCTGGTCCGCGCGACCACGCCCGAGCAGCACCAGCACGGGCACGGCCGCACCCTGCTGATCCTCGGCGAGTCCGGCGCGGGCAAGACCCACCTCTTGCGCGCGCTCCGCCACCAGGTCCACTCGCAGCGGCTCGGCTACGTCGGCTACCTCCAGATGACCTCGGAGGTCGGCGACTACGCGCGCTACGTGCTGCGCAACCTGATCGACTCGCTCGAGCGGCCGTACGACGCGCCGGTGTTCGGCGAGTCCGGCCTGCTCTACCTCTCGGACGGGCTCGCCGAGGGCCGCGCCGACGTGCCGCGCGAACAGCTCGAGCGACTGCGCGGCGACGAGCTCGAGGGCGATCAGCTCGACGAGCTGGTGGGCAGGATCGTCGATCGGATCCTGCGCACCGAGGGGCTCGGCCACCTCGAGTCGGACCTCGTGCACGCCCTGCTGCTGCTCCAGCGACGCGACGCCGCGCTCCAGCGCCGGGTGATCCGGTTCCTGCGCTGCGAGCCGCTCTCCGGCTACGAGCAGCGCCTGCTCGGCGGGCTGTCGCCGCGCGATCAGCCCGAGGATCCGATGCGCACGATCCGCCAGCTCGGCTCGATCGCGTACGAGCTCCAGCTCGCGTCGCTGGTGCTGCTCGTCGATCAGGTCGAGGACGCCGTGCCCGACGGCAAGACCGTGGTGCGGCTGCAGCAGGCGATCGACGTGCTGCGCGGGATCGCCGACTCGGTGCCCTCGGCGATCGTCGTGATGTCGTGCCTGGACGACGTGTACAGCGCGCTGCGCGGCCACCTGTCGCAGTCGCTGATCGACCGGCTCGAGCGCGATCCCACGCCGGTCCGGCTGTCCAGCCAGCGCCAGCGCGACGAGATCGAGCAGATGCTGGTGCGCCGGCTCGATCACCTGTACGGCGCGTTCGACGTCGCGATCCAGGACGACGATCCGATCTATCCGTTCACCCGCGAGCAGGTCGAGGCGGTCACGCTGTTCCGCGCGCGCCACGCGCTGTCCAAGTTCCGCGAGCTCCACGAGGCGTGCATCGCGAGCGGCGCGATCGCACACGCGACGACGACGCAGCCCGCCGCGCCGCCCGTGGCGCCACCACCGGCCGCGCCGTCAAGCGCCGAGCTCGATCGCGCGTGGAACGACGCGCTCGCCGGCAGCGTCGGCCTCCCCGACGACGACGACGGCGTGCTCGGGCTGATC